>NZ_JBJFZW010000004.1:0-175730 GCF_045033025.1 Ligilactobacillus sp. LYQ139
GAATCCTTTACGGTGAGTGCAAGCACTCGGTGTAAAGGTTTCGCGTTCGACTTGCATGTATTAGGCACGCCGCCAGCGTTCGTCCTGAGCCAGGATCAAACTCTCATTTTGAATTCGTGACTCATTATTTATTACTAGCGAAGTTTGACTTCGTTAAATTATGTTGCTCAAAAGAGCCCTACACATTTAATTCGTCGATACTGTGTTCAGTTTTCAAAGATCTACCGTCGCCCAAGCGACTAACCTATTATAGCGAGAAAAGAACCTGTCCGTCAAGCCCTAATTCTCAATAACGGTCGTCCACCGACAACGCCTATTAATATACCAGTTCAACAAAACAGCGTCAACCACTATTTTAAAAATTCCGTATTGTTCCACATAGGAACGGCGTATGATTGCCCATCTTGCGTTTCAAGGACCGAAATGCTCGTATTCGCCACTAACCCGGCCGGACGAACCTCATCCACACTTAATCCCCGAATCGTTTGGAGTAAGTATGAAATTACCATCGCGTGGGCCACTACCAGCACATTCCCACTAGGGTGTTGCCGATAAACAGACTGCAACGGCCGTTTAATTCGCTGAATAAAATGCGCATACGATTCCGCGCCTAACGCCGTTCCATCGAACTGACTGGGATGATTAATCAACGCATCAAACTCCGGTCGCTTAACCACATCGTCTTCTAAAACACCATCCCATTTTCCAAAATCGAACTCTCGCCAATCATCGACTAGCACTGGATGCAATGTAATCCCCGCTGCCGCACACGCTAACTGAACGGTGCGTTGGGTTCGACCAAGGGGACTGGCATACACTGCCTCAAACGGAATGTTTTGTAAATACTTTCCCGCTAAACGTGCATCCTGAACACTTTGATCTAATAACGGCGAATCCGCCCGTGCGCCTTGAATACGAAGCTCTTTGTTATACACTGTACGCCCGTGGCGCAAAAAGTAAAACTTTGTCATCGTTATTCTCCATTTTTTACCGTCACGATACCACAAAAGGCCTCAGGGAACAATTCCCTGAAGCCTTTTAACCAAGAAGTTTCATCCTTCTTGTTATTCGTATTCTTAGTACGGAAACATCCAAATTTCACCATACCTGTAACCCAGGATTAATCCAACCTATGCTTCCGCTCCTCCTACCTTGTAGTTTTAATTCCGCCGCTACTTCGTAATCTTTTCAATCCCATGCATGTATGGCCGCAAAACCTCTGGGATGGTAACCGTCCCGTCCACATTCTGATAATTCTCAAGGATGGCTGCTACCGTCCGCCCAACTGCTAACCCAGAACCGTTTAGCGTATGAACAAAGTGTCGCTTGCCGTTTTCGTCACGGTACTGAATGTGCGCCCGCCGTGCCTGGAAATCCTCACAGTTAGAGCAACTAGAAATTTCCCGGTACTTATTCTGTGCTGGCATCCACACTTCAAGGTCATGCGTCATTGCCGCACTGAAGCTCATATCACCGGAAGCCAGCGTAATAATATGGTACGGCAATCCCAGTTTATCCAAAATATTCCCGGCGTTTTGCGTCATCTTTTCTAATTCATCATAGGATGTCTCTGGCGTACAGAACTTCACCATTTCCACCTTATTAAACTGATGCATCCGAATTAACCCCCGGGTATCCCGACCAGCACTTCCGGCTTCAGACCGGAAACACGGCGTCAGGGCCGTTTCGTAAACCGGTAGCTGTTCCCGCGGAATCACCTCATCGCGGTAATAATTAGTAAGGGGCACCTCAGCTGTTGGAATTAACGTCATGTCCTCACCATTTACCTGATAAACGTCTTCTTTAAATTTTGGAAACTGACTCGTTCCGTACATCGAAGCAGCATTAACGATGTATGGTGGGATCATTTCCGTGTACCCTTCCCTTTCATGCTCATCTAGCATAAAGTTGTACACGGCCCGCTCCAACTTAGCACCTAATCCCTTGTAATACACAAACCGAGCACCCGCAACTTTCGCTCCCCGTTCAAAATCAAGAATGTCAAGGTCCTCACCGATGTCCCAGTGAGCCTTAGGTTCAAAATCAAACTCCCGTGGTGTCCCCACCTTTTTGATCTCAACAGCGTCTTCCTCATTCATACTCATCGGGATGGTCGGGTTTGGAAGGTTCGGCAACCGTGAAGCCATATCCTTAACCTGTTCTTGAACCATCATCAATTCATTATCCAGTTGCTTAATTTGCTGCCCAACCTCCCGCATCCGGGTAATCGCATTCGTGGCATCTTCTTTATTTCGCTTGGCCTGAGCAATTGCTGCCGAAACATCATTCCGTTCTTTTTTGAGCTCTTCACTTTGCTGGAGAAGTTCCCGCCGCTTGGCATCCGCCGCAATTAATTGATCAATCTGGTCCGCAGTCACTCCCCGGGCAGCCAACCGCTGTTTGTATTCATCCGGGTTCTTTCGAATATCCTTAACGTCTAACATGGTATTCCTCCTTAAAAAAGTAAACGGAGCCCGTCATCCCATGGGACGAACGGACTCCGTTTCGCGGTACCACCCAAGTTCGCATTCCTTGCGCACTCAACTGAGGTAACGGTCTCCCGTGCGGCATTACCCGCCCATACTTAACCCGCTGGAGTTTCGGTTCGGAGCTCTCACCATTCCCCGTCTCTGAAAACCTACTTATGGCGAATTATGATGTTTAACACTTTAGCTTTGGTTTCAGTATAATCCGCTCCGCCTACTTGTCAACCTGTTTCTTCTCCGTTACCCGGGTCGTCGTCAGGTCAACTTCCTTGAGCGGAATTAACTTCGTATGATGCTTGAATTTGTAGTAGAAAAACAGTCCGAAGAACAACGGAATCGACATGTACGTAATCAAAATTTGATACCAGTCAAGGTGGGTAAACGCCTTAGTATTTTGCCCCACAATCACTAAAATACACATTACAAACGCCATAACCGGCCCAAACGGGAACCATTTTGCCTTGTACTTCAGAGCGTTTAAGTCCTTCCCCTGAGCAACGTACGCCCGCCGGAACCGATAATGCGAAATTGCAATTCCAACCCACGCAATAAACCCGGTTAACCCGCTCGCAGCCACTAAGAAAATATAAACCTTTTGCCCAAAAATACTCGTCAAGAACGTGGCCAACCCAACCAATGTTGTTACCAGTAACGCTGGAAGCGGAATTCCCCGTTGGTTCACTTTGCCAAAAATCCGCGGAGCATCACCGGTTTGCCCCAGCGACATTAACATCCGGGTTGATGCGTACATCCCCGAATTAGCCGATGACAGAACCGCCGTAAGAATGACCGCATTCATCACGGAGGCCGCCGAGGCTAACCCGACCCGTTTAAAGACCAGCGTGAACGGGCTAATGGCAATATCCTTAGCCGAAGAACCTAGTAAATCCGGACTGGTATACGGAATAATGCAAGCAATTACGAAGATTGACAGGATGTAAAATAACAGAATCCGCCAGAAAACCTGCTTGATTGCTGTCGGCACACTTTTTTCAGGTGTGGCTGATTCGCCAGCCGTAACCCCAACAAGTTCCGTCCCCTGGAATGAGAATCCAGCAACAACAAAGACGTTGAGAATTGCCGGCAATCCGCCCACAAACGGGGCCTGCTTGTATGTGAAGTTACGAAGGCCAACCGCATGGCCCCCTCCCATAATGCCTAAGATGGTAAGAAAACCAACCAACAAGAAAACAATAACGGTAACAATCTTTACCAGGGATAACCAGTATTCTGTCTCTCCGTACGACCTAACGGAGAGAAAGTTAATCAAGAAGACTAAGCTTAATGCGCCCAGACTAAAAATCCAATTAGGAACGTGGGGGAACCAGAACTGCAGCACCAATGCCGCCGTTGAGACATCAACCGCAATAGTGATTGCCCAGTTAAACCAGTAATTCCACCCCATCGCAAAGCCTAATGCCGGGTCAACAAACCGCTTTGTGTACGTAGCAAATGATCCCGACACCGGCATGTATGTCGCCATTTCTCCCAGTGACGTCATCAAGAAGTACACCATCACCCCAATTGCGACGTAGGCAATCAACCCGCCTCCAGGGCCGGCCGTAGAGATTGCGGAACCCGAAGCGACAAACAGCCCCGTCCCGATACTTCCTCCGAGGGCAATCATCGAAAGATGCCGGGTCTTTAAGTCCCGTTTTAGTGAATATTCGTGCGAATCCTTTTTCATGGGTTCGTCCTCCTCAGTAATATTATTGAGGCAAACACTAATCAACACCAAAAAGGGCGTAGCCTCGAACTACGCCCCACTCACTTCACAGTTATCTCTGATTCATGGATATCGATAGCGCTCCGCGGTCACCCGCGACAGTCGTCCAGCTCTTAACCAGACGCCCAGCTTCACCCGGGAGGATCCAGGTAAGGCTTCGGCGGTGCACCCTTTCACCTAGCTTCAATGGCAATCCCCTGCCTCAACTAAGTTACTACTGATTACCGCAACCTCTGTTCGATAGTGTTACAATACCAAACTTAGCGCTTAAATACAATCCCTAACTCACTCATCTTGATCGTCATGGTGCTCATCATGCTGTTTCCCCGCATTCCGCACCCGGTTCTCCGCTTCATCTTGTTCCTCTTCTTGTTTGGCTTCTTGCTGGTGCTGCTGGAAGTGCTGTTCAAACGCTATCATCCGTTCCCGGGGAGCCTGAAAAGTATACCGATCATTAGTAATTACCTGTCCCTTTATGCACAATAAAAGCAGCGGAATATCCCCTAACAGGATAATAAAAAGAAAGAAAAACGCGGGTAATTCAGCGTCATGAAACCGCCGAACCTGAGCCGTTAAGTTACAAATCACAGCTGCCGTTGTTCCAGCCATTCCAAGGGTAAAGCCAACCCGAAGAGCAAGTGTTTTACTAATTCCGAGTTCAACTAACAGCTGAACCCCTAGCCCAACAACCACCGTATAACAGGCCAGCAATAAAACCAATCCAAGCGTTCCCCACCAAAAATCTGCCCGGCCCATCCGTTTTCCTAAAACAAACGTATCCCGCATCATTAACTTCGTTGAAGGAATAATCCCCGGTTCAGCTGACTCATTTCGGGGAAGGTGTGGCACCCGCTGCTGTTCTCGTTGCATTTGCTGCTGCATTTCCATCAAGAACCGCTGAAGGTCCTCCTCACTATTGATTGTTGTCACCCGAATTGGCCTGTCACCCTGCACGGTCTTTCCCTGGAGATCCTCCTCTTCTTCCTGGTGGAGTTCATTCGGATCGAGGTATGCTTGATCCGCCCCACAGTACGGACAAAAATTAGCGTTTACCGGAATATCACGGTGACACTTCTTACATTTTTTCTTTTCACCCGTAGCATTATCCCGTTGTTGCCGGGCACCGCAAAAGGCACACTTGTCTTGGTTTCCTTCTAACTGGTGGCCACAGCGTTCACACGTATACATTAACTCCTCACCCGTTCTTAGTCATATTTCAGTTTGCCTTCAATATACCATACTTTATGCACTAACCCGCAGCAGAACCAAAACTTAATCAGCCGGTCTTTTTGAAAAGAGTATAATGAAGGTGATTTTATAAAAAGGAGCGTTACGTATGATTACAACAGCAGCGATCATGCTTTTTGTGGGGTTCCTTGCCGGAACGCTCGGCGCAATTCTTGGAATTGGGGGCGGGATGATTGTCACTCCAATCGTCACCCTCCTATTCGGGCTCAACATTAAGTACGCTATCGGAGCAAGCATCATCGCGGTGATTGCCACCAGCTCTGGTTCAACCATCGCTTTTTTAAAAGACGACTTAATCAACCTTCGGGTTGCCATGTTCTTAGAAGTGGCCACAGCCAGCGGGGCCGTCATTGGGGCCCTCTTAACCGGGTCAATGAACGGTAAGATTCTATATTTTCTGTTTGGATGCCTCTTACTCTTCGCATCACTTAACATGGTGCGGAAATTAATGGCTGGTGAGGAAGTGCTTCACCGGGCAAAACCTGATAAATGGGCTGTCCGTTTCAAGCTCAACAGTTCTTACTACGATAAGAACACCCACGAGGAAGTGCATTACGATGTTCAAAATATTCCCGGCGGGTTAGCCATTATGTTTGGGGCTGGGCTTGCTTCTGGAATGCTGGGAATTGGTTCAGGAGCATTCAAGGTCATGGCACTTGATAACGCCATGAAGATGCCCCTAAAGCCATCAAGTGCAACGAGTAACCTAATGATGGGGGTTACGGCCGCCGCATCAGCAACGGTTTATTTCTTTAGCGGCGCCATCCGGCCAGAAATCGCCGTTCCTTTGGCTCTAGGAATTCTTGTCGGCTCCCTACTTGGTAGCCGGATTATGCAAAAACTGCCAACGCGGATCCTACGCATGATCTTTGTCCCGGTTTTCTTGTACCTTGGATTACAGATGGCCCTGAAAGCATTTGGAATTAACATTGGGTGATGATGAAATGAACGAAAAAAACCAACAAAATAAACTCACGCACAACCAAACGGGTGTTGATAAGGAACAAGATGTTGCACTGCTAATCGGTCATATCATGCGGATCGGAGTAATTTTTGCAGCCGTTGTTATGTTAATCGGATTACTTCTGCTGTTTATTCGTCATGGCGGCGGCTATGCAACGAAAAACTTCTTCCCCACAACCCTCACAGGAATTGTAACCGGGATTTGCACACTAAAACCGGCGGCTATCATGATGGGGGGATTGTTCCTTTTGCTGTTAACGCCAGTTTTACGGGTGGTTGTTTCTATCTACTCCTTCGTTAAGGAAAAGGACATACTTTACGTTGTCTTAACAACGATTGTGTTGCTTATCCTCATTTTCAGTTTTATCATGGGACACAGTAGGTAATCTTTACCCGTAACTTTGTAATTAGGGAATCCATTCTAATTCCCGCAACTAGAACGGAGAGTGCGCTATGCACGGCCTCCGCTTTGTTTATCACGTTTAATAGCGATTACCGCTATCAACCCCCGATGAATTGGAGGAAGTTTTAATGGCCTCACGGCGAACACAACATAATGATTCTGAATTCAATCCCCACCAGCAACAACGCCGGCGGATTGGTTATCCATTTGAAGACGATGGGCAACACGGCCACTATGAAGATAACTCCCGGGAACCGTACTCCCTAACCCCCGAAGAAGAGGAAAAAGGATACGTCGGGAACGCCTCCCCTTCCCGCCACAGCCGGCGGGAACGCCGACGGACCTTTTCCCGGCCAACAACAACCAACAATCGCCAGGAAAAGCGGCAACGGTGGTTCTTCTGGGGGCTCCTTGTGACTGTAATTGCGCTTGCTTACGGGTGTTTCTTCTTTTATAACCGGTTTGAGTACGCTCACCAGGAATCTAACCTGATGTTTCAGGCCACCGGAATGCAAAAGGAACGCAATGTTTCCAAGATGCTAAAAGAAGGGAAACCGATTTCTGTCTTACTAATGGGAACAGATACCGGAGCGCTTGGCCGAAACTTCAAGGGACGGACCGACACGATGATTGTGTGCGTGCTGAATCCTAAGAAAAAGGCGATGACGCTAGTCAGCATTCCCCGGGATACGCTAGTTGCCATCTACAAGCACGAAAACGACTACCCGAGTAAGATTAACGCCGCCTACCAGTACGGCAGTTCGTACACGGCGGTAAAGACCGTGCAACGTTACCTCAACATTCCGATTGATTTTTACGCCACCATCAACATGGGTGGGCTAGAAAGTCTCATTAAGGCCGTAGATGGGGTAACGGTTAAGCCAACGTTAACCTTTAGTTATGGTGGGTACCACTTCACCGAGGGAAAGAAGACGCACATGAACGCCAAAAAAACCCTGGCTTATGTCCGAATGCGCCACCAGGATCCACTCGGTGATTATGGTCGGCAAGAACGGCAACGACAGGTTCTTATGAAATTGGCCTTTAAGGGATCAGACCTCACCAGTCTGATTAACCAGAACTTCATGAAGACGGTTTCCAAGCAAATGCGCACCGACTTAACCTTTGATGACCTCCTGATTCTCGGTTCAAAGTACCGGGTAGCAACTCATCACATGAAGTCCACCCACCTTCAAGGCCATACCGAAGTAATTGGCGGTGAAGATTACGAGGTGCCATACCACTCCGAAAAACAGCGAATTACTAATATCATTCGGGCTGCACTAGGATTAAAACACGCCAAGACCGGAACGACCCTTGCCGGAACCTCTACCGAGCAAGAATATGAGCAAGATATTAAGGATGCGGGTACTCCATATGGTAATTCTACGGGTGCAACTACGCCCGCAAATACCTATGATTCCCAAGCTGCTAATCAAGGATTAGGAACCGGGCACACCGCACCAGCTGTTTACGGCGCCCAGTAATTAATTCAATAGTGATAATTAAAAACCGGGAACATGATCCTCATCATGTTCCCGGTTTTTCACATTCACACTTTTGTTTTACCCAAAAACCTGTTCGAGGTAGTTTCCCGCACTAACGTGGATTTTCTTATCCAACGTATTGACCTTATCAACCTTTAATAATGAAGTGTAATCTTCAACCATCCGCTGACCATCAAAGGCCGCTTCCGCAAAGACCGTAATTCCAACCAGGTTAGCGTTAAACTCCTCAATCATGCTCTTCATTCCGTTAACGGTTCCGCCGCCCTTCATGAAGTCATCAACTACCAGAACATTCGCGCCCTCTTGCAGGCTCCGCTTAGACAACTCCATTTTTTCAACCCGCTTACTTGAGCCCGAAACGTAGTTGACCGAAACGGTCGCCCCCTCAGTAATCTTAGAATCCCGCCGTACAATAACAAACGGAACATCCAGATACTGGGAGGCACTCTGTGCAATCGGCACCCCTTTGGTTGCAACGGTCATCACCGCATCAACCTTCTTGTCAATGTATTGCCGGGCAATTAACCGCCCAACCCGCTGAAGAACCTCAGGTTGCCCTAATAAATCGGACAGGTAAACGTATCCTCCCGGAAGCAGCCGGCTCTCCTCTGAAAGCTGGTCCGTCATTTCATCAATAAACGCTCGGACCTCTTGTTCGCTAATGGACGGAGTAAAAATCACGCCGCCAGCAGCACCGGGAATCGTTTCGATTACCCCGATCCCCCACTGAGCG
This sequence comes from Ligilactobacillus sp. LYQ139, assembly GCF_045033025.1. Taxonomy (NCBI): domain Bacteria; kingdom Bacillati; phylum Bacillota; class Bacilli; order Lactobacillales; family Lactobacillaceae; genus Ligilactobacillus; species Ligilactobacillus sp. LYQ139. The sequence goes on from NZ_JBJFZW010000004.1 coordinate 9,068, forward strand.
AACGTTCGCTTTACAATGGTTAAATCCTCACTGATTGATGACTTTGCCGACTCGTACCGGTTAGCAAAGAACGTTAACGAAATAAGCTTATGCGGCCGGGATAACAGGTAATTAGTCATGTCAATCAGCCGCTCACTGCGCCGTGCCTTCACCACAATTCCTCCGTTTCTAATAAAAAATAATGAATGAAGTCCATGATTTGCATAATTAAATTATATGGAACCCTGACGAATTTACAACCCTTTGCCCCTGTTTTTTATAAAAAAGTTCGTCTTTGTCACTAAAAAAGGTTCACAATAACACCATTTGTCCGGAAACATTAGTGATTAATCTGCTGGCGCCGGCCGCGAAGCCGCCACCATATTCCCCGACCACCAAGGCAAGTCAAAAAAATGGCTACCAGTAGCAAAGTGATGGCTGCGCCCGGTGGTGTGTTAAAATCATACGAGCACACTAGTCCCCCAACTGTGCCAATCATTCCAATACCAATACCGGCAAAAACAACAGCATTGAAGCGCCGGGCTATCCGCATCGCAATCGCTGCCGGAAGAATCATTACCGCTGAGACTAATAACGCCCCCGCAATCGGCATAATCACTGCAATTGTAATTCCCGTTAAGGCGTTAAAAACCAACGACATGTACGACACGGGTAACCCTTCTGCCCGCGCCGTTGCTGGGCTAAACGTCATCACGTACATCGGCCGGTGAAAAAGAATATATGCTCCAACCACAATCACCGTAAGCACCGCCAATAAAAGCACCTGCTGGTTACTAATCGCAACGATTGACCCGAACAGATACTGATCAACGCTCAGCGCAGAGGTCCCCCGATCAAGGCTCATCAAGGTTAACGCAATCGCTAACCCCGCTGCCATAATAATTGCAATCGCAACTTCAGCGTACGTTTTGTATGCCCGGGTAATGTACTCAATTAAGATGGTTGCCAGTACCACCACCACCAATGTGGTAATCGTAGGGTTTAGGTTAACGAATAACCCCAGGGCCACCCCCGCCAATGAAACGTGGGAAAGAGTATCAGCCATCAGGGATTGTCGCCGTAAAATTAAAAACAACCCGAGTAGCGGGGCCAAAACCGCCATTAAAACCGCGGTAACTAGTGCGCGTTGCATGAAGCTATAGAAAAACATCGCCATTGGATTCCCTCCATTCTAACCAACCGAACCTGCCGGTCTGCATAATCCATCACGTTATCGTTATCGTGCGACACCATTAAAATACTCTTCCTGTGTGCTTGAACCTCGTGTTGCAATAGCTGATAAAACTGCGCCCGGGTTTCAGTATCCATTCCAGTTGTGGGCTCATCCAAAATAAACAAATCAGGGTCCGCCGCAAAGATACGAGCCAGACAAACCCGCTGCTTTTGCCCCCCTGAGAGTTCCCCAATGCGGTGTTGCCGCCACTCCCACATTCCAACAGCATCAAGCGCCTTTTGAATATGGCGCCGGTCATGCTCCCGAAGTGGGTGAAACCACCGTCCCCGTTGAAAGCGACCGGAAGCCACCAGTTCATAGACGGTTGACGGAAAACCGGCGTTAAACGCCGCAATTTGTTGGGGTAAATACCCCACTTTTAAGGAGCGGCCGTACCGATTACGGGGCGCCATCCGGGCTGTCCCGTGGGCCGGCCTAGCTTCCCCAAGAATGGTTCGCAATAACGTGGACTTAGCCGCCCCATTTTCCCCTGCCAAAACAACAAACTCACCGTCCCGCACTGTCATGCTAACGTGTTGAAGAACGGGATGGTCCTCATAAACAAAGGATAAATCGTGAACTTCAATGTAATTCATTCTTTCCTCCTAGTGAATTGCGTGCTTCAGTTCCTGCAAGTTGGTCCTCATGACCGTTAAGTAGTTAGCGCCGTGCCGAATTTCCGTTGTCGTTAAACTTTCAAGCGGATTAAGCGGGCGCACCTGCACCTGGGTATCATGAGCTAACACCCGTGCAATTTTCTGGGATGCATCCGCCTCAGCAAAGAGCACTGGCGTATGTGTGCGCCGAATGTACTGGTGCAGAAGTGCCAGCCGTTGCGGGCTAGGTTCCTCATTATCGGAAATCCCCGCAATCGTAATCTGGTGTAACCCGTACCGCCGCGCAAGATAGCCAAACGCAGCGTGTTGGGTAATAAACGTTCGCGAATGACACCCCTTAAATGCCCGCCGGTATTTCCGATCAAGACCGTACAACTGCCTAATATAGTGTCGGGCGTTTCGCCGGTAATAAGCGGCGTTTCCGGGATCTTTTTGGCATACTCCCCGTTCAATGTTTCGAACCATCGCAACTGCATTAACCGGATCAAGCCAAATATGCGGGTCCTTCGCACCCCCACCACCAAAATAGCCCGCTTCCTGCCGGTGTTCCTGAACTAGCAAAGCATCCTGCGCATTCATCTCATTCCGTGTACTAATCAGCGGAATTCCCTTGCCAGCCGCAACCAATGTCGTGTGATCATCCCGCAAACTTGGCCGTAAAGCATCAATCCACGGTGCCATGTACTTTGTTGTGTAAATTACCATGTCCGCCCGTGACATCCGGGCTACCTCCCGGGCGGTCGGTTCAAAATCATGGGGTTCTGTCCCTGCAGGAATTAAAACGGATACGTCCGCCCTATTTCCTACAACCGCCTTTGTAAAGTCGTATACCGGATAAAAAGTCGTCACAACCTGAAGCCGGTGCGTTGATGCCGCGACCACCCGTTGTGGGGTAGTACTCCAAGTAACTCCCAAAGTAAAGAGTGCGATTACTGCAACCCACCAGCGATGCCACCTCATCATTCACTGTCCTCCTGTTAATCGTAATGTAAATAGTAATAAGTACTATTTAAGACAATGTTTAGGGTATCATCGCAGTTTTCCCGCGTCAATAACTTTTTCTTTCATTTCACGGTTGCTTGTTTCATATTTTGATAACCAGTATAATGATGGAAGAAAAATGGACGGAAAGATGGTGACAAGATGGAATTAACCGCGAAAGCCCCTGCCAAGGTAAACCTGATCCTTGATACCCCGTTTCGTCACCAGGATGGCGCCCCTGAATGGGACATGATCATGACCGCCATTGACCTGGCCGATTACATCCACCTTAAAACCATTCCGGATACGATGAAAATTACCGTCCAAACAGATACAAGCTACCTGCCACGGGACTACCACAACCTTGCGTACCAGGCTGCTAAGACCCTTCAAACGCGATTTAACATTCACGAAGGGGTCACCATTACTATTGACAAGCACATTCCCGTTGCCGCCGGAATGGGGGGCGGTTCAAGCGATGCAGCAGCCGTCTTACGCGGCCTTAATTCCTTATGGCAGTTAGGCTTAACTATCCGCGAGCTTGCCCAAATTGGCCTAACGATTGATGCAGATGTTCCGTTTTGCGTTTACGGGATTCCCGCTCACGTAACTGGCCGGGGAGAGCAAATTACACCGTTAAAGACGCTCCCACCAATGTGGTTTGTCATCGCTAAACCACACGATAACATTTCAACTCCCACGATTTTACGGCAAATTAACTACGAAACCTTAGAACACGTGGCGGTCATCGAGGCCGTTCGAGCTATTCAAGCTGGAAATTATACCCGATTACTTGAACTAACAGGGAACGTATTAGAACCAATCACTGCCCAGGTTTGCCCGGCCATTACCCGGATTAAAACCAAAATGCTGCAGTTCGGGGCAGATGCCGCCACCATGACGGGAACCGGGCCAACTGTTCTAGGAATTTGCACCAAGTATTCCCGTGCTCAACACGTATACAACGCACTAAAGGGCTTTTGCCGGGACGTCCACGTTGTGCGGTCTCTCCAATAATTCTGAAAATTCCCATAGTAAATAAGCGCGGTGGAAGTGCGCATACCACTGAACTATTTTCGGTTCGGCATGCTCCTTCCACCACGCCCGTTTTATTTGTTTTAATTTACCCTTCTACTTTTACAAGTCTCCCTGCTGCTGTTCCCGTAAAAACGATCCTAACGGATAGAACACGAGAACCCCATCTTCTTCGTGCCGAACACAATAGTACGGCTCCATTTTCCCCTGCTCAAGGAGCTCATCCGGAACAGTCAGAACCCCCATATCACCAACTTGCATCAACGTTGATACCATCATTTTAACCACTCCCTTCACGTGTGGTCTTATTATGTCACGCCTTCATTTCAAAAAGCAGGTTAAAATAAACGAAAATTATGTTTTTTTGCTATTTGGAGCAAACATTCGATCCAACACCACCAAGCCAGCCGTAACCGTCCCCGTGCTGACGTCTAAATCAAGTGCAAGGCGCATTTGCCGCAATGTCCCGGTAAAGGGTCCGCCAGCTAATTTCCACCTTAGAAGCCAAATCATCAAGCGGTAATCCCGCATGACTTTCTAACAGGGCACGCAGTTCCCGTTGTTGTCTTTTCGTAAAAATTACCATGTTCTCCCTCAATTCTTTTTCATGAATCGCGTTCATCATACCACACAAAAAGGGACGGTGAAATCGCTTTACATGCGATTTCACCGCCCCTTATGGTTTAAATTTACTAGACTTAATTCTGTACTAACCGGGAAGAATTATTGATATCAATGTACGCCATAAAATTGTCGAAACACTGCTTTAAAAAAGCTACGCTGTGCTCATCTTTTAGTTGACCATCCTCCGTAAAGGCTGCCGCTGCCCGCGGAAGCATAAATTCATTTCCAGGAACAACGATAGCGTTCACCCCCGGACTATCAAGAATCTGCCGTAGATTCATCTGAGCCCGGACCGTCCCCTGAATTCCCAATGAAGCCCCAACAATCATTACCGGCTTATTGGTAAACGGGTGGTACGCACTGGACATCCACTCAATAAAACTCTTAAGGGCAGCCGGTACCGCATGGTCATATTCACAGGTTGCCAATACCACCCCGTCGGCTTGCTCAATGCGCTGTGCGATGGTCGTAACGGCCGCTGGAACATCATCAAGTAAATCCTCGCTAAAAAGTGGCAGATCCTTAATCTCCTGGATCACAAAGTCAACGTCATTGCCGAAAAGTTCCTTCATTGCATAAACAAGCTTACGGTTATATGATTTTGACGAATTATTGCCAACAACGGCAAGGAGGTGTTTCTTTTCCCCCATTCAGATCACCTATCCTTTGATTGTTCATTAATTAACAATTAACTTTATCTTACCATATTTAACGCAATTATTTTAGTGGAAAATGGAAAAAGATGGCGTGCTAAAACGGAGAAGCCGGTGAGCGGAAGCAGCAAACCAAATAAATCACAAAGCATGCGCGAACTTCCACACAGTCCGCTTCTTTAGGTCCTAAACTATACGGAAGTAACAAAGAGGCTAGAACCTATGTCCCAACCTCTCGTAGATTATCCTTATTTCACCTTTGCCAACGTGTACTTCCGCTTCCCCTTCCGAAGAATAACGTACTTTCCGTCAAACGCACTTTTCGGGTCGAGTACGTATTCAACGTCCTGGATCCGTTCACCATTCACGGTAATCGCCCCATTGGTAACATCTTCGCGGGCTCGGCGCTTAGACTGTTCAATGCCATACTCAACCAACCAGTCAACAATGTTCATCGGCTCTGCCGTGACGGTCACCGATGGCATTTTTCCGAAAGCCTGCTCAACCTGCGCCGTCGTTAGTTCCTGAACATTGCCACTGAAGAGGATTTGGGAAATTCTCTGGGCTTCCTTAGTCGCTTCCTCCCCGTGAACAAACGTGGTTACCGCTGCCGCTAGGGCTTTCTGGGCTGCTCGCTTCCATGGCTCCTCTTCCACCTGCTTAGCCAGTGCATCAATTTCTTCCTTGCTAAGGAAAGTAAAGTACTTCAAATACTTCACTACGTCCCGGTCGTCCTGGTTTAACCAGAATTGGTAGAACTCGTATGGAGATGTCTTCTCTGAATCCAACCAAACCGCCCCACCGGCCGTCTTTCCAAATTTCGTCCCGTCGGCTTTAACCATCAACGGAATTGTTAGCCCGTACGCCTCTGCATCCTGACCCGCTTCCCGGTGAATCAGGTCAATGCCGGCAGTGATATTGCCCCACTGGTCTGCCCCTCCGACCTGCAACTGAACACCGTGTTCACGATACAACGTCAAAAAGTCCACGGCCTGAAGAATCTGGTAGGTAAACTCAGTAAATGAAATTCCCACTTCCAGCCGGTTGGCAACGACTTCTTTATGAATCATCGTATTTACGCTAAACTGCTTCCCGTAGTCCCGCAAGAATCCCAAAAGGTCCATCTGGGCCAACCAGTCGTAGTTGTTGACAAACGTAATGTGCCCGTCACCCCCAAAGAGCTTAGTCGTCTGCGCCGTAAGCGCATCAACATTGTGCTTCACCTGCCCTGGGGTCTGTAACTTCCGTTCGGCATTCTTTCCGCTGGGGTCCCCGATTGCACCAGTGCCCCCACCGATTAAAATGTACGGGTGGTAGCCGGCTAATTCAAATCGCTTAAGGACAATAAACGGAATTAAGTGACCAACGTGGAGACTATCGCCAGTGGGGTCCGTCCCACAGTACACCCCAATTTTCTTTTTCTTAAGGAGCTCCTTTAGCCCTGCCGCATCGGTCTGCTGGTTAATAGCGCCCCGCCATTCGAGTTCTTCAATAATATCCATGAAACCGCTCCTTTCATTCCACAAAAAGCCCCTACCGCATCACTGCGGCAGGGACGATTAAATCGTGGTACCACCCATCTTCACCCGTCACCGGGCCTTATTCTAGTGTTCCTAAAAATATCAGGGACGTAATTCACGGCACCGCTCCGACCGATTTCCAGCACTCCCGGCTCTCTGTCATGAAAATTCGCTCCCGTTACTGTATCCCTGTTTTGTTTCTACTACTATTACACCGTGAAGTCCGGTAAAAGTCAACTAGCGCTTTCGTTTACATTTGTAAACAAAAGCCGTAAAATACAAATAGAATAACGTAAATGAAGGTGATTCGAATGGTAAAGCTGATTGTCATCGGTGGGGCTTTCATGCTAATCGGCTTGATTTGTTGGTGGTTTTTCGGTAACCACGTCCAACGAGCAGGGCGGGCTACCCGAACGAAAAGCGGGCAGGAAGTTACGGTGGTGGTTAACGGCGGCTATTCACCCGCAACCGTGGTGCTCAAGAAAGGCGTTCCCGCAAAGGTTAACTTTGAGATGCACGACTCCACGGCGTGCCTTTCCCACGTGGTGGTTGAACAATTGGGAATTGATAAGGACCTCACCAAACAACCTGTTACGACCATCACCGTCCCTACGGACCAGGCAAAAGAATTTAACTACGCCTGCGGGATGAATATGTTTCACGGAAAGATTATCGTTAAGTAATTTAAAGGAGGTTATTTCAATGAAATTATCAGCCTTATTCCACAAAATACCTAAAGCGACCATTAAAAACGGCCAACAAACCGCTCACATTATGGTCGGCGAAAAGGGATACGAACCCGCAAAAATTGAATTAGCGGCGAATATTCCCACCAAGCTCGTTTTTAACCGAACAAACGATTCAATGTGCCTTGCGCGCGTCCAAGGTGAACATCCCGCCTTTGACGTTGAATTACCCCTCAACCAAGACGTAGTAGTAACGTTTACCGGGCTCACCCCCGGAACATACCAATACCACTGTGGCATGAACATGTTCCATGGTCAATTAGTTGTTAAGTAGTTCTTCGATTAAGGAAGTGATCCCGATGAAACTCTCAAACCTCACCCGGTTTGGGATTGCCTTTATCCTCGCAATTCCCATGTTGCTTCAAATGCTAGCCATGCCGTGGCACTGGACCATGCCGGGTTACCGGATAATCGCCTTTTTAACGACAACGATCATCATGGTAGTGGCCGCTTTCCCGTACTGGAAAAGCGCCTGGGCAGCGTTCTGGCACCATGAAGCAAACATGAATACGCTTGTTGCCGTAGGAACAGCCGTCGCGTACTTTTATTCGGTTTTTGCCCTGCTAACCGGGCGGGCCGTATACTTTGAAAGCGCGGCGTTCGTCACGGTTTTTGTCCTCCTGGGGGATGCAATGGAAGAGCGCATGCACAATAATGCTTCCGGGGCCCTCGAAAAGTTATTCGCCCTCCAGGCCAAGGAGGCCACGGTTCTCCGTCAGGGACAATTTGTTACCGTTCCACTCAGTCAAGTGAAGGTGGGCGATCACCTCCGAGTGGAACCAGGCGAAAAAATTCCCGTTGACGGTGTCATCCTAACGGGAACCGCAAGCATCAACGAAGCAACCATTACCGGCGAAAGCATGCCCGTAACCAAGCATCCCGGCGATACCGTTGTCGGAAGTACCATTAACACCGACAGCGTCATTACCTTTAAGGCCACTAAGGTGGGAAACCAAACCATGCTGGCCCAGATTGTCACCATGGTAAAGCGGGCCCAAACCAGCCACGCCCCTATTCAAAAACTGACTGACCGGGTTGCAGGAATTTTCGTTCCTGCCGTTCTAATTGCTGCCATTACCACTTTTACGGCTTGGTATGTGTTAGGCAATGTTAGTGCTGTTCGGGCCATGCTTTTTGCAGTGGCTGTCATTGTAATTGCCTGCCCGTGTGCACTGGGACTAGCCACCCCTACAGCATTAATGGTCGGAACGACCCGGGCAGCTAGACTGGGGGTTCTGATTAAAAACGGGGAAGCTTTGCAAGCAACCGCCGGAATTAAAATCGTTGTGTTTGATAAAACGGGAACAATTACCACGGGAAAGCCCGTCGTCACCGATGTCGTCGGAAACCGCGACCACGTCTTAGCCCTTGCGGCCGCCCTTGAACAATCATCCGAACACCCCCTCGCCGCCGCTATCGTAACAGCCGCTACGAAGGCGAAGGTTCAAGTTCCAGCGGGGAGCAACTTTAAAAACCATGCTGGTCAGGGCGTTACGGGAATAGTCAACGGTCATTTCGTAACGGTCGGGCAGAAAACCCTCGCTTCCCAGCAACTTTCTCCCGCCCTCGCCGTGCAACAACAAACTCTTCGGCACGCTGCTAAAACCGTCGCCGTTGTAAGCGAAGACGGAACCCCGTGCGGGCTAATTGCCATTCAAGACACCCCCAAGTCTGATGCTCCAGCGGCAATTGCCGCCCTCAAACGGCAAGGAATCACGCCGGTAATGCTAACGGGGGATAACGCTCAGGTAGCCCAAGCAATTGCCCACCAGGTGGGAATTAAGCAAGTGATTTCCGGCGTTCTTCCGGCCGACAAAGCAATGCACGTCCAAGCCCTTAAACAACACGGCCCCGTTGCATTTGTCGGCGATGGAGTAAACGATGCACCAGCCCTTGCAACTGCAACTGTGGGAATCGCGATGGGCTCCGGAACAGACGTTGCCTTAGAATCAGGTGACATCGTTCTTGTTCACAACGACTTAACCAGTGTCGTCCGGGCCCTGGCTATTGCTACCAAGACCTATCGGCGAATTAAGCTTAACCTGACCGGATCATTAATCTATAACATAATCGGAATTCCGCTTGCTGCTGGCATTTTCAGTGGAATCGGACTTCAGCTTAGTCCGGCGATTGCAGGATTGGCGATGGCCCTTTCTTCCGTGACGGTAGTCGGATCATCACTTCTCCTGAACATAACCCCCATCGAGGGGGAGCCCCACCAATCACACTGAAATTAAACTCGTATCAAAATATAAAACAGCACTAGTGAATTTGAATTTCACCGGTGCTGTTTTCTGCATTGTTGGCTTTTACCATAATTATAAAAGCCCCGTTATTTTTAATCCCTACCTGTTAAACAACGAGTCAACCGACTTGTTATTGTAAATCAACCGGAGCGCCTTCGCCATTGTTGGGGCTACTGATAACACGTGCATGTTTGAAAGCCGTTTCTCTTCTGGAATGGAAATCGTATCCGTTACCAAAATTTCTTCAAACGGAGCAGCAGCGAGTTCCTGCACTGCATTCCCTGACAAAATTGCGTGCGTGGCACACCCATAAATTGCCGTAGCTCCATGAGCCTTAAGCGTCCGGGCCGCGTCAACCATCTTAGCACCCGTATCAATCATATCATCGGTAATCAAACACGTCCGCCCAGCAACATCGCCAATAATCGCCGTTGTTTCCGGATCAATCCGTCCTTTCCCCCGCTTATCGACAATCGCAATCGGCGCCTTTAACCGCTCTGCCAGGTTCCGGGCTCCTTTTACCCCATCATGGTTTGGAGCAACCACTACCAGATTCTTATCAATCTCTTTGTCCTGATAGTATGCCACCTTATCGTACAGAGCCGTTAAGTGGTCAACCGGAATATTAAAGAAACCCTGAATCTGGCCAGCATGTAAATCAAGCGTAATCACCCGGTTAGCCCCCGCCAATTGCAGGTAGTTGGCGATCAATTTTGCCGTGATGGGTTCCCGCGAACGGGTTTTCCGATCCGCGCGCGCATAACCATAGTACGGAATTACCACGTTAATCGTTCCCGCACTCGCCCGCTTTAACGCATCAATCATAATCATGAGTTCCATGAAATTTTCATTAACTGGATCCGCGATGGACTGGATGACAAACACGTCATCCCCCCGCACACTTTCGTTAATGTTAATCTGAATTTCACCGTCGCTAAAGTGCTTAACCGACGCGTTGCACAGCGTAACGTCTAACTCAGCCGCAATTTTACGGGCAAGTGGCTGATTTGAATTCAAGGCAAACAACTTCATCGTTGCGTTCTCTTGCATTATTTGTTCTCCTTCGAAGGTTCGGTTCGTTCGTACTTCGCTCTCATTGTATCACGAAATAGCTACTCCTAGTTGCCTACCATAAACATTAGTTGCCGGTTAGGTATGCGGGAACCACCTCGTTTATTAATATTATTATCAAGAATATCCCGTTTAATCAGGTTAATAATCTGCGGGTTCTGCGGCAAATCAGAGTGTTCTGCATTACTCCCAGTAACGGTAATTTCCGTGTAGTGTCGTACCACCCCCTGGTAAATATACTTTCCGGCCGTTACACTAGCATCCGGGACCAGCCCGTCACTATCGTAGTTTTCTGTTCCTGCGACCGAGTACATATCCGTATCGTGCGGTAAGTTCTTGCGGCCCTTAATAAAGTCCGCTAACATCTGGGTCTTATGCGTAATGGAGTCCTCCGAAAAATTGTACGGTGTTCCAATCGTCATAATCTGATCAACGTGTTCCCGGTCAGAATATTGGTGAAAATACTTTTCAAAGAAGAGGGTGTAAATTAACCCACCGTTGGAATGACCAATTGCTTTGAAATTGTTGAAATGATACCGTGAACACAAAATCCCGAATACGCGATTAAACATGGCCGCCTGCTGCTTAATATTGTCATACCCATCATGATTATTCTGAAATCCCACAACAATAAACGGTTCGTTATCCTTAGGGCGAACCTTCCCCGAATAAGTAATCTTCCCGTTATTCCACACCTTAATTTTTAACAGGCTGTGCTTTTGGGGGGCGTGTGCGTTAATCTTTTTAACCATCGTATCAAACCGGTTCGGGGTTGCCGAACTTCCCGGAATCATGATTACCGGCGACAACTGTGAATTCCGCCACTCCGCTAATTCCGTAATATTACTTTTCGTCCACCGGTACGCCGGAAAAACCAGGGCACACACGACCCCAAGCCATACCAGCAAGTTAAGAACGGACCACCGCCGCCGCTGCCGGGCCTTAATCCGCATAGTAACTTCACCTCCGTTCCTGAACCGTCATCCGTGCCGTTACCCGTTCAGCTAACCGCACAAACGGAATGTAGCACGCCACGTCAACCACCAGAATAAGCGCCGTAACTACCAAGGTCATCCAGTTTCCGTTACTTCCAATGAACGCCACTAAAAGCCCGGGTGTCCCTGTCGGTACGGGGTAAACTACGGGCGGGATCAGATGAATGAAGACCGCTCCTGCAGCTAGTAAAACGTTCAACAACGGTACCCCCACCATCGGCATGAGAAAAACCGGATTGAAAAGCAGCGGGATTCCCATCATGACCGCACTATTACTGTTCAGTAGGGTTGGCAGCACCGTCCACCGGGCGACCCGGTGGTTTGCTCGTTGTCTAGCAACCAAAGCAATGGCAATCAGTAACGCGAGGGTCGCACCCGTTCCTCCCACCGCTGCAAAGGCATGATACAGCGAATAATCACAGTACTTATACGGAACGTTCCAACTTGAATGATGAATAAGAGCCGTGTTTAGGTTCACCGTATAGCTGTTGCTAGGAGCCATGCTACTATACGGTCCGTCGGCACCAAACCACGCACACAGCGCCGTAACCGCACTGAAAACCAGGGTCATTCCTAATCCGTGGTGCCGGTTAACACTCCCCGCTATTGCCGACGAAATACTGGTTGACCAGTTATAGAACAGGATAAGAATCAGGAGCTTATTTAGCAGAAAAGCCCCGCCAAGCACTATTAAGATAGCCCAAAACGAGTCAAACGTTCGTTTAATAATTGTGACCGAGTCAATTCGGCTTCCCCGCCGAAGTGGCCGCCCGCACAGGTGAAAAATCTGCCCCACAACGTAACCGAGAATCAGCCCCAATAAAAGACCACCAAAACCCAAAAAACGGCTATCAAGCCCTTCAACAGCTGCCTTCATGTACCGAGAACTCAGTAATAAGAATGCAATCAGCGCGGTTAACCCCGCAGTAGCTGAATCCCGCCGATAAAGCTTAGCTGTATACCGCGCAGACTGATATGCTGCCAACAGGGCAACAATGCCAACCGTCAGTCCCGCAAAATTATCAAACGAATAGTACACGGCTTGAAAATGAGGTAACCACCGGTCAATCCGCAACAGGCAATTAAAAAAACCCTGTTTTGTCAAACACGACTGGGCAATTACCTGGGCAAGGCTTCCCAGTAAAACAAACGGAAACAGCACACTAAGAGTCTGCTGGATAACCCGCATAAAGGACCGTCGGCGAAACGCCGCGATCCAATTAACTAAGCGGTCAACTACCATTCGATTCATCTCCTTCACCTTTTTCTCGATTATATCCCATTCCTAAAAAAACACCTCACTGCCAATTTTATAATAAGACAATAACAAGCGGCGACCCCCGTTTCACTTTATGGTGAACCCTAGTCCTCCGCTTGTCATTATATGGTTAGTATTATTTCCGGGGAAATCCTTCTTAATTTCGGCCGAACGCCCGACCGAAGTTGAGATGAAAGTAATTTTTCAAAACGTACCGTGCTCCCCAACCAAGAACACCGAAGATTACGTAGACAAACCACGGCATTGTTGTGTTCAGCGGGCCGCCAATCTGGGCAACAAAACCGTATGCAACCATCCATACAGCCATTAAGACTACCAATAGCAGGACGGTCCGAACCCACTTAATCTTAGGCCGCTTTCCGTTCACGGGCGTCATCATCTGATAAAAGTATCCCAAACCACAACCAGAAATCACCGAAATAATCACAATGGTCAGGATGCCGCCGTTTGTCCCGACAGCCTTCTTCCCGCCAAAAGCCTCAATCAGTGCGTACATCACGCAGAACATCATAAACATAATCAATCCGTTATCCAGCGCGGCTTCCCAAAACTTCTGGGGTTGCGGGTCCTTCTTGGGTCCCGCAATAATTTCCTGGGCGTGCTGCTTAACTGATCCGTACAGCTTAACGGCAGTCATCCCCTCCCGCTGCCGTTGCTGCAGCTCATTCTTCATCTGTTCAATGGCTGCCGTGCGCTTTTCTGCTGGATAGCCCTGTACCGTTAATTCTTTCTCAATCTTAAACAGGTATTCCCGGTTCCGCTTCGTCAACCCTGCAAAATGGTTACTCCGCTCCGTGTGCACCCGCTCTTCCCGGACGGCCTTCTGGCGGGCTGCTGCCGCCTGATTCTTTTCCCGTGTCGTTTCGTCTGCCACGTCTTAATCCTCCTTAACTTGATTCGTCGTTCTGCTTAAAAACTAAACATTAAACCGGAATTCGATAATGTCGCCGTCTTGAACAACGTAATCCTTTCCTTCCAGCCGCATTTTACCAGCTTCCTTAACAGCTTGCATACTACCGTATTTATCCAAGTCGGCAAACGAAACGGTTTCCGCCCGGATGAACCCGCGTTCAAAATCAGAGTGAATGATACCCGCAACTTGCGGCGCTTTCATTCCGTGCCTGAAAGTCCATGCCCGGGTTTCCTTCCCGCCGGCCGTAAAGAAGGTTTCAAGACCCAGCAGCTTGTATGAAGCCCGGATTAACCGGTTTAATCCGGGTTCGTCAACCCCTTCCATCTCGAGAAATTCCTTCTTCTCGTCGTCATCCATCTCAGCGATTTCTTCCTCCGTCCCGGCGGCAACCCCAATCACTCCTGAACCTGGATCATTTTCCGCCAAAAACTTCTTGATTTCAGGCATGTACTTATTGCCATCCGGGTTCGCCATGTCATCCTCAGCAATGTTAGCAACATAAAGAACCGGTTTAGAAGTTAACAAGAACAGCCCCTTAACAATCTTCTTTTCATCATCATTAAATTCGATTGAACGAACGGGCTTGCCGTCTTCAAGAACTGGCTTAATCTTTTGTAAAACCGCAAACTCAGCCTTTGCTTCCTTATCACGTCCAGTCCGCGCAACCTTTTCGACCCGAGTGTAACGCTTATTAATTGATTCTAAATCAGCCAAAACCAATTCCAAATTGATCGTATTAATATCATCAATTGGATCAACCTTCCCGGAAACGTGCGTGATGTTATCATCATCAAACGCCCGTACTACGTGAACAATGGCATCACATTGCCGAATATTTTCAAGAAACTTGTTTCCCAAGCCTTCCCCCTTGCTGGCCCCCTTCACAATGCCAGCAATGTCGGTAAATTCAAAGGTCGTATGCACAATTTTCTTGGCGGGGATAATCTCATCAATCCGGGCTAACCGTTGATCCGGAACTTCCACCATTCCAACATTCGGGTCGATTGTTGCAAACGGGTAATTTGCCATCTCGGCGCCCGCCTTCGTAATTGCGTTAAAAAGCGTGGACTTTCCAACATTGGGAAGCCCAACAATTCCTGCTGTCAGTGCCATTATTCATTCCCACTTTCATTTTGATTCGCGTGTTCTAAAACCTGTTTTAATTTTTTTTCAAATTCCCGCCGGGGAAGCATAACTAGCCGGTTACACTGCAGACACCGGATTTTAATGTCCATTCCCATCCGGATAATTTCCCAGCGATTAGTGCCACATGGATGCGGCTTTTTCATTTTAACAATATCATGAAGTTGATACACCATATATTCCCCCATCAATCAATGTTAACGTTTAAAACCGCCAGAATTCGGTTAAGGTCATCCGGGGAAAGGTACTCAATCTCGATTTTCCCCTTTCCCGTTCGGGCCGTCTGCTTAATCGCCACCTTCGTTCCGAGGCGCTCGCCGAGTTGTTGCTCACCCTGATGAAGGTACGGATCCCGGTGCACTGGCACCTTCCTTTTAACGGAATGTACCCCGTTAATCTGGTTGACCAACCGTTCCAGTTGGCGTACAGTCAATCCCTCCTTAACTGTTCGCTTAGCAAGCCGGACCTGCTGGGAGGCATCCTTCAGCCCAAGCAACGTTCGCGCCTGCCCCATAGACAGCTGGTTTGCTTGCAGCATTTTCTTAACTGCCGTCGGTAATCCCAATAATCGGAGGTAGTTAGCAATGTACGGGCGCGATTTTCCCAATCGGGCCGACACCTCCGTCTGAGTTAAGTGTAACTTATCAATCAGCGTTGCGTATGCCTGGGCTTCTTCAAGCGGGGTGAGATCTTCCCGTTGTAGGTTTTCTAACACCGCCACCTCCATCATCCGTTCTTCGTCAAAGTCCCGAACAATGGCAGGAATGGTCTCCTTATGGGCCAATTTGGAAGCCCGGAACCGCCGTTCCCCGGCAATAAGTTCATACCCCTTTACCCGGGATTGCCGCACAATTATCGGTTGGAAGACCCCTTGCTTAGCAATAGAATCAGCCAGTTCTTGAAGCCGCTGATCATCAAACGTCACTCGCGGCTGGTACGGGTTGGGACGAATATCAGCTACCCTTAACTCAACAACGTGTTCCCCGGACGCCCCGGACGTTACTTGCTCATCAAAATCTTGAAAAAGAGCCTCAATCCCCTTTCCAAGTCCTCTGTTCTCCTTACTCATGGGCTGCCACCACCTCTTTAGCCAGTGCCATATATTCCACTGCTCCCCGGGACGTCCGGTCATAATCAATGACCGCCTGCCCGTGACTTGGAGCCTCCGATAGCCGGACATTCCGGGGGATAATCGTCGTGTATACGCGTTCCTTAAAGAACTTTTGTACCTCCGTCACCACTTCGTTTCCGAGGTTTGTTCGGGCATCGAGCATTGTTAGTAGAACCCCCTCAACGTGCAGGATAGGATTATAATGCTTCTTAACCAGGTGGATTGTTTTCATTAACTGGCTTAATCCTTCCAGGGCATAGTATTCACTTTGAACCGGAATCAAAATGGAATCACACGCTGTGAACGCATTGATCGTTAAAATCCCTAACGCTGGGGGACAATCAACCAGAATATAATCGTAGCAATCAGCCACTGGCTTAAGAGCATCAGCAAGGCGCTGTTCCCGGCCAATCTGAGAGGCTAACTCAATCTCCGCTCCGGACAACTGAAGGGTCGCCGGGACCACATCCAGGTGAACCCGACTAGTAGGCATAATTACCGTTTTCAAATCCATCCCGTTAACTAGAACGTCGTAAACATCGTGTTGAATATCACCCTTACTAATTCCGATTCCACTTGTGGCGTTCCCCTGGGCATCGGTGTCTACAATCAATACCCGCTTCCCTAATTCGTTCAAACAAGCGCCCAGGTTTACGGCCGTCGTGGTTTTCCCTACGCCACCTTTCTGGTTAGCAAGCGCAATCGTTACCGCCATCCTTAATCTTCCCCTTCCTGGTCATCTACTACAGGAATATCAATAATAACCCGGTGATACCCCACTACGTCTTCTTCCCAACTA
The DNA here is from genome assembly GCF_045033025.1 of Ligilactobacillus sp. LYQ139. Taxonomy (NCBI): domain Bacteria; kingdom Bacillati; phylum Bacillota; class Bacilli; order Lactobacillales; family Lactobacillaceae; genus Ligilactobacillus; species Ligilactobacillus sp. LYQ139. Next base: position 26,014 of record NZ_JBJFZW010000004.1, read on the forward strand.
TGAATGGCCATTCCATCCTTTCCTGCACGTTGGATAACCCGCTGAATATCCTTCATGGTTTTTTGGTAGTGATATTCTGGTGTTTCGTGGGCCGGATTCTTTAGGCGCACGTTTTTGAGTGGCTGCTGTCCCTCCCGGGTCTGCTGAACCAGCTGCTCCGTTTGTTCAACCGAAAGATGCTCGTGCATAATTTGATTCATCAATTTAACCTGATTCTTTTCGGGAAGCCCTACCAGACACCGACCGTGCCGCTCGGTGAGTTGCCGTTGCATAACTGCCCGCTGAACCAGGGGCGATAGCCGCAAAAGCCGGAGTTTGTTAGCGATAAACGACTGACTCTTCCCCAACGCGGTTGCCAAATCACTCTGCGTCAACTTGTTAAGCTCCAAGAGCCGGTGATAGGCCCGCGCTTCTTCAATCGGCGACAATTCCTCCCGCTGAAGGTTTTCAATGACTGCCATTGAAGCTGCTTCATTATCATTCATTTGTTTAACAATGGCCGGAATATGGTCCCACTCAAGCTGTTTAACCGCCCGGAACCGCCGTTCACCAGCAATGATTTCGTACTTTTCGGGATCTGTCTCCCGCACAATAATCGGCTGAAGCAGGCCGTGTTCCTTAATGGTGGCCGCTAGTTCATAAATATCCCGGTCACCAAATAAATGGCGCGGCTGATACCGGTTAGGCGTAATTGCCGCAACGGGTAATTCCCTCACCGTTGCATCCTCTTCGTCGTGTTTCTTTCCAAAAAATGAAAATGCCATCTGCATCCTCCTACTTATTCGTCAACGGCTTTTTAGCCGGGGTCCCCGCCTTCCGCGGATACTGCCGGGGAGTCGTGTGTTTCTTATCAATCACAATTACGTTGCGTTCATCACCTGACCGGGGAAGGAAAAACCGCTTAGTTGTGGCTACCCGCCCGCCTAATAACGTAATTGCCCGCTGGGCCGCTTCCAATTCAGCAGCTGCCTTCTGAGCTTTAAGGGCAACCAACTGACCGCCCACCCGCACAAGTGGCAAACACAGCTCACTTAAAACGCTTAGGCGGGCAACTGCTCGGGCAGTCACGTAATCAAACTTTTCCCGATGAATGCTTTTCTTTCCCCCAAATTCTTCGGCCCGCGCATGAACCAACGTTACATTTGTTAGTTCCAGTTCTTGGCATAAATCGGTCAAAAAACGAATTCGCTTATTTAACGAATCAACAATTGTAATCCGCAACTGGGGAAACATGATCTTTAGCGGAAGGGAAGGAAACCCTGCACCTGCACCCACATCACACAAACTCACCGCCGCCTGCTGAAACTGCGGAACAGCCAGTGCGGGAATCAACGAATCAAAGAAATGTTTCTCATACACTTCATCCTTAGCAGTAATCGCTGTTAGGTTAACGTGTTGATTCGCCGCAACTAACAATTCGTAATACCGGCGGAACTGGACAAGTTGGTCCTCTGTTGGGGTAAAGCCCACCCGAATCAACTGTTCCTTAAAAAAAGCAGGTGCCATGCAACATCCTCCCTCCATTCTTTGCTGTGAAACACCATTTTAAGCGTTTCACACATACCTATAGTGTATGCTAACCCCCTTAAAATAACAACCCGCCATTCCGCTTTCCACCAGCGGTTTATCTGGCATCGTTAACCTTTTCTTAAACCAATTATTGTGTTTTTCCAAGAAAATGGTTGCCTTTTCTTCATTTCTGTTTCTTACACTACAGTCGTGGTTTAAATAATCATTACTACTTTCCTGCGAAGATGATTCCCCATCTTCGCCCCCATAATTCCTAAGTAGTAATAGTGAAATGAACTCCCCCTAAAAATTCATTTCACAACTCCCTTTTCCTCAGCGTAACGCTGGGGTTTTTCTTTTTATTCTGCTTCTTTTGTAATTCACCCTTTGAATTGACTAAATAGTTCGCACGTTGTTGAATTATAACGTTGTTTAATATATCATTGTTCGTATAGGGTAGGCGTTGGAACGTTAAGGGTTGCCGGAACGGAATGTGAACGGCAACAGAAGGCCAGTCGGTCGCGCTCCTGGGCCGCATTCACTATCAATTCTTATATAGTGCAATGAAACCCTTAATATTATTAAGGAGATGGCTTTCATGCATTACTTTTCTTGGCGAGGACCACGGTTTAATACCCGGGTATTAACCCTCGCAGCGCTGTTGATTGCTCTGGAATTAGTACTATCCAAGATCTCGTTTGGTCCCAGCAATCTAATGGAAATTGGACTTGGGTTTATCGGAACTATCCTGGTTGGGTACTACCTCGGTCCGTGGTGGGGTGCCGTTGCATTAGTGATAAGCGACATTATCGGTCATACCATTCTTGCTACCAATGCAAACTTCTTCATTGGATTCACCATTGGTGCCGGCATTTCAGGATTTATCGCCGGACTATTCTTGTACCGGCAGAAGGTTACCGCCCTCCGGGTTCTCTTATATGAGCTTACTCAGGTAATCATCTCAAACCTAATCATTACAACCCTTAATCTTCACTTGATGTACAAAACGCCGATTATGGCATTACTAATTCCTCGGGTGCCGAAGGAAATCATTACCCTCGCATTTAACTTTATTGTCGGGTGGATTGTCCTCCAAGCAGTCGCCCGGTTTAAGCTTCACGACCGTTTCGGGTTAAATTAGCGCCACGTTAGTTCCGTTTACCAACTAAATACGGTATAATAGGGACAATTAACACGGAAGACGTTAAGGAGAGACTTTTATGGCACAAATCAAGCTTGTTACCGACTCTTCGGTTCAGTTAACCCCGGAGGAAATTACCGCAAACGATATCCACATTGTCCCGCTATCCGTTGAAATTGACGGAAAAAACTACGTTGACGGCGTGGATATTACCCGGGAAGAACTCGTTCAAGCACTCCGGGATGGTAAGTTTCCGAAGACCAGCCAACCACCAATAGGAAAATTTGTCGAAATGTTCGACGAACTTGGAAAAGATGGGAGCGAAGTCATTGCTATCCTCCTCTCGGACATCTTGAGCGGAACCGTCGAAACCGCACAAGCAGCCGCTAAGATAACCACCACTAAGGTAACGGTTATCAATAGCAAGAGCACCGACCGGGCTGAATCATTCCAAGTACTTGCAGCAGCACAGGATATCCGGGACGGTAAGTCCGTTGATGAAATCGTTGCCCACTGCGCTGACATTAAAAGCCGAACAACAACTGAAGTTCTCGTTGATCAACTAGATTGTCTGGTCCGGGGAGGCCGGGTTAGTAAGCTAGCCGGGGCTCTCGCCAAAATTGCTAACATTAAAGTTATTATTCGGGTTCATGATGATGAAATTAAGGTGCTTACTAAGGGGCGGAGTCAAAAAACGTTTATCAAGCACTGCAAACAGCTTGCCAAGGATCATGAAAACAACCCGATTCAGCAGTTATCCCTTTCAAACGTGGGAACTGATCCGGCGTTTTTGGAGCGAATTAAGAATATTATTCTTCCGGAAGACAGTGATGCCAGCTATATTGCCCGGTTAACAAGTCCAATTATCATGACCCATACCGGGCTCAACGCGGTCGGTGTAATTACATTGGCGGAAAAACCCCTTCCGAAAGATTACTAAGCCGAAGAATCTTTCCCGATATGTTAGTTTCCTTCGGCTAACTGAAAACGATTTCTTATTCAAGGAGATTCGTTATAATTAAGTTATCCTTAACTTTTTCTTTAACATTTCTTATAGAATTATGCTTAGAATATCCTAAGTAACCTAATAAAACAACTCTTTCATTTACTCCCCCTATTAAGTAGATGAAATAACAGCTACGATAAGTGGCTGTTGCCTATTCCTTTTTCCTCGTATCAACCATGTTGGTGCGGGGTTTTTCTTTTATCCTTTATTCCCCTTTTAGAATTCATTATCCCCAAAGAATACACTCCATTTGCATCAAACTCCCCCTGCTCCTATAACAAAGATATAACCAATTATGGCACTACTAAATTATGGGGGTAATAGTAATGACACCACACGACGAACGTGAACTAGAGCAACTCGGCGCATTTGAAATTTCCTTCAAGCTTTTAAGTCTAGCTAAAAATAACGATAAACAAAACATCTTCCTTAACGCTGGCCGCGGAAACCCTAATTGGATTCAAACAATTAGCCGGCAAGCCTTTGCCCGGTTAATTCAATTTGGAGTGCAAGAGTCACAACGAACAATTAACCAACCAGACCTCGCAGGATACACCGAAAACGCCGGAATTCATGAACGACTTGAAACGTTTCTCAACCCTGAAAAATCCTCCGCTGATCACCTAATTCTAGCAGCTGTAGACTACGCCCATCAAAAATGGGAAATTGCCAAAAATGCCTTCGTTAAGGAGCTAACTGACGGCGTAATTGGAAACAACTACCCGGTTCCAAGTCGAATATTAAAGTATACCGAGCGAGTAATTAATGAATACCTTAGTTCTACCCTGTATCACAACACCACTAACAAGGAGTTGGCTGCTGATACCCAGCTATTCCCAACTGAAGGGGGAACTGCAGCAATTGTTTACATTTTTAACTCACTAAAGGAAAATAAGCTGATTCATCCCGGTGATAAAATTATCATTAACACGCCGATATTCACCCCATACATTGAGATTCCTGAACTCAGCGATTACCAGATGACTGAAATCGACCTTAAATCAACGGAAGAAAATAACTGGGAACTTGAACCGGACGCAGCGGCCCAACTGGAAGACCCGGCAGTTAAGGCTCTCTTCCTCGTTAATCCGTCCAACCCAGGTTCGGTGGCCCTTAGCCCCCAAACACTGCAGGCCATTAAACACGCCGTTGAGAAAAACCCGCACCTGATGATCATCACCGACGACGTTTACGGGACGTTTGTGGCCGACTTTGAAAGCGTCTATGCCGTTGCTCCATACAATACACTACTGGTTTACTCGTATTCCAAGCTCTTCGGCGCGACCGGATGGCGGCTTGGTGTTATTGGCGTCCACAAACACAACGTCTTTGATGACCTCATCAGTCAACTCCCGGTCGCTGACAAAAAGGAGCTTTACGCCCGGTATCGTCACGTCGTCCTTGACCCTAACAAGATGAAATTCATTGACCGAATGGTTGCTGACAGCCGGGCTGTTGGGTTATACCACACTTCTGGGTTATCAACGCCCCAACAAATCATGGAATGCCTGTTTTCAATGGCTCACCTGCTAAACGAACAGACTGATGGCCTGGACAACGACCACTACATCCAAGAAGCTAAGCGGATTGTTCGAACACGGTACAACGCTCTTCATAAGGGGCTTAATGCTCCCGCATTTAACGATCCCGCAAACGCTGAATACTACTCCTTGATTGATATCTACGATTTAGCCGCCCAGTACTACGGAGCCGCTTTTGCTAGGTGGCTCAAGGATAACTTTGAGCAGGTGGATTTCCTCGTTCAACTATCCCAGAAAAACGGGGTTGTTTTAATGGATGGGGTTGGTTTCGGCTCAAAGCCAGGCATTTTACGGGTTTCCCAGGCTAATCTTCCTGATAAAGACTACACGATGATTGCCCGACAAGTACGCGCCCTTCTTGCTGACTACTATGATCAATTCGTTAAGGCCAGTCAGAACTAATGAAGAAAGAAAATGCATTCCATATAAAAATAGAAGCTGCGACGGTAAGTCACAGCTTCTTTTTCAATTCACTTTCTCTAGTCGTGGCCGTCCTCAAACGACAGTTCAATGCTCTGCGTCAACACATCCGTATAGCTAAACGACGCATTCTCAACAGCACTTTCATCCTGATCTAACTCAACGATAAAAACAGCCGGAAACGTCTTCCGTAAGATTCCTCGCCGGCGCAATACCTTCTTCCGCCCAATCTGGGAGGTGACGGTCAGTGGCTTGCCAATGCGGGCATCAAGTTCCTTCTTGATGGCAACTAAATTCTTTGGCATCATGCTCACCTCTTATGAAGGTATTGTATGCCGATTAAAATGAATTTTCAAATTAATTTTTTTTAAAGAAATATTATAGGGCCGTAGTCAGTGCGTTACTCAACCGCACAAACGCCGCAACGGTAAGTTGTTCCGCCCGAACTCCCGCATCAATTTGTGCTTCCCGGAGTGCTTCTAGCAGTTGTTCCTTATTCTTTTTCCCGTACAAAGCTACTAAGTTATTCCATAAACTCTTCCGGCGGTGCATAAACGCTCCCTTTACCAAACGGGTAAAGGCGGCTGGGTCAGTAACTTCTGGGGTAACCGCAGGAGTTAATACTACAATTGCCGAATCAACGTTCGGTTGGGGGACAAAGACCGTCCGGGGGACAATAAACGCAACACGGGCGTGCATTGCAAGTTGAACTGCCACCGATAACGAACCGTAGTCCTTTGTTCCCGGTTTTGCTTCCAACCGAGCTGCAACTTCCCGTTGCATCATTACTGTAATTGCCGCAAACGAAATCGGGGCGGCTAACAACCGCATAATAATCGGCGTTGTGATGTAATACGGAAGATTAGCAACCACCTTCACCGGGTGTTGCCCATCCAAATGCGCCGCTACTAAAGCAGCAACATCCGTTTTTAAAATATCCGCATTTACCACCGTAATATTCTTATACGGAGCTAACGTATCAGCAAGCACCGGAATTAACCGCTGATCAATCTCAACAGCTACAACGTGATGCGCTCGTTGTGCCAACTGCTCAGTGAGCGCCCCAATTCCCGGCCCGATTTCAATCACATCATCATCAGTTGATACAGCTGCTGCATCAACAATCTTGGTCAGGACATTAATATCCGTTAAAAAATTTTGTCCCAGACTCTTTTTAAAAGTTAACCCGTGCGTAGCCATAATTTCCCGGGTACGGGTAGGCGCAGCAATTGGTAATGATTGTCCCTCTTTCATCCTACTGGTCCCCCTCGTCCAGTTGTTGTACAGCCTGGTTAAAAGCTTCCCGGGTAACTCGAAATAACCGCAACCGCTCTAATAAGTGCTTTCCGTTAACGTACCCGATACCCAGAAAATCGCCTAATCGTTCCCGCCGTTTCCTAGCGGTTCTGCCAGCAATCAGCCCCGCCTCAAACAGCATTTCCCGGGAAATAACCGTAGGCGCGTCGGGAGTTTCCGTATAAACATTCCGCAAGGCTGCACGGATAGCCGCCGGAGTAGCATGTTCCACACCTAAGCTTCCCGGGCCATGGGGCACAGCATCACGGCGCTCCAGGAAGGCATGTTTAACTTCCGGAACTTCACGGGCAATCATCTTCCTAATCTTTTCACCAGAATAATCCGGATCGGTAAAGACAATTACTCCCCGCCGAGCGTTTAACACCTTAATTTGGTGAAGGGTCTCTTCATTTAAGGCAGCGCCCCGCGTTTCCAATGTATCAGCCTCAACTGCCCGGTGAATTTGCCGGGTGTCATCCTTACCTTCGACTACGATGACTTCTTTAATTTTCATTTGCTTGCTGTTTCCCACTCTCAATCATCCTCATTGCATTGTTAAACGTCTGCCGGGCAAGCACCACAGCTGGTATTCCCCGTAACCGTGCTAGGTATTCGACGGTATACCGGGTCATTCCGGGCTCGTTCATCCGATCCCGGTACGGCATTGGCGTTAGGTAAGGCGCATCCGTTTCCACTAGCATTCGTGATAGCGGGGTAACCTGAGCCGCTTCCCGGACCTCCGGTGCACCGTGAAACGTTACTACTCCGCTATACGACAGGTTAAACCCTAACGCTAAAAATTTCTTCGCCCACTGAGCATCACCGTTAAAGCTATGCATTACCCCGCCAACGAGGGCGGGCTGATGGTCTTGTAAAATAGCATACGTATCCGCAAATGCATCCCGGTTATGAATGCTTACCGGCAGCCCTAGCTCCTCGGCTAACGTTAACTGGGCTTCAAATACCCGCCATTGCAGCCGGTGGTCAACGGCGCAATGGTAGTCCAGTCCAATTTCACCAATGACCCGAAAACGCGGGTGCAACGCCATTTCCCGCAACATACCTTCCCATTCCTTGTCATATTGAGAAGCATCCTCAGGATGACATCCCGCCGCACCAAAGATATGAGGAAACTGTTCAAGCATGGTCATCAGTCGCGCGTTGGTGCGCTTATTATCCCCTAGTACAAGCATGTGGGTTACATCTAATGCCCGCGCACGCTCGACCACTGCTGGCAGGTCACCCACAAATTGATCAGCGTTAATGTGCGTATGTGAATCAAAAATTTGCATGTTAACTAACCAGCGATCCGGCTGGAACGTCATCTGGCACTGTTAATAGTTGAACCTGATTGCCAAATTCTGCTGATAATAGCATCCCCTGGCTTAATTCCCCACGCATTTCCCGTGGCTTTAAGTTAGTAACAGCGATTACCTTTTTGCCAACCAGCTTGTCTGGCTCCGGGTACCATTCAGCAATCCCCGAAATAATTTGCCGGTCGCCCTCATCGCCGGCGTCAACGCGGAATTTCAAAAGCTTATCCGCATTGGCGACCCGGCTTACCGCCTTAATTGCTACCACCTTAAGTTCAACCTTATCAAACTTATCAAACCGAATTTCCTTCTTGGTAAGGGTCAACGTCGTCTTTTGCGGATCAAAATCGCCCTGCTTCGCATGAGCCATATTCTTCCGCCCCTTCGCCTTCTCGTCCTTACTCATCTTCCCTTTAAGGTACGCAACCTCTTCATCAACGTCTAAGCGCGGAAAAAGTGGTGTTCCCTTAGCAACAACATGTTCGCCTGCCGGAAGATCATCGTACTTGGCATCCGTCAACATTACCTGATCCGTTGGTAGCCCAAGCTGTGCAAAAATCTCCTGGGGCGCGTGTGTCATTACTGGTTGAAGCATAATGGCCGCAAACCGCAAACTTGCCGTGAGGTGGGCTAATACGCTATCAAGCTGATCCTGGGCGTTATCATCCTTTGCCAACTTCCATGGTTCCGTCTCGTCAATGTACTTGTTTGTCCGGTTAATTAACTGCCAGACTGCCGCTAAAGCATCTGCGAAGTGATACCGGTCCATTTCCCGCTGGTACGCCGCAAAGGATGCCGCTGCAACCTTCTCCAGATCATTATCAACCGGTGTAACTTTGTGATGAAGAGCTGGAAGCACCCCGTTACGGTACTTATTAATCATGGCAACTGTTCGGTTTAACAGGTTCCCCAGATCATTTGCCAGGTCAAAGTTGACCCGGTCAATAAAGTCTTCGGGAGTGAAAATCCCATCATTACCAAATGGCAGCGCCCGGGCCAGATAGTAACGTAAGGCATCTAACCCGTAGCGCTCAACAATTAGTTCAGGATAGATGACGTTTCCCTTCGACTTTGACATCTTACCGTCCTTCATCAAAAGCCAACCGTGGCCCACAATGTGTTCCGGTAACGGAAGATCCAAAGCCATTAAAATAATTGGCCAATAAATCGTGTGAAAACGAACAATCTCCTTCCCCACCATCTGAACATTAGCTGGCCAAAACTTCTTGAAGAGCGTGTCATCCTTCCCCATATAACCTAGCGCCGTAATATAATTGCACAGCGCATCAATCCACACGTACACCACGTGCTGGGGGTCATTAGGGACCTTTACTCCCCAGTTAAACGACGTCCGGGTAATAGCCAGATCCTCAAGCCCTGGCTTAATGAAGTTGTTGAGCATCTCTTTTTTCCGGGATACTGGAAGGATAAACTCAGGATGTTCGTCGTAATACTGAACGAGGCGATCAGCGTACTTACTCATCTTAAAGAAGTAGCAATCCTCCTCAACGAGTTTAACTTCATGACCAGACGGCGCTTTCCCCCCAATCATTTTTCCGTCATCATCGCGGTATACCTCAGCCAACTGGGATTCGGTAAAGTATTCTTCATCAGAAACAGAATACCATCCCCGATACTTTCCTAGGTAGATATCACCCTGATCAAGCAAACGTTGGAAAATCTTTTGAATGGCCCGCTCGTGGTAGTCATCCGTCGTCCGGATAAACTTATCGTTAGTAATTTCGAGCTTCTTCCATAACTGCTTAATATCAGCCGCCATCCCATCAACGTATTCCTGCGGTGTCTTTCCCTGCGCAGCCGCTTTTTGTTCGATTTTTAATCCATGTTCATCCGTCCCCGTTAAGAAGAAAACGTCATATCCTTGCAGGCGTTTGTAGCGGGCTAAAATATCACACGCTACGGTCGTATATGAATTCCCAATATGAAGCCGACCCGATGGATAATAAATTGGCGTTGTAATGTAAAACGTTGGTTGTTTGCTCATCCTGATTGTTCCTCCGCTAATCATTGTTACTAATGTAGTTAATTTTCATTATAGCATGTTCCCTGTCCGGCTTTGAACCGGAGTTATGCGTGAGCGCGCACCCATTTAAGGGCCGCTTGGGCTCCTGCCGAATCCCGGGTATTTTGGGCGGTCATCCGGGCAACTACTGCTGGAATTTCCTCATCACTAGCGCCCACACTACGCGCGAGGGACTTTAATTGGAGTCGCATATGACCACGCTGAATTCCCTCCGTTACAAGGGCATATAATGCTGCCAAGTTCTGTCCTAAGCCAACCGTCGTAATCACCGTCATTAGTTCCCGCGCATCATTAACCCGCAACAACTCATGGTTAATCTTTACTAGGGGAACAATTTTAATTGATCCCCCAACGGTTCCTACCGGCATAGGAATGGTAATCCGTCCACACAATTCATTATCAACCACTTCCCACGTGGAAAGCCCCCGATAATGACCATCCCGGGAGGCATAGGCATGCGCTGCCCCCTCAATTGCCCGCCAATCATTCCCAGTAGCAATCACCACAGCATCCACCCCGTTCATAATTCCCTTATTATGGGTGACTGCCCGGTACGGATCTAACTGTGCTACTCGGCTGGCCATCGCAATCTTAACCGCCGCCTGAGCGCCATCAACCTGCCGTTTCGTTAGCAGCTCAACGGGTACGCAACACGTTGCTGTAACAAGACACTGGGTCGTGTAGTTAGAGAGGATACTCATTAAGACATCCTGATCAAACTGTTGCCGAATATACGTTGCCACGGCTTCCAGCATGGTATTCATCATGTTGGCTCCCATTGCTTCTAAGGTATCAACAATCAAATCCAGCGACACCAAATCATTATCTAGCGCCCGGACACGGACATTGCGGGCCCCCCCGCCTCGCTTTTGCAGCGATGGGTGGGCGGCATTAGCCACCGCCACTAACTGCTCCGCGTGGCTTTGTAGACTCCCGCTTAGGGAAACGACGTCGCGGACATTTTCTATAATTACCTGGCCAATCATCTGCCGGCTGGTAACTTCCGCATGAAAGCCCCCCGCTTTCTTTACGATTCCCGCTGCATTACAACTAGCGGCAATCACGGACGGTTCTTCCACAACCATTGGAATAACGTATTCCTTTTTATTAACAACGTAGTTTAACGCCAATCCTTCCGGAATCGTAAAGTCGGTCACATAATTTTCAATCATCGTGTCACCAATCGTCGGCGTCCGTGCCATCTTCTTCAACGTTGCACAATCGGTCTCAGGTAACATTCCTGTCTTCAAAATAGCTAAGCGGTCTGTCCATTTTTTTTGATAATACTTATTAAACGCCTTCACGTTTCAGTCCTCCTTAACGGATCCTTAGTAAAAACGCTAATCTTTCCTCTAGTTCAGCCATTATTTCCATTATATAATAGCATAGGTAGATTGATCATTTGGTGGAGGCCAGAAACGTGAAACATCTAAAAAAATGGTTAACAATTATTGTTACGCTGGCAAGCGTATTCATTCTATGCTCGTGCGGCCGGCAACAATCAAAGTCTAAAACATTAACAATCGGAACGGTTATGAATAATTCACCGTACTGTGCCGGCCAACCTGGGCAACTTACTGGATACGATATTAAGCTTGGAACGGCCATCGCCCAAAAAACAGGAATGAAGCCGAAATTTATCACTTACCAGACCGATGAGGACCTCCTTGCAGGACTTCGGCACGGAAAGGTAATGGTCGCCCTAGGTGCAACGGACCTGATTAATCTTCCAGACGGCAAGTACAGCACATCAAGCCCGTACCTGTACCCCACAAACGTCCTTTTTACTACTACTGCAAACAAGCACTCAACCGTCACCGGAATGACGGGATGTGCAGTTGGAATGCTTAAAAACGGGAACCAAGCAACCCTCCTTCGCCGGTTGGTTTTTCGGCCTAAACAATATCAATCAATGAACGCCTTGATTTCAGCAATTAATCGTGGCCAAGTCCAGGCGGGGATTGTAACTAATTTTCAATACACCAACTACCTTAAGGATCACCCCAGCTTAGTCCAACCAATGAACCCAGCAAATACAACTGAGCGGGGAAAAGTGCTTAAACAGATTAAGGGGAACGGGATTTATGCTCAGCAACTCGTCGCCGTTACGTACCACCACAAACAAGTCACCCAGACCGTTAATCGCGCCATTGACGACCTCCGCAACGAAGGAACACTTGCAAAGCTTTCGCAACAATTCTTCCAGCGAGATATGAGCAAACAATAGTGCTTAGGATTAATTATTGATTGATAAAGAACTAACCGTTCAATTTATTTGGGTGTTGATCAGAATTTTAATTCCCCGCCATTTGCGTTATAATTTTACGCGTTAGACTACTATCTTTTATGAAAGACCGTCACAGAAAGAGGGTTTGTGGACATGTTAAAGGCACTCAATGCCCATCCAGTATTGACGTTTTGTTTAAAGACCGCCTTTTTCTTTGCAGTGCTCCTCGCACTCGCATATCTCTACGGCTACTATGGCGTTGGTCGCGCTACGTTCCTTTATAATGAATTCTAAGCAATGTTAATTACCGTTCACCCGTGTGGACGGAAGTATTTGAAGCGGCTCGACCGTTTCGGAAAGTAGGATTATCTTGGAAAATATTGTTAACACACTTGACCGGGTTGCCCAGGCCAACCCCCAAAAAATCGCCTATGACGAACTTGGGGTAACACATACCTACCAGGACTTTTACGAGCAATCCAATGCCTTAGCTGCGTGGATTACCAACCAGAAGTTTCCGGAAAAGAGCCCCATCCTCGTATATGGTGACCATCAATTTGAGATGATTGTTGCCTTTACGGCCGCCATTAAAACTGGTCACCCGTATATTCCCGTTGAAACGGGGACGGGCTTAGAGCGAATGGATTCGATTATTGCAACGGCCAACCCTTTATTGGCAATCGCAATTGACGAATTTCCACACGCCGAACTAACAAACTTTAACGGGCAGGTTCTCAAAAACACTGACCTTAAACAAATTCTTGCAACACCTCAAAATTTTACGGTTACTAACCCTATTAACGGTCAGGACATTTTCTACATCCTGTTTACCTCCGGAACGACCGGAAATCCAAAGGGTGTTGAGGTAATGCATGACAATATTAAGTCATACATTGAATGGGAACTTAGCGATTCGTTTGGCATTCCAGAAGGTGCAAGCTACCTGGGACAACCGCCGTTCTCATTTGATATTTCAAACATGTCATGGTTACCTGCTCTTTTAACGGGGGGGAAGGTTATTGCCCTACCGAAGGCGGCGGTAGATAATTTTGCCAAGCTCTTTACCGTCCTACCAACACTTAAATTTAACGTCTTTACGGGAACCCCCTCATTTGCAGAGATGCTCCTTTTAAGTAAGGATTTCAACGCAGAGAAGATGCCTGAGATTAAAACGTTCTTGCTGTGCGGGGAAGAGCTAACCGTTAAAACAACGAAAGCCCTCCTCGAGCGGTTCCCGAACGCCCGTATTTTTGACCTGTACGGGCCAACGGAGGCTGCCGTTGCGGTTACAGCCTTCGAACCAACTAAGGAAAACATTCAAGGGCTTGACCGCCTCCCAGTAGGATACGCTAAACCGGGGGTTAAGATGCTTGTTATGAAGAATGGTCAGGTTCTTCCTGCCGGTGAAAAGGGTGAATCAATCATTATTGGGGACAGCGTGGCTCGGGGGTACATGAATAACCCTGAAAAAACGAAGGCTGCGTTCTTTGAATATAATGGTCAACCAGCATACCATACTGGTGATCTCGGGGTTTTGGATGCGGATGGCCTTCTTCACCACATGGGGCGAATGGACTTCCAAATTAAGCTCCACGGCTTCCGGGTCGAACTCGATGAAGTCCGAGCCAGCCTAGAAAAGAGCCCCCACATTAAACAAGCAGTGGCCGTCCCGCGGTATACAAAGGATGGTCAAGTAAGTCACCTGCTTGCCTACGTCATCCCGAAAGAAACGCCAGTCGATGAAAAAGAACTAACAAAGCAAATTCGTGCTGATTTGAACGGAATAATCATGGATTACATGATGCCCACTCAATTTATCTACCGTGATTCATTCCCGCTCTCCGCTAACGGTAAGATTGCGGTTAAGGCACTAATCAAAGAGGCTAACTCATAATGGCAATTATGCATTGGTTATCAGGTTTACCCAGTTTTTCTGCGTACGGTACTCCCGGCTATCTGCTGGTTTTACTGATTGCGTTGATCCCGTTGGGCATCGGGCTATACTATGGTAAACGCTTTGATTGGTACGAAGTAATCATCAGTGCGCTGTTTTTATTCGTCATGTTTGATGGGGCGAACGCTCCCCAAATGATTTCCCTAATTGGGTACGTCATTTACCAAACAATTATTGTAACGTGGTACTACCATTACCGACAGCAACATAACCAGTCATGGGTCTTCTACCTAATTACGTTACTAACCCTCATTCCCTTAATTATTGTGAAAGTGTCCCCCGCGATGGTCGGACACGACTCCTTATTAGGATTCATGGGAATCAGTTACATGACTTTCCGGGCAACCGGAACGGTAATTGAAACCCGGGACGGAATGGTAAAAGATTTCTCGTGGTGGACGTTTGTTCGGTTTACACTGTTCATGCCAACCATCACTTCCGGGCCGATTGACCGGTACCGGCGGTTTGCCAAGGACTACCAAAAGGTCCCTGACCGCGAAAAATACATGGACTTGGTCCAAAAAGGGATTAAATACCTGTTCCTTGGATTGCTGTATAACTTCATTATCGATCACTTCTTCGGGGCGGTGTGGTTGCCAGCGGCCGAGGCGCAAGCAATGCAGTATGCACCCCACATGTCATGGTGGGTTGTTGCCGTCATGTACCTGTACGGGATGCACCTGTTCTTCAATTTTGCCGGGTATTCCTTATTTGCCGTAGCGTTCAGTTATTTTATGGGCGTTGAAGCACCAATGAACTTCAACAAACCATTCAAATCAAAGAACATTAAGGAATTCTGGAACCGGTGGCATATGTCACTGTCCTTCTGGTTCCGGGATTACATCTTTATGCGGTTTGTCTTCATGGCAACTAAAAAAAGGTGGTTCAAGAACCGGAACGTTCTGTCCGCAATTGCTTATATTCTGGACATGACAATCATGGGATTCTGGCATGGTGTAACGTGGTACTATATTTTATACGGGCTCTTACATGGGATCGCCCTAGCCGTTTGCGACTGGTGGGGTCGGTTCAAACGTAAGCACCTCAAGAAGATGCCGCATAACAAGGTTACGAATGCCATTGCGATCTTTGTTACGTTTAACTTTGTTATGCTAACATTCTTATTGTTTAGTGGTTTCCTCAACACCTTGTGGTTTAAGGGTGCCCGGTTACTCTAATTAATAAACGTGTAATTATAAATGGAGGGATTTATCATGGAAGAGGACATTAAAAACATTCTTGCTGACGCAACTGGACGGGACGCTGCGGATTTTGCTGACAATAATCAGGACCTCTTTGAATCAGGATTAATGGATTCAATGGCAACGGTTAGTTTTCTATTAGCGCTACAGGATAAATACGACATCAACGTCCCGGTTTCGGAATTTGACCGGAGCGAATGGAATACAATTGACAAAATTGTCGGAAAGGTCAAGGAACTACAAAATGACTAAGCGTAAACTGTGGCGGATCTTCGGCCCGGTTCTTATTGCGGTTCTCTTAATCGTCGGCTTATTTTCTCTTCCCATTGGGAACCACCATTCCCTATTAACCGAAAAAAAGGCGGCGGTATCCCTTAGTCCGCTGGTAATGAAAAACGAGTCACTTAAAGTAGAGGCGCTTTCTGACAAGAAGGCTAACTTTGTTCCGTTCTTCGGATCAAGTGAATTTAACCGAATGGACCGGTACCACCCAGCTGTAATGGCTGCCCGGTATCATGGCTACACCCCGTTTTTCTTCGGTAAGAAGGGCGCCCAGTCCCTTCCACAGTACATGAACATGGCGATGATGCCAAAGGAAATGCAAGGACGGAAAGTCGTCTTTGTTGTCTCCCCTCAGTGGTTCGTTAAGGGTGGAATTAAGCCGGGGGCTTTCCAGATGTACAACGGAATTTTGCAAAACCTCATGTGGTTACGCCAAGCTAACCCACATTCCCGGTATGACCGGTACGTTGCCAAGCGGATCATCAAGCTAATCGGAACGGACAACATGACTGCTGTTTACTGCAAGCGAATTGCAAATGGTCAGTCGCTGTCTGGTCTGGATAAGACAGTAATCAACCTTCGCATTAACTTCTTAAAACACGAGGATGCGCTGTTCTCTGAAATTTCGTTAAATAACAATTATGAAACCCGGATTAAACCGAAGGTTAACCAGCTTCCGTCAAGGTACAACTATGATGCTTTAATTAAACAGGCTCAACGCGATGCTAAGCCAGAAACATCAAATAACCGGTTCGGGATCAATAACCAGTTTTACAATAATGAAATTAAGGATGTTCTCCCGGATTTAAAGGGCGAGCAAAAACATTTTAACTATACACAATCAGTTGAATTCAGCGACTTCCAAACGGTCCTGCACCAATTTAAAAAGACGCATACGAACGTTATTTTTGTCATTCAACCGGTTAACACTAAATGGGAAGCCTACACTGGCTTGCCGATGAAGATGTACTACCAGTCAGTAGCCAAAATTAAGTTCCAATTGCAACAGCAAGGGTTCAACAATATTGTGGACTTCTCCCGTGATGGGAGTAAGCCGGCCTTTATGAACGATACAATTCATATTGGTTATGCTGGTTGGGTTGCATTTGATAAAAAGGTTAGCGGCTTTATCGATCATAAACAGCCAACCCCCCACTATCACATGAACAAGGCGTTCTTATCCAAGAAGTGGCAGAACTTAAAACCAACACAGCAGAATCTAAATAAATTCAAACAAACTAAACTAGACAAATAAAAGAATCCCGGAAGATTACTGTTCTTCCGGGATTCTTTTATTACTATTACCTAAGCCTACTTCCCAGTTACATCACCGGCAGTTAACTCGGCGAGTAGCCCCTCACGAACACCGCTTTCTGAGAAAAGCACCTTTGCTGGGCAAAGGCGTTCAATTAGTTGAACAACCGGGGTAAGGCCGCCTAAAATAATATCTGCCCGGTCACCTTCAGCCCCCAGAAGTCGCCGTCGTTCATCGATCCCGACACCTAACCACTGCTCGTATAAGTCAAGAATCGTCGCTGGCGCCACCGTTACCCCGTGGAGTTGCTGGTTTGAAGCATTCATATCATTCAATTCATAACGCGTAACAACCCGATTCGTTCCCCCAATTAAAACAATTGGTTTCCCAAAGCCCTGCTGCAGCCACCGAAATTGATTTAACTGAGTGCTTAATAGACGTTGGAGTTGGGCAAGTTGTTGCCCGGTCACGCGGTCTTGTAACCCAAACCGCTCGCTCATGCTAACCGCCCCCCAAGGAACGCTCGCACACCCCAAAAGTTGGCAATTCGCTCCCACGGCCACCTCAAAGCTACCGCCGCCCATATCACACATAATAAAGTCACGCACTCCCAACGTGTTAACCACCCCAAGGAAATCGTAACGGGCCTCTTCTTCCCCGCTGAGGATTCGAATAGTGCACCCGGTTTGTTCCTCAACGCGCGTCACCAGTGCCTCCGGATTCCGCGCATTCCGCACTGCGGCTGTTGCAATTGCCACAACCCGGTAATCGGAAAGTTGCGTATATTCTTGCTGATATTCGCAGACCGTTGCCATCACCCGGTCAATTGCTTCTGGTTGAAGCTTTTGGGTCATTCCCATTCCTGCAGCCAACCGGGTCATTTGTTTTCTCCGAAGCGTTTCCTGCCAGTCCCCAGTTGGTTGCTGCGTATAAACGGCAAGACGGGTCGAATTAGAACCAAAGTCTAAAATTACCAAGTTTTTCATTTGCTGCCTCCATTAATCGAAGTAGTTAACTCCGATTGCCCGCCGCACTTCCGCAAGCGTCTGGTTCGCCACCTCGTTTGCTCGGGCACTCCCTTTTTTAAGGATGGCATACACGGCACTCATGTCCCGCGCGAACTCCTGCCGCCGTTGCCGGATTGGCGCTAAGACGTCTTCGAGCACTTCATTCAGGTAACGTTTAATCTTCACATCACCAAGCCCCCCGTGTTGATACTGGGCCTTTAACTCGGCAACCTTCTCCTGATCATCCGCAAAGATATCCAAATAGGTAAAGACCATGTTCCCCTCAATGTGGCCAGGATCCTCAACGTGAACATGGGTAGGATCAGTGTACATTGACATAACCTTCTTCCGAAGCGTGTCAGCATCATCTGCCAGATAAATGGCATTGTTCAATGATTTACTCATCTTTGCATTACCATCTAACCCCGGCAGCCGTCCAGAACCCTTGGGCGGGAAGATCCCCTGTGGTTCAACCAACACATCACCATAAATTGAATTAAAACTACGAACAATTTCACGCGTTTGTTCAAGCATCGGCTCCTGATCATCCCCGACCGGAACCAAACTAGCCTTAAATGCCGTAATATCAGCAGCCTGACTTACCGGATAAGTGAAGAACCCTGCTGGAATAGACCGTTCAAAATCCTTTTGCTTAATTTCCGCCTTTACCGTAGGGTTTCGCTCCAACCGGGAAACCGTTACTAGGTTCAGGTAATACAGGTTTAACTCCGAAAGAGCCGGAATCTGCGATTGCACAAAAATAGTGGTCTTCGCAGGATCAATCCCAACGGCTAGGTAATCCAAAGCAACCTCCGTTAATGAACGCCGGATTTTTTCCGGATCACGGGCGTTATCAGTAAGGGCTTGCTGGTCAGCAATCATGATAAACGGCTCGTACTTCCCCGTGTTTTGTAATTCAACCCGCTTCTTTAACGAACCAATGTAATGACCGATGTGAAGCTTTCCGGTCGGGCGGTCCCCCGTTAAAATTACCTGCTTTTGTTCACCCATCGTATCTCCTCCTTAAGTAAAAAACGACAGCGTCCATCCATAGGACGCTGCCGCGTGGTACCACCTACGTTGCGGGAAAATCCCGCCACTCTTTACGTTATCTATTTTCTACCCTCACGAACCCACTTCGCTTGACCACGAAACTTTTCAACACCCGTTTCTCTCTGTCACTGGCCCCGCTACTTCCTTCGCTTCATTAGGATTACCCCTATTATAACGAATTTTAGGGGGAATTAAAATTCCTTATTGCAAAAGAATCCTAAATATAATATACTTTTATGGTACTTGATTATGCTACCTTAGCTCAGTAGGTAGAGCATCACCATGGTAAGGTGGGGGTCGTCGGTTCAAACCCGATAGGTAGCTTTAATGATTAATACGATGGCCGTTTTTTGCACCGCTGTTATGGCGTTACGCAAGGAGCGGTTTCTTTTTATCCAAAACTAAAATTCCCCCACTATTCTCATTAAAAAATCACAATTCATGCTCATTTTTGACTATCACTTCTCCACTAGAACCCTTATATTTAAGCCACGGTTCCACACATGGAGGGTCTTATGGCAAACACCCGTGCCGATTTGCAGCTTTGGGCTTACTATGCATCACCAACTAGTGCTAATTTCAACGCACTGTTTGACCAGTATTCTCCGCTGGTTCGCAGTATGTTAAGCCGGGTACGTTTTATTCCTGGCTATGACTGGGACGATCTTGAACAAGAGGCCCGCATCGTCTGCTGGCGGGCCGTGACTTCCTTTTCATTAACAAACGATGTCTCGTTTGGGGCATATTTTCGGGTTTGTCTTGCGCACTGCATTGCTGGATTAATCCGTGAAGCCCACACGCAAAAAAGAGGAGTTGCGTTTGCAACAACGTCGCTTGAACATTTTGTTGATACCAGGGGGATTCACCCCAGCGATACCATTGCACACGCATCATCCGCTGAGGATATTGTTATCCTGCGCGAATGGCTTCGACTTTATACGGAACAGTTGAATGTCCGGGAAGCGTTCCTTTTACGGAACTTTCTGACAGAACCCCACTGTTCCGTCTCAACCCTTGCACGGCAAATGCAATGCTCCCGTTCATCAGTTTACAGTCTCATTTACCGATGTAAGGTAAAGCTGCGCCAGTCATCTTCCCAGTAATTACACTTCCACAGTGGAACCGAACCACCGGGCTTTCCGGTGGTTTTACATAATAGCATCGGTCAGTTGAAATCTCTGGTAAAATGGAAGTTAGTTATCATTTACTAAAGGAGCCCAATTACTATGTTTCAGAATATTTTTCACGTGTGGACTGATGCTTTTCGGTATATCTTGAACTGGCGCAACCCGGTTAGCAGGAAAAAATTCTGGTACACCCAGTTAATTCTCCTTCCTATCGCCATTGTTTTTGCAATTATTAAATGGTTCTCATGGGGGCACTCAAGTCTACTCATCACCGTTGCAATGCTTATCATCACCGTTTTCTTTGCCGCCAACTGCCTGGCCTCCCTTAGCCTGGTAGCACGCCGTCTCCGTGATGTAGGCTTCAGCCTGAACGCAGTCATTCTCTTCTTCTGCGCAATGTACCTCGTGCGTCTTTTTTCCGGGGTTGTTTTTACGGTAATCTTCATTCTTGAATTAGTTGTCCTGATGTTTCCGACTAATAAATTCCGTGTTGCCCCCCAAAGCATCTGGACAGTGATTTGTGAACCGCGCGATAGTCATAAATAGGGAGAAACTAAGTATGAGAAAAAAACACAACTGGCTTGGGCGAATTACCACGGCATCACTTGTCCTCCTAACAATTCTTGGAGGAACTATTACCGCTACTATTCCGGGGATTTCCCGGCCAACAATTACTTCTGTTTCTGCTACCAGTGATATTTCAACAGCGACACACCTTGCAAGCCTTGACTACCACCCAGGAACCTCCCCGGTTGTCCAGGTTAACGGGGGAAAAGCCACCCTGTCACTAAACGACTGGCATTCTAACCATGTTGAGTACAGCCACCTTGATCAACTTAACCGGACAGCGGCGCCCGCAACTGCCATGTTACTACCGCGTAACGTGGCAAATGACCAATTACGGGAACGGCAAACAGTCAAACCCACCGGTTGGCACCAGAAATTTAACCGCCACCACACGGCAATTCTAAACCGTGGGCACATCATTGCCTATTCACTTTCAAAGGGCATTGCAACTACGGGTCAGTATGATCCCGGTCAACAATCAGGAGACCAGAATAACCCACGTAACCTCTTTACCCAAACAGCATTTTGCAATCAAAAACTCCAGACAATTTATGAAGAAAAAGTGCGGCATGCCCTCCGGGACGGTGCCCGGGTTATTTACCGGGTACAGCCCATCTTTCAGGGGAATGATTTGATGGCAAAGGGAGTATGGATGCAAGCGATTGGCTCAAACGGCCTTAACTTTAACGTTTACCTGTATAACGTCCAGCCCGGTTATCAGTTTAACTATCAGGACGGAACATCAACCAGTGATCCAGCAATGACCATCCCAACACCGCCAGAAGCACCCCACTATGACCATTACCGGGTTCATGGAAATATACGGCATCACTATCACCGCTATCGACGGACTTACCGCTGGTAATTGCTGTTTAAAACAATAAATACGAAAAAACGAGCACGCTGGAAGTTTAAAACCCGAACTATAAATTCGGGTTTCTACTTCCGCCGCGCTCGTTTACTTTTACTCAAGGGCCCTTTTTAATTACCCTTTTCCCTTCATGTACTGCTGCTCAATTTCCTCTAACGTATGGCCCTTTGTTTCCGGAACAACCAGCCAAACAAAGAGGACCGCTGCAAAACAGACTAATCCAAAGATTCCAAAAACAGTCGCCTGCTTCATTATTGCCGTCATTACCGGAAAAACAAGCCCAACGACAAACGCTCCTACCCAATTAAGGGCGGACGCTAAGCCTGATGCCTTTCCGCGAACAGCCAATGGAAAAATTTCGCCAACCAACACCCACGTTAACGGCGCCCACGTAAACCCGTAAAACGCGACGTAAATACATAGCAGAACTAACGTAATTAATGGATTAGCGTGTGGCCAAAGCCAGTTAATCACTACTGGGAGAACAAATGCTAGCCCCATCCCAACACCGCCAAAAATCAGGAGGGTTCGCCGGTTAAAGTGACTCGCAATAGCCAGGAAAACAAACGATGCTCCCAAAAGAATCAGTCCCTCAATCACAGGCCACATTAGGTTAGATGCTGCCGCATGCCCCGTTGCTTGGGCCACGATTAACGGAATGTAGTAAAAAATCGCATTTACTCCGATAAACTGTTGCAATCCCGCAACGCCGACACCCGCAATTACCAATGCACGATATTTTCCCGTCAGCATTTGGCCATACGGAAGAGCGCGCTCAGTCGCATCTTGCACACTGACCTGCTGAATCGTTGCAATCTCCGCATCAATGTTTGCATCGGGCTGCATTACCCGCAAAACCTTGGTAGCGGCCGCACGGTTCCCTTGAACCATCAAAAAGCGGGGCGTTGCTGGTAACTTCAAACTTCCAACCAAAAGAACCAACGCCGGAACAGCCGCCATTCCAAGCATTGCCCGCCATGCGAAGGAGGCGGGTAAGTCCTTCAAGCAATAATCAACCACGTACGACAGTAACGTCCCCGCTGCAATCATGGTGAAATTAATTCCCGTCATCCGTCCCCGTAACCGAGCTGGTGCCATCTCAGCCATGTATGCCGGGACAATCGCCGAGAGGGCCCCCACGGATAATCCAAGAATAATTCGAACAGCAATCAATAACCATCCCCCATCATTCGGAACAACTGCCGAAATAAGGGAGCCACAGGCAAAAACCGTTGCTGCTACGGTGATCATGGTTTTACGGCCATACCGGTCTGCCCACCGACCAGCTAATAACCCCCCAAAGATTGCCCCAAACATCAGCGACGACGTAATCATCCCGATGATCAGCGCGTTATGCATGTGCCAATCAAGCTGGAGAAATGGCAGGGCTCCGGTCATTACCCCAATATCATATCCAAATAGAATCCCTCCAAATGAACCAAAAAAATATACGTACGCGCGCGCGAGCCGTTCTCCTTGCATCTAAATCCCCCACTTTTTTCAGTTTCTCTCGGTATATTGTAAGCAAAATTACGCGGCATGCACAGCACTTTGCTCATAAAATTAGAATTCTTCAAAAACGATTTTAACTCCTAAAAAAGACCAGCTGCTTTGCTGGTCCCTTTAGATTATATCCCTTAATTCACGTTAACTACCTTTTCCGGCGCCGCACAACCTCGGCTTCCTTTTCCATCCGGTCCGTGAGCGGATACGTCAACCGTAACAGGCTCGGGATAATTAGTGGAATGGCAAAGACCAGAATAATTAACCCAATAATTACCACAAGGGCTACCTGAATCAACGTCAGCACACCTGATGGAATCAACGCGGCAAACGTCCCACTCAGGATGGCAGCCGCGGAAATGACTACCGCTCCGATTTCTAAGGCCGCCGTCACAATCCGTTTAGCTGGCGTTGCCGAACCCATATCAAATTCACGGTACCGCATCATCAGGAAGATACTATAATCAACTCCCAACGCGACAAGAACAACAAAGCCGAAGAATGGTGTATTCCAGGTCAACATTGAATGACCCATCGTTATGGCGCTAATCCACCGCGTAATGTTTAACGCCATGACGTACGCCAAGAGAAGGGTTCCAATGATGTAAAACGGCTGGAGAACCGACCGGGTAATTACCATCAGTGCCAGAAGAATTCCCGTTAGCATGATCGCTGCTGTCCGCATAAAGTCACTTTGTGCTACCTTATGCGTAACGTTTGTCTTGGCGGATTGTCCGCCTAAAGCAACGGTTGCCCCAGCAAGTGGCGTCCCCTTCACTGATTGGTTAACGATTGCCCGCAGTTCATCAACCTTATGCATTGCCCGCAATGAACTCGGGTTCATGTCCAGAATAATCGTAAACTTAACGGCCTTCTTATCGGCTGATAAGTACGCATCCTTTGCCGTCTTATACGTCTTACTCCGCAAAACATTCTTTGGCACGTAGTACGTATCTGCCGCAGCAGAATTCTTTAATCCTGTCAGATAACTATTAGCCGCCCCAACGCCGTCGTTGATCTTCTGGGCACCAGCACTTGCCGTTTGTAACCCATACTCAAGCTGCTGCATCTGACCAAGGAGACCCTGCATCTCCGTTGCCATCTGGGTAACCCCATCGTTTAGCGTGACTAATCCAGCCGTCAACTCACCCTGTTTAGTTGCCAGGAGTGCCGCCCCATTCTCAAGCTGGTTAGCGCCAGCGGCCGCACTTGCCACCCCATTAGTGTACTGTTGGAGACTGTTTTGCATCCCGCTTGCTCCATTTTGGAGTTGGCTAAGCCCATTTGCTACCTGAGCAGAACCGTTTTGTAACTGACCAAGAACACTGGATAACTGGCTAGCCGACGATTCGAGCTGATTCAGTTGCTGCTGCATTGCACCCACGTTCATCCCGTTAGCCTGCTGCTTTAAGTTATTCAACTGGTCACTCGCACTCTTCAGGGTGTTCAGTTGACTGGAAAGCTGACTTCCAGCCTGCTGAACGTTCCCCATATCGTTTTGAAGGTTCTGGGCCGCCGACTTAGCGTTATTAATAGCCCCACTGTTTTGTTGCTGCATCTGGCCAACAGCTTGCTGCAAAGCACCTTGCAGCTGCTGTTTTTGTTGCGGGGATAATCCAGAAACCGCTCCCGCTACCTGATTAGCCACCTGATTGGTATCAACTCCACTACCGCCCATCTTGCTAAGGGCCTGCTGTAAGGTAGCCGCGTCGTTTTTCGCCTGGTTACTGTTCTGTTCAAGGGATTGAGCAGTTTGCTGGACCTTTCCCATATCGGGCATGTTATTTAACGCACTGAGCGCACTGTTCATCGAATTAAGCGCTGCATTTAACTGACTTAACTGTTGGGGATTTAACTGTGATTGAACCTGCTGTTGAACCTGACTCAAGCCGTTAGCCACCTGGCTGGCTCCATTCTGCAGTTGGCCAATACTATTAACCAACTGTCCCGTTCCGTTTTGAATAGCTCCCTGCTGGGCGTTCAACAGGTTAAGGCCGTTACCAAGCGTCCCGGCCCCGTTTGCCAACGCATTGGCCCCAGCCTGAAGTTGCTCACTCCCGTTTAATAACTGATTAGAACCAGCGGCCAGCATGTTAACCCCGTCAATGCCCCCCTGGAGGTTAGCGCCTTGCATCTGGGCAACTGCTCCGTTCAAACCATTACTAATCTGATTCAATCCCTTCCGGGCGTCCTTCATCCCGCTTGTGATTGTTCCTAACTGATTCTTAACGTACAGCTGTTTAATCCGACTGCCACCAGGTTCCGTTACCGTTGCAACCGTCTTAACTCCCGGAACCCGTTGCAGTCTCTGAGCGAGCGCATCAATTTCCCGCAGGTCTTTTTCGTTATCCAACCGGTGATTAGTGCGGATATACAACGTCGTCGGCTCCGCGGTCCCCGGGGTGAAGTGTTTTTGTACAACGCGGAAGCCTTCCTTGGCTGGAAGCGTGTCCCGCAGTTCAACAAGTGTATCGTAGTTCAGCGGATGACTCCCAGATAAAAGAAACGGTAATGCACATAAAATGGCAACGCCGAGTCCAAGAAGGGGCATCTTCACCGCATTGGACGAGATCCACCGCCACATCCTACTTTTACTGGACCCGTTAAACTGCTTAGTTGGCCAGAAAATCTTCTGCCCCAATAGCGCCATAAAGAATGGGTTCAACGTAAGCAATGCCAGCAGGAGCACCGCAACGGCCACGGCTACCCCAAGTGTTGACCTATAAATACTAAACTTTGCTAGCCCCAACGTCGCAAACCCAATCAAAACGGTGGACCCACTCATCAGGATCGTATGACCTGCCACCTTCAACGCATTGCGGGTCGCCGTTACCCGATCAAGGCCCTTACTGAGTTCCTCCTTAAACTGGTCAAACAGCAGGATATTATAATCCGTTCCAATCCCAAAGAGCACCACCACCATAAAGACCTGGGTAAAGTTTGATAGCGGAAATCCAAAATGCTTGGCGAAATTCATTACTACGCTCAATGAAATCAAAAATGAAATTCCCACTGAAAGGAGTGAGAAAATCGGGGTAAGCGGAGAGCGAAAGACGTACGCCAATACAATGAAGATAAAGATAATGGTGATTAACTCCGTCTTCTTAATTCCTTCTTCTGTCTCAGCGTCAAAGTCGTCCTGTAAGATGTCCGCACCGGTAACGTAGGTTTTTACCCCCGCGGTTTTTGCGCCCCGTTCAAGCCTTTGGCGCATCTGAGCAACGGGTTCCTTCTTATCGACATTTAATTGCAGAAGTTCCGTTGTCTTGTCCTTGGAAATCAACTGCTTTTTCGTATACTCATTTTCATTCGGCGCCGTCATCGCCTTAATGTGGTAGCGCTGTTTGTGTGCCTTAAGGTATGAAATTGTTGTGTTAATTCGGTGTTTCTGCTGGGCACTTAGCTTATCATTACCGTTATTAAACACTACAACAACTTCCCGCGTATTATCCATATGATGACCCCAATGGTTTTGAATCACCTGGGCTACCTGACTATTCGCTGATGCCGGAAGCTTAATTTGTCCCTTTTCTCGCACCAACGCATTAATATTTGGCATCATGAAAAGTCCCGCAAGGAGCAAAACAATCCAGACCAGCGCCTGAGCAACGTAACGCCGTTTATGCCGTTGATTTTGTTCGTTCATGATATTCTCCTTTCTTTCCTTTTCACTGTTTCTTGTGAAATAAACACAGTGTTGCTTTTCACGTACATGATAACGCGATTATAAACCTGCGACAACGGACAAAATCAGCAAAAGTGTTGCCTTAATCTTCATGGTTAATACTTTTTTGGGCAACAATGTGTTGTTTTAAAGAAAGAACATGGTAGGATAAACGTAGCGAGGGGGAATACATATGACAGTTCATGGAAAAATCGTAACAACCCAGCGAAAAATCAAGGCCGCCTTCATTTACCTGGTAAATGAAAAGGGCCTCAGTCGCGTTACCGTCAAGGATATTACTCAGGCAGCAAATATTAATCGCAGTACGTTCTACAAACACTTCGTGGATAAACCGGCGTTGGTTAGTTACTACGAACAAACCATCCTCACGGAAATTGCCGCTTCGTTAAATGATGGTTTCATCAAACACTTACCAAAAGACGGCGTAACAACGACTGAATCCCAAATGAAACTGTACGCAACGGTTAATAAGATTGTGGATTATATCTACGAAGAGTTCGACCTTGCTAAGGCCCTTCTCGGTCCCAACGGAGATCCTCATTTTGAGGATAAAATTAAGCACTGGCTAATTGATATCATTGATAAAGACCTTGACATTATCAAGGGTAACCACCAGATGACAACCGCCATCCCTAACGATTACGCGCATGAAATTATCATTTCTCAGATTCTTGACATCATTAAACTATGGCTAACTAAGGATAACCCCGAGCCGCCCCAGCAAATTACCGAAATTATTATGCGTACCCGGTACATGAGCCCCCACGATATCTTGGGGGTTACTAACCCTGCAAATTAGTCAATAACCAGATCATCCTCAATAAGGATAATCCGGTTATTATACGCTATCTTGATAATTAATGGTTTGTACCCCGTTCGCGCTGCTGTTCTGCCTTAATCTGTTGGACCATAAACAACTCTTCGTTCGTTGGAACAAGGAAAACCCGGACTGTCGAATCCGGCGTTGAAATCAATCCTTCGCCCCCATGATTTAATTGCTTATTCTTTTCAGGGTCAAGTTTAATTCCAAGAAGTGCAAGTTGATGGCACACTTCCCGTCGAACGTAAGCATCATTTTCGCCGATTCCACCCGCAAAGGCAATGGCATCTACACCGCCCATTTCCACGGCATAACCACCCACAAATTTGACAATTCGGTTGATAAAGACATCCACGGCTAACTTAGCCCGTTTATTAGTTTTATACTGCGCCATAATATCCCGCATATCCGATGAAACCCCAGAAATTCCATACATTCCTGATTCCTTATTAAGAAGATCAAGTACCTCCCGGGCTGTTTTTCCCAATTTATCCATTAAAAAAGGAACAATTTCGGGATCAATATCCCCACTTCGGGTTCCCATCGTAATTCCATCAAGGGGCGTGAAGCCCATTGATGTGTCAAAGGCGTGGCCATCACGCTCGGCGGTAATTGATGCGCCGCCACCAAGGTGGAGGGTAATAATGCGGAGGTCACGGACATCCCGTTTAAGGAGGGTTGCCACCCGGTTCATCAAATATTCATGGCTAATTCCATGCTCTCCGTACCGGCGAATATGGTATTTTTCGGTATACCTATAAGGAAGACTATAAATAGCATTCATTTCTGGCATTCCCAAGAAGAACTTACTATCAAAAACCGCATACTGGGGAACGGCTGGCAGAATCCGCTGCATTAACTTAATGTACTTTGCCTCCATCGGGTTATGAAGCGGGGCATAGTCACTCATTGCAATAATCTTTTTCAACCGATTAGGAGTGACCCGTATTGCATGCTCAAATTCATGGCCCCCTGCGACTACCCGGTGACCCACACATGAAATTTTATCCAGCGTTGTAATTCCTAATTCCTGAATCTTATCGATAATTAACTGCGCAGCAGCTGCATACGTTAAATTATCAACTACCGTTTCGTCCTGCTTCCCGGCGTATTTGATAGTGAGTTTTGAATGGGGAAGATTAATCCGCTCCACTTCTCCCCGAGCCAAAAGCTCCTCCGTACTCATTCGAAATAATTTCCACTTAACCGACGAACTTCCCGCATTCATAAGAAGAATATGTGCCA
This sequence comes from Ligilactobacillus sp. LYQ139, assembly GCF_045033025.1. Classification (NCBI taxonomy): domain Bacteria; kingdom Bacillati; phylum Bacillota; class Bacilli; order Lactobacillales; family Lactobacillaceae; genus Ligilactobacillus; species Ligilactobacillus sp. LYQ139. Next base: position 55,082 of record NZ_JBJFZW010000004.1, read on the forward strand.
ATTAGACCATCCCCCAATCATTTTGTCCCTATTATACCGTACACCTACCCCAATACCCCTTTATTTATTAAATAGGTCTTAACAAAACCCGTTTTCGTTACAAAATATTACAAATATGGAGGAATATTACAAGAACAACTAATTTCGTAATTTAGCTGCTACATGAGTGTCACCTTCCGCCCGTATACTATGAATTGTTGGTTCGGGGGAACGATATCCCGAATGAGTAAGATGTTTAGCAAGTATCAAACATTACAGGAGTGAAGATATTTTATGAATTTAAAGAAGACACTTGCATCTGTAGCAGCATTAGGTGGAGTTTTTGCCGTTAGCGCCGTTGCAAAGGCCGACACGGTAACCGTTAAGGCGGGTGACACGCTTTCAGCATTAGCTCAAAAGTACAACACAACAGTTGACGAAATCGTTAAGCAAAACCACATTTCCAACGCTAACCTAATTTACGTTGGACAACAGCTTCAAATTGGAAACAACAGCCAATCTCAAACAAGCAACCAGAACAATGGTCAGGCTAACAACGCCGCCGCTACTGCTACTAATAACCAGAGCCAAAGTCAAGGTCAGAGCCAGAACAATAACCAAGTTGCCAACACGCAGAGTGATAACGGCAGTCAGCAGTTATCCGGTTCTGAAGCAGCTGCCCAGGCATGGATCGTTGCTCGCGAATCAGGCGGTAACTACAATGCTCGGAACGGTCAGTACATTGGTAAGTACCAGTTAAGCGCCAGCTACCTTGGCGGTGACTACTCACCAGCTCATCAGGACGCCGTTGCTAACCAGTACGTTGCTAGCCGGTACGGTTCTTGGGTAAACGCTCAGCGTTTCTGGGAATCACACGGTTGGTACTAAAATCTAGTATCAACTATTAAGCAAATAAAAAACAGGTTCGTTCTGGACCTGTTTTTTATTTGCTTAATTATTATTTTTATCTAAATATTCAAAGAAACGAGGCATCAACCTTGTAATCTTTCCCGTTACCCGATAAAAAACAAATTTTCCCTGCCGGTGCGGAATAATCACGCCACTCTCCTTTAATAGCTGCAAATCACGGGATACGCAACTATGGGACTGTTTATGACCGCATCACTTTTATGCGAACTTGCTAATAACATTACCCTCATCATCTTGTTCCGCGTTATTCAAGGAATCGGGGCAGCCGCACTACAGGCAACCTCTGCTTCACTAGTCACCACCCTAATCCAACCAGCAAGGCAAAACCGTGCCATTGGAACAGTGGGAATTATGATTGGTCTGGGGCCAGTTCTTGGACCTTCGCTTGGCGGGATTCTTCTTGCCCTCGGATCATGGCGACTAATCTTTTTAATTAACGTTCCGTTTACCCTAATCGGAATTATCTGTGCGGCAATTCTTAATAGTCAAATTCAAGAACGTACCACCGGACAAGGTATTGATTACTGGGGATTTATCGTCAACGCCATTTTTATCGTAAGTCTCCTTGGAGGATTAAACGTCCTCGAAAAACCAGCGGAAAGATTATCCGGGGTGGTCCTTCTCGGAGTTGCGGGGATTACTGCATTTATTCTGTTTAAAATCGAACACCACCGCACCACACCGTTAATTGACATGACAATCCTAACCAGGAAAGTGCCTCTTATTTTACTAACACAAACCATGCTGTTTGGCTTTGCATCGGCAATGATCTTCCTTCTTCCGCCGTTTTTATTTGAAAACATTATGCACGTTAACACCGGGATTACCGGTCTCCTGGTGCTTGGTGCCCCTGTTGGTATCGCTATCTTTTCTAAGATTACCGGCAACATTAACGACGGGACCCGTAACCGGACGTTTATCCTTAGTGGAATCGGAATTATGTTAATTAGCTTTATCGTTTTGCTACTTCTTCCGCCAACGGTTTCGCCGGTATTTATCACATTAGCCTTGTTTATTTACAGAAGCGGTGGCGGGTTCTTTCAGCCAGCCAATATTACCGCTCTGATGCATGCTGTAGGATTCACCCTCCAGGGAAGCATGAGTGCCCTTCAACGAATGACCCAAAACATCGCTATCGCTTTAGGAAGTTCGGTAGGATCATTAATCATGGTTACCAATCGTTACCATGAATTAACAGGAATTCGAATCAGCTACCTCATCACACTTATTCTCATCGTTTTAGTTCTCATTATAAGTTGGCAAACACCCCGCCAATGCTCATAGTTCCAGTAAAATCCATAAAACAAAAACGGGAAGGTCATCTGGCCTTCTCGTTTTCAGTGTTATTTTTATCTGGTTTTAGTACCAACCACACTGCTTCCAGTGGTTTTCGGCATTAACCCATGAACCGTACCGGCTTGAAACATACTGGTTAGCAACCCGATCTTGGTTTGCCGGTGAGTAATCACCGTTCAGGTATGACCGTGATAACTGATACTTTCCGTAGTAATTTCCGTTCGTAGCGTTGTAATTACCACCTGACTCACGCGCAACGATCCACGCCCGAGCAGCATCATTAGCAGCGTCTAGATTATTATCCGATGACGTATTGTTTGTTGAAGCAGAAGCCTGAGTGGACCGAACAACCCGCTGAACCGTCCGGTTAGCGTTGTTGTAATTAACCCGGTTTTGCTGTTGAGCGTACTGTTGCTCCTCACTTTGCTTCTGCTGAGCAGCGGCGTTAGCTTCAGCCTGCGCTTTTTGCTGGGCAGCTTCCGCAGCAGCCTTCTGTTGAGCCTCTTGCTGTGCTTGAGCTGCCGCTTGGGCCTGAGCCTGAGCTGCGGCAGCTTGTTGCTGTTCCTTAGCAGCCTGAGCTGCAGCATCCTGAGCTTGCTGGGCAGCGGCGGCCTGAGCTTCTGCGTTTGCCTGGGCCTGAGCTGCGGCAGCTTGTTGCTGTTCCTTAGCATCCTGAGCTGCAGCATCCTGAGCCTGCTGGGCAGCGGCGGCCTGAGCTTCTGCGTTTGCCTGAGCCTGAGCATCAGCCTGCTGAACGGTCTGCCCAATCTGGAGCTGTTGACCAACGAAAATCAAATTCGGATTTTGCAGGTTGTTCTGCTGCGCAATCTGTGAAACCGTTGAATTAGTTTCCTGAGCAAAGCCCCAAACCGTATCTCCCTGCTGAACCGTAACAGTATCAGCATTGGCAGCAACTGAACCAGCGGCTACAACCCCGGCCATCGTTGCAACTGACATCAAAACTTTGTTTAACTTCATAAACTGCATTCACTCCCGTAAACTAACCTTTTATTTACAACTAATCTATTCCTAGTCCGCTAGGATAACTATCCTTAAGTATACGGGGCATATGTAACAGCGTTTTGCCAGTAAAATTACTAAACGGCGTTATTTTGTAACATAAGCGTTATTTTGTAACATTCTGTAATATTATCCATAACGAATAATTACTATCTACTTTACCGAGACCAGCGAGTAGTATGATGAAACCGATGGAAAAGGAGTACCCCCGCAATCAAAATTAATAATCCGCCGCCAACAACTAATAAGCGCCGGTAATTCCCCCGTAAGAGAGCATCACCACCAAAGGCATACAAGAAGGCGGTCGGTAAACTTCCCCCGACGACCGCCATAATGATCTTAGAAATCTGAAGACGTGCTTTTACCGCCGCGTAACTTACCAATACGGACGGAATTACTGGAATCATATAACCCAACATTGCGGTCATTCCCGGGTAACCCGTTGCTTGCAGATTAATTCGCGAACGGCTTTTATCCTGGGCCGGAAGCCTATCAAGGGTCATAATTACGCCGCCATTTCCTAGCGCCATTCCAATGATGTTCATTAGAAACCCTATAATTGGGCCATATGCAACTCCGTTAAACACACACACAATGGAACTCGATACACCAGGAACCGCCGTCATTGCAGCGGTCAATAAAATTAAAATTACTGCACTTACCGGGCCATGGTGGCGCAATAATTGCCGCAGACCTATCCGTCCCAGGGGTAATCCCAATTTAAAATCGGGATAATACTGGTGAATAACCAATATCCCTAAAATAATAATCAGGGTAATTCCCCCACCAACTAGCCATTTTCGTTTATCCTTCACGTAAACCTCCAATTAACCTAACCACCAACTAATCATTATAATTAGCACAAGGACAATAATTAACCCCCATTCCTGTGCAGTTAACCGTCGGCGTATAATTCCAGTTGCACCTGTTGCGCAAAGAGTTAGCCATCCGAGCGGGGAAAGCCACCGTAGCATCACCGTTCGCCCAAGAAAAAAACCAAGTGCCGCTACCACAAACAGTGCAATCATTAATAGCACCGTTGCCCCATAAAATATCCGGGTAAATTTTTCCCGCATCGTTCTCCTCCTATATTGAGCGTATCAACCGAGCCCACCAGCTAATTCGAGTGGTTGCCTGAGTAGCTTCAACCGGAAGCTTCACCGTTGACGTCCCATCCATTCGCTGCAGTCCCTGAGTAGTTACATTAAGGGTTCCCACTCGTTGGTAACGAACTACTGGGGCTATGACTTGATTATTTTTAGCACAGCTTGTTATGGGGGTTAACTTTTTTTGAAGCCGGCTTCCCTTGTGCACCCAAATTGCTGTTCCCCGTTGAGGAACAACCTTAACCCGGTATTTGTGTCCATCCACAACACGAATTGTGCGGGCCCCCCGAACTGTTTTGTGGGCTGCGATTTGCTGAACACGATAATTATTGGTTACCTGATCAAGTAACTGTTTAGTTGCCGAAAACCGGGCATTTTGCTCCTTATTAGGTACTCCCAAAACAACCGTAATTAGCCGACGACCCTTTACGTCAACAACACCAACAAAGCATTGACCCGCAGCCTTCGTTGACCCGGTTTTTAATCCTAAAACGTGGTACGCCGGATCGGCTGCAGACCCCCCCGGAAGCATCTGATTAGAACCCTGATACTGCCGGCCAGCAAACGTAAGCTGTCGTTGTTGGCTCATCGTTAAAATTTGGGGATCCGCGCGGAGCAAATGTTGCGTTACAATTACCAAATCACGTGCAGATAACTGATCCTTCGCCGCTTTAGAAACGCCCGCAATCCGGTCAGCACCATCGTCACCGTTATCAAGGCCATTGGCGGTATACATCTTGGCATCCTTAATTCCCCACCGGCACAGCTGCGCTCGCATCATAGCCGCAAATCTCGCCGGATGATTATGAGAAACAACATCAGCGAGCGCTTGGGCCGCGTCATTCGCAGAACAAACAAGAGCTGCCTGAAAAAGATCCCGAACCCGGTACTTCTTCCCAGCAGTCAGCGGAACATTCATTAGCGTTTTATCCTTAGTTAATCCAGCTGCCGCCTTCGAAACAACAATCCGCTGATTCCACCGGAGCTTCCCTGTTTTAATCTGTTGCACCACAATATACAGCGTTACTAATTTGGTTAACGAAGCAATCGGAACAACCTGGCGACTATTTTTCGTCGCAAGAATCTGCCCAGTCTGATTATCAACAACCATCGCGGCCCGCACATTTGCTTGGTTAACACGCAATCCCTCTGTCCGCGCTGCACTAGCAGGGAGCGCTCCTCCTAGCGCAATTAAGGTGAGGAACGCAATCTCCATTACCATAATTCCAAAACGTTTCATTTCTTTTAAGTCCCTTAAGCATTATTTTCGTGGTGGTTGCAACTTATCCGCATGATTAAATGGAAGGTGTACCATAAACTTTGTCCACTCACTATCAGACGTTACTTGAATATATCCGTGGTGCCGGTTAACAATTCCCTGCGTAATAGCCAGTCCCAATCCGGTTCCCCCCGTTTTCCGGGAACGAGAACCTTCAACCCGGTAAAACCGATCAAACAGTTTAGGGAGGGCGCCAGCTGGAATTGGTTCCCCATCATTAGCCACGGTAACAATTACTTCCTGGGAAGAGAGCTTGCGACACGTCACAACGATGTGCTTACCGCCTTTCCCATACTTAATCGCATTTGTAATAAGATTGCTGAAAACCCGCGCAAGTTTTTCTGGGTCAACCTCAACCCGGAGATTATCCGGAACATTAGAAGTTAATTCCATTCCCTTCTCTTCGGCCTCTAACTCAAAACTTGCCGTTAACTGGTCAAGCATTGATCCCAGATTAACTGTTGTTAGTTTTAACGGGTTGTCCGTTTGTTGGATCTTAGTATACTCAAAAAGATCCTCTACCAGCGACTTCATTTGCTTCGCTTTTAAGTAAGCTGTATGGGTATACTTCAGAAGGTCATCTTCATCCTTATACTGACCTTCTTCAATTAATCCTAAATACCCGATAATTGAGGTTAACGGTGTGCGAATATCATGACTAACATTTACAATTAATTCATCCTTCGACCGTTCAATTCGCCGTTCCTCAGCCATTGCGTTAATCGTACTATCAACTAACGTGTTAACACTAGTTACAATCCGCTGCATCTGGCCCTTAAGAACAAACGGAATTCGGTGTTCAAAATGACCCGCGCCAATGTAGTGCAGCTCCATAATAATATGACGAAGCTCGATCTGATGCATTCGTCGCACTAGCCGCCAGTGCACAATGATAAAATTAACCACCATCATTACCAAAACAAAAATGGTTCCCCAACTAAGCATCGTTGCCCGGTTAGCTCCAAAGATAAACGACGTTCTAAGTGCAAAAAGCCCAGACCGCAGCTGTGGGTCAGCAGAAAGTGCCGTGTTAAGAATAACAAAGACGGACGTCTCAAGAAGCAACGATAAAATTAACGTTACGACACCCTCGCCAACTAACTCACTTTTTTCCCGCGATGTTAGCTTTAACTTCATTTTTCTTTTGTATTATGCCTCAATCTTGTAACCAACGCCCCAAACGGTCTGAATCACCTTTTCACCACCAGTAGCTTCTTCAATCTTATCCCGCAAATGGCTAACATGAACCATTACGGTCTTGGCAGAAACAACTGATTCCTGGCGCCAAACCCGTTCAAAAATTTCATCGGCAGAAAATACCCGGTTCGGGTAACTTGCGAGTAAATATAAAATTCCAAACTCAAGGGCCGTCAGCTGAATATTATTCCCGTTTACAGTCTTAACTTCGTGAGAATCTTTTTTAATAATTAATGGTCCCACTTCAATCCTATCAGGTTCGTCGTTCTTAACCTCATGCTGTGCCCGCCGCATAAGCGACTTTACCCGGGCCATAACTTCCAGCGGGTTAAACGGTTTCGTTACGTAGTCATCCGCTCCCTGAACAAGTCCCTGAATCTTGTCTAGGTCGTCTGTTTTTGCGGAAAGCATCAAAATCGGAATTTGCGAATCGCGCCGTACTTCCCGGATAACAGCCAGCCCGTCCATTTCTGGCATCATCACATCAAGAATCATCAATGCAGTATCCGGGTTAGTATTTAACTTCGTGAGGGCTTCCCGGCCATTGTAGGCCTTTTCTACTTCGTAACCTTCATTTTCGATGTAAATGCCGAGTAATTCAACAATTTCCTTATCGTCATCAACAACTAAAATTTTCATTCGTCACGTCTCCTTACTTACCCACGAATTACGTGGACGGTTGGCTTTATTATAGCAAATTTTATCCGCTCTCTGGGAAATGATCGGATTATATCTCCCAAACAAAAACAAACCGGAAGACCATCATCCCCGTTCTATTGCGGGTTTGGTCGGCCAACCGGTTTGTTTTTATTATTATTTAAAATTAAGTTAATTTAGTCTTTTCTTTGATTATTTCCGAGAATAGTTCGGCGCTTCCTTAGTAATCTGAACGTCGTGGGGGTGTGATTCCCGCAACCCAGCCCCAGTAATCTGGACAAACTGAGCATTATCAATTAAAGCTTGGAGGTTTGAGGCCCCACAATAGCCCATTCCTGCTCGAAGGCCACCACATAATTGGTAAACCATGTCAGCAACCTTACCCTTATAAGCAACCCGACCTTCAATCCCTTCCGGCACGAGTTTATTAGCCTCGTTTACTCCACTTTGGAAGTACCGGTCTGATGAACCGTGCGTCGAGTCCATGGCTCCTAAACTCCCCATTCCACGATAGGTCTTGAACCGCCGGCCCTGATAAATTTCCGTTTCACCCGGGGCTTCGTCCGTTCCGGCCAACATTGAACCCAACATAACAGCGTTCCCGCCGGCCGCAATTGCCTTAACAATGTCACCAGAGTACTTGATCCCCCCATCAGCAATAATCGGCTTCCCGTACTCGCGGGCAACGCTTGCTGCATCATAAACCGCCGTTAACTGGGGAACTCCTACCCCAGCCACAATCCGGGTTGTACAAATTGACCCAGGGCCAATTCCAACCTTAACCACATCAACGCCCGCTTCAAACAGAGCCCGGGTTGCTTCACCCGTAGCAACGTTCCCCGCAACCAGCGTTGCGTCCGGGAAATGCTCCCGAATTTCCTTAATTTTCCGTAAAACACCAGCAGAATGTCCGTGGGCCGTATCAATAACCAGTGCATCTGCTCCAGCATCAAGCAAAGCAGCTGCCCGGTCAAACGTATCGCTCGTTACCCCAACAGCAGCGGCAACCAAAAGTCGGCCGTACTTATCCTTAGCTGCATGCGGGAACTCAACGACCTTCTCAATATCCTTAAGGGTAATTAACCCCGTCAACCGTCCTTTATCATCAACCATCGGTAGCTTTTCAATCTTGTTATCTTCAAGAATCTGCTGTGCTTCTTGCACGGTCGTTCCCTGCGGTGCCGTTATCAACTCTTCTTCCGGACTCATTACAGTTTCGATTGAAACAGAGTAATCGCTAACAAACCGAATATCCCGGTTAGTAATAATCCCCACCAACTTCTTATCCGTCGCATTGTTAACCACCGGCACCCCGCTAATATGATACTTGCTCATTAGCGCTTCTGCTTCGCTAACGGCCCGGTCAGGAGTCAAGAAGAATGGATTAATAATAACGCCGTTTTCGGATCGCTTAACCTTCCGCACCTCATCAACCTGACGGTCAATTGTCATGTTTTTATGAATGACACCCAGGCCTCCTTGCCGGGCCATGGCAATGGCCATCGCCGATTCCGTAACAGTGTCCATCCCAGCACTAATAATCGGGATATTCAGCTTGATATTCTTTGCCAACTGGACACCCAAATCCACCTCATTTGGCAAAACATGGCTCTCCGCCGGAATTAACAAGACGTCGTCAAAAGTAAATCCTTTTTTATCAAACTTGGTATCCCAATTTGTCATTGCGCTGTCTCCTTTATTAATTATTTAACGTCTAATCTACAAGAAAGATGAACGTTTGGCAAGTAAATTCGGCTAACTAAGGCAATTCTAATGCTAATATCATTATTATTTACAAAATAGTTCGCAAATTATGCCGTATTAGTTTAAATACAACTTACGGAGCCGGGCGACCTGTCGGGACGTAATTCCCACGATATTTGTTAGGTACGCCATAAAATCCCCCGCCATCAATTGAATTGTCAACTCCATCACCTTAAAATCTTGTTCACTAACCATTGGTTGTTTATTCATTTCGTTTACCAGAGCAGCATCCTGTCCTGGCACCAATAGCTCGTTTAACTCCGAGGGCGAAAGCGAACTGAACGTCAGGTTAGTCAGCATGTAATCCCGCAAAATATCCGCTCGCCGCACACCCAGCGCATTTAAAACCAAAAACGCAGCCACCCCCGTGCGGTCCTTTCCCGCCGTGCAGTGGAACAAGACTGCCTGATGTCGCCGCCGGTTTTTTAATAAGATTACAAAGAGTTCGCGCCAAACACCAAGGGCATGCGGATCCGTCAACATCTGGGCATAGGCCTGCCCGGCAAGACTTAACCCCACACGGTTTAGTCGCGCCATCCGGGCAAAGCCGACGTTTTGGGAAAGCTGATTGGTGAACGGATAAACGGACATGTGGTGGAAGGACACCCCGTGCATCGGCCGGTCGGGAACCACAATGGTTTCAGCTTCCTCACGGAGATCAACAACTTGTCGTAAACCAGCAGCTTTAAGGGTAGCCTCGTCCGCCTTACTCAATTCACCGAGATGGCCGCTCCGCATTAGCTTATGCCACCGAACATGCCGCCCATCCGCTGTTTCGTATCCACCAAGCTCACGGAGGTTAATTCCCCGTTCTAGCGGTAAAATCCGTTCCATTATGCTCACCTTACCTTTTTACAAATAAAGCGGTTGCCCCGCTGCAACCGCCAATCTACGCATCATTTGTCTAGTGGGAGAACCGATGCATCCCCATCATCTTCGTGCACCTCATCTGCGGGGAGCCGCCGCACAGTAACCCACTCAATGAAGTTCCGCTCAAACTTCGTTACTTCCAGTTCAAATGGTCCAATCCGAACCTTTGTCCCCTGTTTAATCTGCTGGTAATTTTCAAGTAAATAGCCAGCTACCGTTACGCTTTCCGATTCCAAGAAGTCCTTACTCCGAAACTTAAAGAATCGTTCAAAGTCATACAACGTTGTCTTCCCGGATACCTGATAAGTCCCGTCGTCGTTTTTTATAATGTCTTCAGCAGAAACATCGTCAATTTCATCCTTGACGGTCCCAAAGAGTTCTTCGTAGATATCCTTGTCAGTTACGATCCCACTCGTTCCGCCATACTCATCCAGAACAACGACAATCGGGGTTTGCCGTTTAATCATCTGCTGGAGAAGCTCCTGAATCGGGGTAACTTCCGGTACACTTATGATTGTCCGTAAAAGCCGGCTAACGGGCAGTTGGGCGTCAACCTGCGCCTGCCTGATCATGTCATAGATGTAGACGTACCCAAGGATCTTGTCCTTATCATTTTGTGCAACAACTGGGAACCGGCTAAAACCATCTTGCAGGTACCGGTTAATAACCTCCTGAACAGTACTATTAATGTCAACGACTTCAAGGCTTGTCCGGTCCACCATAACGTCCTTAGCAACCTTATCATTCAAGTCAAACGCCCGTTGCATGTACACGTAGTCGTTCTTTTCAAGGGTCCCCCCCGAAACAGCATTCCGCGATAGGTTGAGAATTTCGTTTTGCGACAACGCATCCTCTTCTTTCCCAGCCGGCGGAAGCCCTAACCACTTAACAATCGTCGATGCCGAAACGTTTAATAACCATACAAACGGGTAAAATAAGACATGGAAATAATGGAGTGGCGTTACAACAAACATCATCATTTTCATCGGCTTATCGATGCTGATGTTTTTGGGAACAATCTCCGTTAACACCACTTCAAGGTACGTTAATAATAAGACACCAAGGGCTGAACTAACCGCAACGGCTGTCGTGTGGTTAACATGCGCCAGTCCTAAAAGACGACCAAAAAACGTTGCCAACCCGTCGGCACCAATCCATCCTAAGAGGATTCCCGCTAGTGAAACCCCCACTTGCGTGGTTGAAAGATACTCGTTTAGGTTAGACACCATCTGCAAGGCCATTTTAAGTTTTCGTGCACTTCCCTGCCCGCTTTCAAGCCGACTCTCCAGGGCTGTTTTCCGCACCGATACCAACGCAAATTCTGCCGCCACAAAGAAGGCAGCAAAGTAAAACACAATAAGTACAGTAACTAGGTCAATTATCGCCGGACCACCTGGCACAGGTCATTCCCCATTTCTTTTCGGGCTTTTACCCGTAAATCTTTTCTAGCCCCATTCTATCACTTTTCAGTTGCCACGTTTTTCTCAATTACCGCTTGTTTTTCAGCGAGCATTATAGTTAACTTAGCGATTACGTCGTTAGGAGCGCTTAAAACCGCCGCAACAGAAGCCACCTTATCAATTCGTAATCCCGAACGGTTGATTGCGGATGATTTAACAACCAGATACGCATTAACCGGAACACTTTCATCCGGATCATCAAAAAAATTAGCAACCTTTGTAATATTTTCAGCCGGCAAATTAATGATTCCCGTCTCTAATCGCAGTGTCACTTGCTCCCCCGCAAATTGCGTTGTCACGCTGCTTTGGACCAGTTCGTTCTTTACCACATGCTTGGTCAATCCATCAACTAAGACAGCGGCCACCCTTTCACTGCCCAACCGTGCGTACTCCTCAACACCAGCGGTGACCGTTTCTTGCGTCATTCCCGCCGTTACCTGATCGATAAACGTTGCCACCTTAATCTCCATGCTGAATCCTCCTGGGCTAGTTTAAATCATGCGGTATTCTACCCGATAATTCGGCGAAATGCAATCATTGCTGGTAAAAATTGACTTTTCTAGCCGTTCCGGCTAATTTATCTATAGTACTAAATAATAGTAAAAACGAACGGAGATTAGTAATATGAAGACCAATTTACGCAAGCCAGTTCTCCTGATTGGAGCACTCGGATTAATTATTCTTGGGGGCGGACTTCTCGGCTACGGTCTCACCCACCACCCGACACAATCGTCCCGCCCACACGTAATCGTTCATTCAACCAAGCAAACAACACACCATTCTACCCCGAGGACACCGGTCAATAAGCAACAACGGATTGCATTTCCCACTCCCAAAGACATGCGCCAACCAATTAATTGGCAGCAATCCTCAGAAACAAAGGAGTACCCGGATTTAAAGCACGTTCATAATCTTTCCTTACTAGTAAACATTAGGAAAAAACGGGTCTACGTGATGAGCAATAACCATCCAGTCTACACGATGTATGCGTCCGCCGGGACACTTACCAGCAATCCAAATAACGAAGAGCCTACTAGTAAGACGCCGAGCGGAAATTTTACTACGGGGGATAAGCAAGAACCACTTGTTAACAACCAGCAAGGTTACCACTTCAACATCGCATTTACTAACCACAACGGGACAACCTTATATTTCCGCACTGGTCCGACAAACTTAAGTGGAAACTACAACGCTAAGAAAAACAAAGCAATCGGGAAAAAGAACGTAACGGACGGGAGCATCTGGTTAACAAAAACGGACGCACAATGGTTGTACCAGAACCTTCCGGATCATACCAAAGTAACAATCGCTCTAGGGTAATCCCCAGCCCGTTAAATCAGCACATTAATAAGGGGTATCCAAAGGAGGATTAAAGAAAATGAAAAAATTTTTACCATTATTGGTGGCCGGTTGCATTGGTTTGACCATCGGCGGGAGTAGCACTTCGGTTATTACTTTAACAACACCACTTGTCCGCGCAACAACCGTCAGCCACCACATGCGGACACCAATTAACTGGCACAAACCATCCGAAACGATCGCATACCCTAACCTCGAAACCACTAAAAAGCTATGGATTAAAGTTGCACTAAAAAAGTGCAGGGTCTACATCATGTCCGGTAAAAAAGTGATTTATACAATGTATTGTTCGGGTGGGGTATACCAGCGTAATCCAAAGAACCATAAAATGGTCAGCACCACCCCAACAGGCACGTTTCACATTCAAAACGTTCGGGGAGATTCCTTCTTCAATAACAAACTTGGTGAAGGCGCTAATTACTATGTTTCATGGAAGGGAAATGGGGTTTACCTTTTTCACTCCGTTCCCACTAAAGCAAACGGCCAATACAACGTCAAGGAAGCCAAAAAGCTCGGAAAGCATCCAGGATCACACGGCTGCATTCGGTTATCCGTAGCCGATGCTAAATGGTTCCATACTGCTGTTCCAACGGGTACTAAAGTCGTAATTACCAGTGAGTAACCCGTAAAAAACAAGATAAAGTAAAAACAAGCGCAATGAAAGCAGCAAACTAAGCAAATCACGCTATGCTTTCACTACGCTTGTTTATTTTGGCTCGAATTAGAAAATTACACCTTACGCCCCAAGCTTGTTATGCAATTTTAAAATTGATTCCAGTACTGTGCAATACTATCTGATTGGTAATCGTTAACAATAATCTGGGTCCCAGGCTTAATGTTTCTACTAAGCCACTGAGCATCAGGGACAGACACATAAATAGCCCCATTATTCCGGTGGTTATGTTTTTTCGATAATTTGGTTGAACCAAAGCGCCACAAACCCCTTTTTAACGGGTGACCCTTTTGTGATAACGGAATGGACTTAATTTGTCCTTGGCTTTGCCCCGTCGAATAAATTAACCATCCGCTAGTCCCCTGATTCAATTGCGGATCAAAAAACTGCCCGCCTCTCCGGGTAATATGAGCAAAGCCAAGAACCGTCTCGTTTTGCTTTGTTCCGTTCTGATAATTTTTCCCAATTGATGCATACATTGTATACACCGGATACGGTCCTTCCATTACAAAAACTCGCTGCCGTTTAGTTGATACCAATAACCAAACGGTGTGTCGATTATCCCGATTAAGTTTTTTTCTCAAATAAGTCCGCTGGGCCGAACCCTTCTTTTTTTGTGCGCGGGCTAATATCGTCGTCTGGCGTTTCATCTCCCGAGAAACATTTGGATATGGAATTGTCATTGATGGCTGATTCCACTGGATATTTTGGCGCATTGCTTTCTTTTGAAGCCGTTTTTGATGAGCAATTCGTCGGTCAAGACGCCGGTCAAGACGCGCTTGACGAGCCATGCGAATATTATTTTCCCGGCTTGCACGGTGAACAACCACAACACTAATTCCTGTGATCAAAATCAAAACTACGGTTATCGTCCATGCCAGAACGTGCTTCTCTTTTTTCATTATCTTTCTCCACCGTCCAGTTAAGATTCCTAACTAAATCGGGGTCATGACCACCGTCACGACCCCGCCTTAGTAATTACGTCATTAAAATAAATATTACTTAGCAGCTTTATCAGCCTCTTCACGTTCCTTTAAGAAGTCTAAAACTGCCAGGTGCTCCTTCCGCCGCTTCTTAACATTCTTTGAGTTAACCGGGCGCCGGTCATTAGCAGCACCGATATGATTATTGTGTGCCATGAGCTTAACCTCCCCTCACACTGTCTATGCTTGATTCATTTTACCTGGTTTAGGGGGATTTTTCAAGGCTATATTCTAATAGCCGTTTGTATTAATACCCTAAATGCATCTTCAATAAAGACTCAAATATATTTGATTGATGAGCAAATACTTTTAATGTTTTATTATTAGCAGGTTCCTCTTTAATCAACCTTCCCTTAACAACAATTCTCTTCGTTTCTCCCGGATGCCAAGTCCGACAAGTAACAAGTGTACATATTTTTTCGCCGGAAACTGCACGCAAAACACCAATATTATCTTCATTAACAATCTTTTTTAAGTACGTTTTATAAATATAAACGTGTTCTCCATCTGTTAAGTAAATCCAACTCTTAAGCTTTATCTTCCCCAATGAGGAAAAAAGAAGGTGCTTATTAGGAACGTGATGGCTTGCGAGTGCATAGTTCCCTTCACCCATTTTCTGTGTTGGGCTTAACGTTCCAGCTCCTTTAAGCAAAACATAATTTGAAACGCCATAATAAATCGGTAAATGGATATCATCTGATGGAATTGCAATCTTCCCAATTACGCTTGGGTTTGACCGCATTGCTTTCAACATATTACTAATATTTGCAGCTTCAACCCCACTATAATTAAACGTTGCATGCTTCTTATCCGTCGCGGTTACACGCTCAATTTTTTGGTCCGCAGCGTGGTTACTCATAATTCCGATTCCTAATTCCTTTAACTGTTCGTTAAATACAAGAGCCAACCCTACTACTACAAGCACGACTACCAGTATCCACCGTAACCATTTTCTTAATTTTCGCACATCGATTCATCTACCTTTAGCTCAAATTAATTACTTATCGCCAGTATACCGCGTCAGATACCGAACCGCAATTTTCACGGTTGAAATCGATTGCAAAAAAATACTAATTCTGATAAATTAAAGTTGATTATGAGCCAGTGGAGGTGGCAGTTATGAACGATGCTGACAGTTTTTCATCGCAAATGTTCCAGTATTTCCCAGGAAATTATAATAAACAAACCGATGAACTCTCACTTGAAGGGGTAAGCCCCGAAGTACTTGATACTCTCCAAGCAATGATGGAATTCGCTGCCGTCTCCCCAACATTACGTTAATGAGTTAACTACAAGAGTACGACAAGAAGAAAAAGCGGGCGTGAAGACATTACGCCCTTTTTTTAATTAACTTACATCTGCTGATAGTCCGGCCCGCATCCAACCACAATACTATCCGTTCCAAGATAAACCGCCAACGCTGGCCCCATTGGTGCACTGGAAAGCTGACACAACGGGAACTCTTCCTTAAAGAACCCCATGCGAGCAAAGCGATTGGCTTCGTCGCCACACGTCATCACGGTAATCCGCAGCTGTGCGCCAAACCGATCATACCACGGAATTATCCGGTCACAGATTGCCTGGTTCGCTCGCTTAATCCGCGACTTAGTTTCAACTGCGGTAATCTTTCCTGCCTGATTAAACGTTAACACCGTCTTCAACCGCCGAAGCTTATTTCCAACTACCGTTGCGCCGTTTGAAATATACCCCATCTGGGCTAATTGACTCATCCGATCAACAATCATCAAAGTTTGACTCTGATCACGCATTGTTATTAGCCGCGCCATTACTTGAGGCAAAGCCCGCCCTTGTTCAAGTAACCGTAACGCATACCGAACATACTGTTGCTCAGGGAGGCCCGCCGTATTCGTATCGAAAATGTGAAAAGTTAATTCTGGCAATTGGGAAACGCACGCCTGAACATTAGCCCCCAAACTATTAATTCCCCCAGCAAGATGAATAACTAAAACATCAGTAATTCCTTCGTTTTGAAGCGCCCGAAAGACACCCACAAGTCGCTCACGGGGAATGGGCGTTGGCGTTGGCACGGTTTCGGCATCCATGGATGCTACTATTTGCTGGTAGTTTAAGTCAATCCCCTCCCAACAAACATGCTGGCCGACCTGGAAAGGAAGTGGTAACACCGTTATATCAAGTTCCTTTGCTTCACGTACCGTAAATCCCGCTGCACTATCAGTTACAAGCGCACATTTCACTTTTGTCACCCATCCATTCGTTAAAACTGTCCGTTACCAACCATCATTCCAAGAAACCCGCAAATAAAACCACAAGTACTCATCAAAAAATACCCCAAGCCCGCTACGTAGCGTCTACTATGTAACAATCCAAACAGTTCCGTTTGGAAGGTTGAAAAGGTAGTGTATCCCCCCAGTACTCCTGTTCCGAAGAAGGCATACCAACCTGTTTTCAAACCCCGACCAACAAGAATTCCTAATAAAAATGCCCCCGATAAGTTCAATAACAGGGTCGCCCACGGAAAGTGATCCCACCCATGAGACCGGAAAAAAGTTGTTACCCCGAACCGCAAAAGAGCACCAAGCGCTGCTCCCAAACCGACCGTAATAATCACAGGTGTTCACCTCCAACCATTCGGGCCAGAAGATACCCCGCCGTTACACACAAAAAACCACCTAACAAACTCAGCACGACGTAAACTCCCATCGCTCCTTTTAAATGCGTTCCCATCAATTTAAGGGCATCAATAACGTACGAAGAAAACGTTGTAAAAGCCCCGATAAACCCCGTTCCTAACCCAAGCGATAACCACTCCGGAAACGAAATTCGCGTTAAGATAGCATAGGTTAAAAATGATAGTGCAAAACATCCTACCAGGTTTGCCGTTACATCACCCCACAGTCCCCATAAAAGGCCGCAAAGATACCGGGCAGCGCCTCCCAAAAAGGCACCTCCCGCCACCGCTAAGCAGTTTTTCCAGTTCACGCTTTACTCTTCCTCTCCATTCTCAATAACTTAACTATGGCGATCATCATTCAAAATGAACCGTTCAATTACCTCTCCGACCGCACCAGCATCATTATCCGCCATGGTTACGTAGTCAGCAACCTGCTTAACATCATCCCGGCCGTTCGCAACACAGACTCCTAATCCCGCAGTTTTTAACATCGCCACGTCATTTAAATTATCACCAATTGCAACAATCTCTCCCGGCTTAACTCCCAAATACCGTCCTAAAGCAACAGCCGCCTGTCCCTTATCCGCTCCCGGCGCATTCACCTCCACGTACATATCCGACGAAAAGGTAATATTGAGCGGCTCGTGAATTGTTTCAGTGATCACCCTTCGGAAAGTGCGCCTTTCCTGCTCATCAGCAAGATAAAAAATAATTTTCATAATCGGCGTTGTCTTTAAAAAGGATAGTGTCCCCGTAGCCTCTTCATAAATAACCTTCCGCTGATTAAGGTAATTCTGATCAGCCGCCGTCATATTCCACACATATAATTGATCTGCAGTGTAAACGTGGGTATCCAATCCTCTACTCTGCGCGAGGTTGAAGAGTTGCACAACGGTTGTGTACGATAAGCCGTTCGTAATGATGGGGTGTAGTAGGTCAATATTTGAAAATACCGCCGCTCCATTATACGAAATAACGTACTCATCCTTTAGCATGGCTAAACCTAAGGTATCCAACACATAACCTAATGATCGCGCCGCCCGCCCCGTATTGGGAACGAACTTAACGCCTTGCTCATACGCAGCCTTAATTGCCGCAACATTACGCACCGGAATTTGCGCATCACTTCCAAGCAGTGTCTCATCCATATCACATACAATTAACCGGTACACCTAAAACTCCCCCTAAATCCATTCACCCATTACCTATTCCGTATCCGGTGAACAACCAACGTAACAACGACTGCCACTACAACGATTCCTCCAAAAAGGGGCGCTGGAATTTCAATTCCAATTTGTGGAATTGTTAAGAACAACTTAATCCCGATAACAATAATGAGAGCGTATGCCATCACTTCCAGCTCAGGGACTAATTCCATTAACCGCATAATTACTTCAGCGATCCCCCGCATCGCAAGAATTCCAATCATTCCGCCAATCAAAACAATCACGGGATTCGGTGAAATCGCTAATGACGCTAAAATTGAATCAACAGAAAATACTAGGTCCATTAATTCAATCGAAATAATTACCGACCAAAAGAGCGGTAACAGCCGGCGCCGCGGCCGATTCTGTTTTTTATGACTGGGACGGGCCATATGATAAAAATGACTCCCCGCGAGGTAGAGGAGATACCCTGCACCAAGTACCTTAATCTCCCAAAAATTAATCAGGTACGCGCCAATACCAATCAAAATAAACCGAAATAGGTATGCACCGCCTAAACCGTAGAACAGCGATTTTTCCTGCTCCTTTTTTGTCGGTAGCTTTCTTGTCTGAGCTGCTAATACAATAGCATTATCCACTGATAAGAGACATTCAATAACAACTAACGACAAAATCGTTAGCCAATCCTGCGCTGAACTGATCACCGTAACCCAATTATGAAGATCAAAAAAGGGACCATAAAGGTGCTCTAAAAGTGACAATCACATCTTCCTTTCGTCTTAAGTTACCATTATTTTAGCATATCACCGAAACAGTTGAAGAATATCACCGGTAAACGTACTCCGGACAACTTGTAAGGTTACAAACGCATGAGGATCAATGGTAGTGATTAACGCCATTACTTGAGTTAAATCCTGCCGTTCACACACGCAGTAAATCACCTGTTTACGTTGCCCGCTCTTATAGCCATGACCATCTAAAAGGGTTACCCCCCGGTGGGTCTGGTGGTTCAACGCCCCCGCTAACTTATCCGCCTGATCCGAAACAATCATTACGCAGCGTTTTTCAACAAGTTGCGCCAATACCCGGTTAAGGACAACCGCTGAAACGTACAGTTCTATGATGGTAAGAAGCATGTTTTCCCCACCAATCACCAGTACCGACGGAAGGGCTACTGCCAAATCAAAGAACAGCATTGCATTCCCCGTTGCAACCCCCAAATACCGATTACAAATCCGCGCTAAAATCGTACTACCCGCAATTGTTCCGTCCCCCTGCATAATTATGCCAATGGCAATTCCCATTAAGACACCACCAACCAACGCCGCAACGAGTGGTTCACGGAGTGGTAGCCGGACGTCATGAAAAACACGCAAAGCAACTGTCATTACTGCGATTGCGTAACAAGTCCACCCGACAGTTTGCTGATCAAGGAAGCGCCACCCCACAATTAGGAGCACACCATTCAACACAAAATTCGTTAAACTAGGAGCAATATGGAATAAATAGTATCCCAACGTCATTAACCCAGAAACCCCGCCCTCACCAATATGATTAGCAAGCAATAAACAGTCCATTGCGATGGCATACAGGATCCCTCCGGCCGTAATTAAACAAACGTTCTTTATCCAGTGCTTCATTTTATCCCCCATAATAAAAATACCGACACTCCCGCGCCGGCAAAATTCTATTCAAGTGGTAACGTCACTTCATCCGATGATTGCCTCTTCCCTCGGTCATTCCGCCCGTGAAGGTACCCCTTAATAAGGGCATACACCTCCGTCCGCTCCTTTACCGTTAACGCGTGTCCGTTAAAATGCAACTGAGTTTCACCGACAAACAGATCCTCTAATTCAACGGTTGTTGGCTGGTAACCACTTAGGTAATCAACGGAAACACCAAAAAAGGTTGCCAATTTACGGACTTCAAGGTATGACGGGGTATTAGTCCCCCGTTCCCAGCTTCCAATTTGTGGACCGGTATTAGGGTGGCCATCATCAATATCCCGATTTAACTGTGTTGCCAACGCAGGCAAGGATAACCCGCGCCCCTTCCGCAACGCCCGTAAACGCTCTGGAAACATCCAATCACCCCGTTTAATCATTACTTCGTTTTATCCTGTATAGTTTATGGTACACTCCCGAAAACGTTTTAATCAAGATGAAAGAGGCCGCGTATTTCCGGGGTAACTGCTTAAGAACCCCCAATTTTAACGGTAATTTCCGTAACTTCTTTTTGGTATCACGACTCATCCATTGATTACTTAACCTTAACTGATGGTGAATAAAATGAAGCGCTATTCGAAAATAAAACGCAGTCCAAACATCAGAAGGGAGGGTTATTCCCACCTGTCTCATCAGCTCCTGAACAGCCGTAACATACCACTCAAATTTTTCACCAAGATGCTGGTCATACGTATACGTTGTTGAGCCTTCATGTTTGTATAAATCATACAATGGCTGCTTAACCCACTTGATTTGTTGAGGGGTACAATGTGTCAAGTACTGGAGGACAAAAAATGAATCCTCATAGAAGTTTTTCCCCTGAAATTTAATCCCATTTTGAGCAATTATATCCGTCCGAAAGAGTTTATTCCACAAGCCAGCATCCATTTCCTGGTTACGACACAAAAAACGGGTAACCAAATCAAGCTGGGTTGTCGCCTGCTGAAGTGTACTGGTTATTTCACATTCCGCATGACTAGGGAAAATTTTTTTAATTCCACAAACTGCTAACAGTTGGTCACCGATTACCGTTGCCAATCGATCCAACATCCCCCGCTCAATTTGATCATCACTATCAATAAAGATAACGTGGCTCGCCCCATCGCTAATAGCTTGAACAAGGCCTTTTTGACGAGCAATCGCCTGGCCTTGAGAGTCCTGTTGAAACAGGTGAACGTTTGCTAACTGACCGTACAATTTTTTCATTGTTTCCGCCGATTGGTCCGTTGAGCCATCATCAACCAGGTAAATATCCCCCTGTTGCATACACTTCTCGGCTAATATCCCATCGACACACCGCTGAATGTTAGCAGCCGCGTTATACACCGGAATGATTACAGCAATGTTCACTATTAGCCCTCCTTTATTAATGACAGTAAATATTGAACTGGTTCCGTATTAACACGAACATCAAACTTTCGGGCAAATAACGCATCCGGTTGCCGCTCATATTCTTTTAAATCCGTAACTGTCACCAACGTCGGATTATGATCTTGCCATTTATACCGCCGAAGAATGGCGTCGCGATAGTCGCTATGCCGGTACACTCGCTTATAAAATGGAGAATTATACAGCCACGTAGCAACAAACACTTCGTCAACGCAGTAACCATACCTGCAAAACCGGAGAATTGCTTCTCGCTGTTCATTTAGGTACATTGCAAAATCCGTTGGTATACTAAACCAGTTTGCTCCGCTTTTAATCGCTAAGTTACTATTCCTCGTTCGTGAGACTCCTAGGTAATGCTGTAGCAGTGCTATCCCAAAATCAACATACTTTAACCCGCGACGCCCCTTAATAAAAGACCGGCCTTTCCCCACATATTTTTGAAACGGATGAAAAACATCATACCGTAATCTAAACCGTAGTGGATCCTCATCATGCTTCTCATCGTTGCAGTCAACAAAGATTTGTCCCTCATGTTTTTCAAAAAAGTCCATGATCCCATCCATTGGCTTGATCGGCAAATCCTGGCCAGACAACAAGTGGAAATAGTCATATTCCCCTCGATGTAATGCTTCCTGTAACAGATTCATTTCAGCCCAAACTTGCGTATAGTCGCCCCACGTCACCTTAATTCGTGGAATAAATATCACCCGCGATTGTTGGCACGCTCCAGCAAAGGCTGCCTCATTAAAAGTGATGTCTGCCTTATCAACATGAACGTATATATCACAATCCTTATGATCCAACAATTGAAGGAGAATTCGGAGTTGTTCATGATGTTGGTATGCGGTAATTAAAAAAGCATGTTTCATATTGATTTCCTATTCTTTATTAGTCACTAAATTCTGTTTGTTTACCGTAAAGTATGTGATATTTGCCATCGTTACTAAGAAAATAAAATCAAATGACAACTCCGGTAAGTGCTGATCGATAATCGAACTGATAACCGTTAAGAACATTACAATCACTAACGGATAAGCTTGCGCCTTAACTAACCGCTTCGTCACAAAAGTAATTAATACCAATAACAGCATAAACGTCACTGCCCCATTTTTCAAAAGGGCAATTAGGTAACTCGAATCAATAAAGAAGTAATGAACGATGTGTGGATGAAAGCCACCGTTTCCCTGCTCGGCAATGTACTGGCCAAAGAGGTTAACGGAATAATTTTTAAATGCAATGTGCCCTTCAACAAGGCGGCCAGATAATAAATGATTAACGGCAGCTAATACCCGGTTATTCGGGTTAAACACTAATGACATCAGAAAAATACTCAATATTCCAAGGCTTTGAATTATAAGTAATCCCCAACTGCCTAGCCAGTTAATTAATTGAACGGTTTGTTTGTAGAAGACAACTGTTCCTAACAACATTAACATCAGCAGAATATCCAGCCGTGCTCCCGTAACAATCCCTGTCCATAAAATAACCACAAACAGTGAAATCTTTTCGGGCAAAGTTACCTGAAAACGACGTAAAGCAACGTAGGCCATGCATAAGTAGAAAATCCGCGCAGCAAAATCTGTCGTGTAATTCATTCCCATTGCAAACCGCAGATTTGTTCCTAGTCCCCGAGTGACGGTCACGTTTGGAAAACTTCCCAGAACAGCACCAACAACCGAAACCAATAACAGAATTCCAACCATTCCTAAAAAGACCTGGATAATCTTCTTAAAATCGATTTTCCGCGCGGCGTAAATGAAGATTAAGTACGCAATAAACGTGTTGGTGCGCGCAAATCGGCTCCCCACCCACACAATAATCGCTGTCGTTATAAATAATGCAGGTTCTTTCCAGTCATCAAAGCGGTCAAAAAACACTATCTTCAGTAATGCACAAACCATTAAGAACTTTTCTACATCATAGAAAATTCCCCACATCGCCTGTTGGTGAAAGTGGGTAAACCATAACGAGTCAGACAAAAACTGAGTTATTAAAAAGACTGCCAGAATAAAGAGATAAACCTTTTCACCTGCTCGTTGATGACGCTCTGCAAATCGCTCCCGGTAATCCATTAACTGTGTAAACACAATTCACCCTCCTAACACAAAACGGAGATTGTAAGCTTACCACCTACAACCCCCATTCAATCAATATTCACATTAATTTCATTTATCACGTTGGTCTTTATTAGCCAACGCCGGGTGATTATCATAATCTGGCTTAACCGTCCGCCAAAAGAACCGGGCCAGCTTCCGCCCCCAGTGTTGGTTTCCCATAAACATTACCGGAAGCTCCCGGTAATGGATATGGTTTTTATTAACCCACACGTCAAGCAATAATTCACTGATGAAGCCGAAAATTCGTTGCTCATATTGGTTATAGTCTGAAATATCCACCCGCTGCTCAACAGTTGTTAACACATCCATCAACCAGTCAGTATACGCCTCAAAGAGTGCTCCCCGAGCAATCAACATGTTAAACATGTGACCCTTCTTTTCTTGCATATGCTGGTCAAAGAACGGCACATAATCAGGATACTTTTCTTGCAAGACTTGTCTGGTAACAACTAACCCTTCAATATGATGGGCTTTTTGATAATGCTGCCACATATTTTCAATGTAATAATTTCGTTTGCGAGGGAGAATCATATCAGTTTCCCTCATTAAGTGCATTAACGTTGGGGTGTCTAAAACATGCTGCCACTTTTGGTTAACGGAACTAAAGAAATACGTTCGCCCCGTTGAAAATAATCGCCGGTAATGAACCAACCCTTTAATATCCGCTTGCCTGTTATACGCCCCCCAGTACTGTGCGGTTAACTCACAGTACGATGCGTTTTTATCAGCAATATTATCTCCCGTATTATCCCGCTGAAAGCCTTGAAAAGACTGACCGACATTTCCAACCTGAACCGGCACATACATCAGATCTTCGGGCATTCGGGCTTGCTTATGGCTAACAACATAAATCTCCGTCTTCACTACGCTGCCCCCTCACCGTTTAGGACCGCCGAAAACGTCTTAAACAGGATTTTAATATCTAACCAAATACCTTGATGATCAACGTAGTAGGCGTCGTAGTACATCCGTTGCTTGAATGTTAAATTATTCCGCCCTGATGCTTGCCACATCCCAGTTAATCCCGGAAGAACTGATTCATATTTTGCCCGTTGTTTAGGGCCGTACTGTTCAAGCTCAACTTCTGTAATTGGCCGCGGGCCCACAAAGCTCATCTGACCAATTAAAATATTCCACAACTGCGGTAACTCATCGAGGCTAGAATTCCGGAGAAAATTACCAATTCGGGTAATCCGCGGGTCATCTTTCAATTTATGGTACTTTGCAAATTCTGCCCGCTGTTCAGGAGTAAAGCGAATCATCATTTCGGCGGAATCAATCCGCATGGACCGAAACTTCAAACAGTCAAACGGGCGCCCGCCTTTGCCAATTCGCCGGTGCCGGTATAGTGCCGGCCCGTGATCCTCATAATGAATTAATAATGCTACTATCAGAAAAACCGGGCTTAATAATACCAACATCAGTGCACTAATAGTAATATCAAAACAACGCTTCATAATCCGATAAATAACGGATGGTCGATGTTGGCGCATTCTCCCATTTCCCATCTTCAAAATCTCCATCTTAAACTAACATGTAAACCGTGAACCTTTATTTTAGTTCACGGCCATACATCTTATTATATCAAGCAAATGGCACTCCGCCAACCAACTTATTCACCAAACTCCCGGGCAACCGTTTCTAACGCTGCCGCCAAAACTTGATCCATGTTATAGTACCGGTACTGTCCAAGCCGGCCACCAAAGATTACGTTTTCTGCTTCCTTAGCCGCTAATTCTTGGTACTGCTTGTATAATGCGTTATTTTGATCGTCATTAACCGGGTAGTACGGCTCATCGCCTCGTTGCCAGTCATGCGGGTATTCACGGGTAATCACGGTCTTCCCTTTATCCCCTGCGCCAAATTCAAAGTGCTTGTGTTCAATAATTCGCGTGTATGGCGTTTCGGCATCCGTGTAATTGACTACTGCATTTCCTTGATGATTATCCTCATCCAGAACTTCCGTCTCAAACCGCAGGCTCCGGTATTCCAATTCACCTAACCGGTAGTCAAAGAACTGGTCAATCATCCCGGTAAAGACAATCCGGTCGTAATCACGGAGATACTCATCCCGTTTATCAAAGAAATCAACGCCCGTTTCAACGCTAATCCGATCATCCGCCAGCATTTTCTCAACAATTTGGGTATACCCGCCAACCGGAATCCCTTGGTAGGTATCATTAAAGTAGTTGTTATCGTACGTGAACCGGACCGGCAACCGCTTAATGATGAACGGTGGCAACTCGGTCGCTTTCCGCCCCCACTGTTTTTCGGTATAACCCTTTACCAGTTTTTGGTAGATATCAGTTCCTACTAAGGAAATCGCCTGCTCCTCAAGGTTCTCAGGCGTCTTCCCCTTCAAAACGGCCCGCTGCTCCTCGATTTTAGTTTGCGCTTCCTTGGGGGTTACCACTCCCCATAATTTATTAAAGGTGTTCATATTAAACGGCATGTTGTAAATTTCACCGTTATAATTAGCAATCGGCGCATTAGTATAACGATTAAATTCCGCAAACTGGTTAACATACTCCCAAATCCGCTTATTTGAAGTATGAAAGATGTGTGCCCCGTACTGGTGAACATTAATGCCAGCAATCTTTTTTGTATAAACGTTCCCAGCAATGTGATCCCGTTTCTCGATTACGTGCACTTCATGGCCCCGCTTGGCTGCCTCATAAGCAAAGGTTGCGCCAAACAGACCAGCACCAACAACTAGATATTTTGTCATTATAATTCTCCTATCAATTCAATTAACGAATAACGTCCCTTTTAATACGACCATACTATCACTTTATTCATTCCAAACAAAATCGACTATTGCATAGTAAACAGTGACTCTCTGTAATAAAATAATGAAGAACTGTCTAAGTTACATATCATTATTTATAATCAACCTATGGAGGATAACTATTTATGGTTAAATTACTTGTCACCATCCAAGAACAAGCCAACCAAAAAAACACCGCTGGCCCCAAGGCAAAAGATGACATTATTACGATTGCCCAAAGTATGGGCTACGAATCGCTCCTTATTGCTAATCCTCAGGGTAAACGAGCACGTTTAAATTACCTTTATAAAGCCATTACGGGGCAATTAAAAAACGTTTACCAACGTCATCCAGATCAAATTATTTTTCAATATTCCGGATATAACCGGTTTACTAGCTACATCGCCCTCCATGAACTCAGAAAATACAATAGGCACGTTCCGTTTTATCTATTTGTTCATGATGTTAAAACTCTTCGGACAAATACCCCGGATAACCTAAACGCTGGTAATTTCAACCGCAATGAAATTAAGTTATTCAATCGCTACGCCGGTTTGATTGTCCATAACGATCAAATGAAAGCATGGCTTCGCGACCACGGGGTAATCGTCCCGATGATTTCACTGGAAATTTTTGATTACCTTAATCCCCAGCCAATTAACCAAATGACTAATTTCGATAAGAACGTTAACTTTGCGGGAAATCTTTACAAGCCTGTTTTCTTAACAAAGCTTTCTACCAGAACAAAATTTATTGTTTATGGAATTAATCCCCTTAAATACGGCCCATCAGTTAATTACCGCGGAAGTAAAACGCCAACCGAAATCCCTCGTTTCTTAACGGAAAACTTTGGACTTGTATGGGATGGCGATTCACTTGATGAATGTTCGGGAATCGATGGTAATTATATGCGCTATAATAACCCACATAAAACTTCACTGTATCTCAGCTCTGGAATTCCAGTAATTACGTGGCGGAAGGCCGCAATTACTGACTTTATTACAACCAATCATGTAGGGATTGTTGTTGATAGTCTGAGAGATATCGATAACATTCTCGCCAATGTGACGAAGGAACAGTACACTCATATGAAGCAAAATGCAGAGCAGCTAGCCGAACGCCTTCGCAATGGTTACTACACTAAAAAGGCTCTATCTCAACTTAAATAATTACAATGCATTAAATTAATAAGCGAGCTAAATCGGCGATTTTTTATCCCTATTTAGTTCGTTTATTTTATGCTGGTTTATTCCAAAACGGTAAGAGGCTGCGCCTTAACGGCGCAGCCTCCTTACTTTTGCTTGTTTATTAATTAGCTAACACTTATTTCTCCGTTACCGTCTTCTTAATTAGTCCCATTATTACCCCGGCAATAATTGAACCGATGATGGTGGCAACAATGTACATCAGCCAGTGTGTTGCCAGCGGTGTTACCCACAAACCACCGTGTGGTGCCGGCACACTAACGTGGAAGAGTCCAACCAACGCACCCCCAACAGCTGATCCAACAATGCAGGCTGGGATTACCCGGAGCGGATCCGCCGTTGCAAACGGAATAGCCCCTTCGGTAATAAAGGAAAATCCGAGAACCCAGTTCGTTACCCCAGCTTCCCGCTCACTCTTCGTAAACTTATGCTTGAACAGGATTGTTCCAATGGCGGTTGCAAATGGTGGAACCATTCCCCCAACCATTACGGCAGCCATTAGAATTGCGGCCGTTACAGAATGCGGGTTATTAGCAAAAGCTCCCGAAGCGAAGACGTAGGCCGCCTTGTTGAACGGGCCGCCCATATCGATGGACATCATCCCGGCAAGAATTGCCGTCAAAATTACCAGGTTTCCGGTCCCCATGTGGTTTAAGAACCGCGTAATGTACAGGTTAATCGTTGAAAAGATTGGGTTGATAATGAAGAACATAATCAACGCAATAATCAACAGCCCTAAAATTGGATAGATTAACATC
The DNA here is from genome assembly GCF_045033025.1 of Ligilactobacillus sp. LYQ139. Taxonomy (NCBI): domain Bacteria; kingdom Bacillati; phylum Bacillota; class Bacilli; order Lactobacillales; family Lactobacillaceae; genus Ligilactobacillus; species Ligilactobacillus sp. LYQ139. The sequence goes on from NZ_JBJFZW010000004.1 coordinate 83,434, forward strand.
GGCTTCATCCCATCGAGGGAGTGCGGTAACTTAGCAAAGAGCTTCTTTAGTCCCAGCATAACGTATCCGGCAATGAACCCAGCAGCAATTCCGCCTAAGAACCCTGCGGCGGAACCAGCAGAATGCTGAACGTTTGCGATATACGCCCCGCCAAAGGAACCTTTGTAAACCATCGCCATGAAACCACCAACAAACCCAGGCATTAACGCCGGTTGATCCCCAATCGCCTCAGCAATGTATGCTGCTAAAACCGGAACCATAAACGCAAATGCCATGTTCCCGGCGTTATTCAGGAAAATAAACGCCAATGAATGCGGACCCCCAAAGTAGTTTTCCACCACAAAGGAAAGGGCCATTAAAATCCCACCGCCAATAACGAACGGTAACATGTGGGAAATCCCGTTCATTAACTGCTTATAAATGTTACTCCAAACGGAACCTGAAGCAACTTCCTGTTCTTCCCCTTCATCAGCACCATCAGCATGGTATACCGGGGCCTTTCCATCAAGAACCTCCTGGAGCAGTTTTTCTGGTTCCTTAATTCCAGCAGTAACTGGTTGGTTTACCAGGTGCTTGCCGTCAAAACGGGCCATCTTGACCTTCTTGTCAGCCGCAATTACCACCCCGGCGGCCTTCTTGATTTCGTCAGCGGTTAACAGGTGCTTAACCCCTTCAGAACCGTTTGTCTCCACCTTAATGTCAACGCCCAGCTTTTCAGCCGCCTTCTCAAGATTTTCCTCTGCCATGTAGGTGTGTGCAATCCCGTTCGGGCATGCGGTCACCGCAACGATGTACGGCTTGTCCCCACTCGGAGTTGCTTGGGCATCCTTCTTTGCCTCTTCGGCCTGCTTTTCAGCAACGGCCTTCGTAAAAATCGCCTGAACATCATCCGGCGTATTTGCTTCCTTAAGGGCGGTAACAACATCCGGGTTCATTAACACCTTAGAAAGGGCCGCTAACGCAGCCAAGTGCGTATTATCCGCCCCTTCAGGAGCCGCAATCATAAAGAACAGGTGGGCCGGCTGCCCATCCATTGAATCATAGTCAACACCGGCTTTACTCCGGGCAAACATTACCGCTGCCTTTTTAACAGCCTTATCGTGGGCGTGGGGAATTGCAATCCCATCGCCCATTCCCGTTGAACCCTCAGCTTCGCGCTTAAGGATATCCTGCTTATACAGTTCTTCATCGTCAATGATGCCCTTTTCGTAGTAGTGGTGCACCATTTCATCAATAACCCCGGCCTTAGTTGTAGCCTTAAGGTCCATAATCATGATGTCCTTCATTAGGAGTTCACGAATATCCATGTCAACACTTCCTATCTATTATTTGTACTCATTAATTTCAATCTGCGGAAGAATTTCATTAATCTTCGCGCGGGTTGCCAAATCTTCAGAGAACGCCGTTGCTGAACCGCATGCCAATCCGTACCGGAAAGCTTCCAGTGGATCATTCGTTGCGGCAAACGTCCCTACAAAACCGCCAATCATCGAATCCCCGGCACCAACGGAATTAATCACCGTTCCTTTCGGGGCTAAGCTCCGGTAGACCTTGTCTGGAGTAATCATTAATCCCCCATCACCAGCCATCGAAACCAAAACGTGTTGGGCCCCCATCGTTAACAGCTTGCGGCCAGCTGCTACGATATCGGCTAACCCGTTGAAGGTGGTATGGAACAGGTCGGCTAACTCGTGGTTATTCGGCTTAACAAGTAATGGGTGCTCCGGTAAGGTCTTCAGCAGGCTCTCACCCGTTGTATCAATTACAAACTGCGCCCCTTGTTGCCGAATCATCTTAATCAGGTCAAAGTAGAACCCAGAATCAAGGTTGGGTGCCAAGCTTCCCGCAAAAATCACGGTATCATCCGCTGTAAGGTGACTGAGTTGCTCCTTAAAATTAGCAACTTCGACATCACTAACGTGCGGCCCCCGCCCATTGATTTCAGTTTCCTGTTGGGCGTGAATCTTAACGTTAATCCGCGTATCCTGCGCAATTGGCGTAAAATCCGTTTTCAACCCATCATGTTCAAGAGCCTCGCGAACAATCTCACCGGTCTTCCCGCCAAGAAAGCCAAGCGCCACGCTGTCATGACCCAACTCCCGCAGAATCCGGGAAACGTTAATTCCCTTTCCCCCGGGGAGTTTGTTATCGTAATCCATCCGGTTAACCTCGCCCAGCGTTAACTCTTTTAATTGAACAATATAATCAATCGATGGATTTACGGTTACTGTGTATATCATTCTCTAACCTCCCGCACCGTTGCCACCTGGTGGTAACGATCACTAATTACCGGTGGTAAAGTACTTGTAATAAGTATCCCCAAGTCACAATCGCCAAAGCGCACAAACGCAGTTTGATCAAACTTTGATGCGTCGGCTAAAACAAAAACCTGCTCCGCTTGCGCCGCAGCGGCCTGCTTCAGCACCGCTTCCTCTGGGCTTGGCGTGGTTAACCCCGCTGTCGGGTGAACTCCGTTCGTTCCGAGAAAAACCCGATTGAACCGGTACTGTTTAAGAGCCCGAACCGCCGTGGTTCCAACAATCGCCTTCGTCGTATTCCGTAACACTCCACCGAGGAGCAACGTTCGAATTCCTTGATCAGCAAGAAACGAGGCGTGAAGCACGCCGTTTGTCACCACAGTCAGGTTTGCCGCCGGATCAAGCAATTCAATCATTGCTAGCGTTGTGGTCCCAGCATCCAAATAAACGGTATCCCCTGGATGAACGTTTTTGACCGCTTCTTTAGCAATCGCCATTTTCGCCGGCCCGTTCAAGCGTAATTTCCCTGGCATATCCGGTTCACGTTGCAGTTCTTGACTAAGCTTTGCCCCACCATGAACCCGCACGAGTTTTCCGGCATCTTCCAGTTGTTGTAAGTCACGCCGCGCTGATGATTCGGAACAATTTGTTGCCTGACAAATATCCTGCAACGAAACAATGCTCTGCGTCTGCAAAAGAGCAAGAATTTGTTGTTGACGTTCCTCTGCAAGCACTTTCATTACCTCCAATTGATATATTACTACCAAAAACAATAAAAAACAATCAAATCCAGTCAAAAAATGAATAAAAGCATGCTACTTCAATTCTCCAAGAGCTTGGGTCTATTAGGTTAATGTATAATTTAGTTCCTTTGATGTAATGATATTTTTAATAACAATACAATATTACTAACTCTTTCTAAATTAATCCTCTCGGAATACATAAAATCGCTGACCGAAGTAGTTGATAACAGTAAAAAGAACTGATCCACAGAGAAGGGAAACAACTTCTTTAACCAAACTTGAAGCTCCCGCAACCAGTGGCATTACAATTGGCCGCGCGATTCCATAAGCAACCAAGTAACATACGGCAACGTTAACAATAAACCGCCACACGTCTTTATTTGCATCCGTATTGCTTTCAAACGTAAAGTGCTTATTGAGAATATAACTAACAATACTACCAACAACAATATTGATTGCCGACGAGGCCCAATAGTTTACCGTTTTAGAGAACCACCCTCCATGCCTTAAAATTGCTAAACATATAAACATAGCAATCCAGCCAACAAGGGTATTAACCACTCCTACAAGCGCAAACTTAAAAATCGACGATTTAAAAAAACGAATAACTGAATCAACTATTTTTTTCATTACATACATTCCTCAATTCCAAATTAACCTAATTATCATAATTCCTATTTTCGAATAAACCGTCGCTTAATCTTTATCCGAACATCAAGGTCATCTGTACTTTCAGCTTTCAAAACCCGCAATTCCTTTATCCGAAGATTATTATGCAACAACCAAACATCCATCAATCGTTCACTTAAAAAGCCAAAAATTCTTCGTTGATATGGATTATACTGACTAATATCAACTTGTTGTTCTACCTCAAACAGAATTGAAAACAACCACTCACAATATCGGTTAAAGTTACTTCGAGTTGTATACATCATATTGTAGTGATGGTACCTCTTACCATGAATTACCTGTTGAAAAGTATCTTCATATTCAGGAAACTGAGAAATAATGGCATCCCGCGTGACCTCTAAATCGTTAAGATAATGCGCGCTGGCATATTCCTGCCAAATCATCTGTGGATCACCGTACGGCACGGTTGTTTGATTATTAGTTACTACTACGTCGTAATTATTCAACAGACTATCCAACGATTCAGTTGATATAATTTGTAATTGTCTTCCCATCAGCCCCGCCGAATATTCACGTACTTTTCCGAGGAAAGTTGCTGGATATGTTCCAAAATACCGACGATAATGAACAATCCCAACATTGCCATCATTATGAATATTCTTCCAAATCCAATATAATCCCGTTAGCTCACAGAAGCGATCATTCCGATCAGAAATATTGTCACCTGTATCGTCAAACAAAAAGGATTCCTGTTCATTAAGTGGGACATTCTTTCGGTTATTTTTTGCCCCCACTAGAAGTTTTTGGTAACCCTTAGGGGGATAGAGTTCATTAAATTGCTTATGCGTAATTACATAAACCGTCATTAATTATCAACTCCTACTAATCTGCTTAACTGCGTATTCCAACCGTTTTTTATAGGCATCCAATGAGTATTGTTTCGTACTCTGTGATACTAATGTTGATGACCAACGCGTTTGCTTTACCCGCTCTAACTGTCTAATTAACATCGCTAGGTTTCCTCGGGAGTAACTTAATCCATTAACACCATTTTCGATTACATCCTGATAGCCAACAAAATCAGCCACAATTGCTGGAATCCCCCGACTAATCCCCTCAAGGAGTGTCATCGGCAACCCCTCATACCGTGAAGTTAATACTAAAGCATTAGGGTGAATTTTCTCTAAAACTTCATCCCACGGGTTGGCAACCCAACCATGCCATCTTACACAGGAACTAATTCCAACCTTTTTACTATACTGTTGACATGCACTTAAATCAGCTGCATCGCCGTAAAAATCAACCGTAAATTTCCCAGAATACTGCGTAAGTCCATCCATTAATTCACGTAAATTCTTTTGATCATCCAACTCAATTCTTCCGATATATACTAACCGCAACACATCATCGTTTTGTACCTGATTCAACTTACCATTATATTCATCGACCGCATTATAAACCAAGGTAATTTGTTTTTCACTGACTCCCCGGTTAATTAACTGCTCTTTTATACTACTGCTAATCGCCCAGTGGTTATCAGCGAATAGAACATTATCTGCGTTAAACATTTGCTGATCGTCTAACGAATAGTGAATCCATGATGTTATTGTATATTGCTTATGACAATAACGCCTTATAATGCTTGCGTATTTAATAAGATTAGCGGCCAAGATTATAAAGTGATCATCCGACCGCGCACCTACGAAAAGTTTTCCAAAATAAAATGCCTTCGTTAGTGAATTAGTGAAATCATTTGTTATTACACGTACCCGTGAATTTATTTGTCTTAGCCACGTTGGATTACCGGGAGTACTTGATAAAATAACGGTAATATCATGCTGATCAACTAAAGCATTAACTGCTTTCACTAACGCTACTTCTGTGCCCCCATTTCCACTTAATTGGGGACATATAAACGTTAGATTCATGACCATCGCCTCCCTAGTTCGTCTTTGTTTATACTAATCCGATACTTTGTAATATACTACATATTTCTGGCCCATCAACGTCCACTCTTTATGTGGTAAAACACGTAATTTACGATACTGATTAGTGTCCTGTTTTGGGACAATGTATGCCGCTGATCCCGGCTGAACAGTCTGCGGTGGATTACCACACTGGTATTTATTTTGAACCTGGCTAATCGTATGAGGATCGGCCTCTTTAATACATTCAACAATCATTCGGTTGTCAAACGGCATACCATAGTATGTTCGTACTGGTAAGCTATCTAATTTTTCCATAAACTGCTGTGCCTGTGAGAAAGAAACATACCATCCACTTACAGGTTGTAACTGAACATATTCAGTAAAGTAATATTTCGTAAACTTACCAGTCGTTACAATAACAACTAGCACGAGTACGACCTTTATTAAATTAAACAACCAACTCAAGTTACCATGAAGGCCTAAAATCCAACCCAACCCTACTCCGGCCCAAGCTGTAATAATAAGTAGAACCACTGTCCAATGCGTGAAACACGTTCGATCCGTAACAAAAGCCACAATTGGTAATACACAAATTGTCATTAATAGCATTAACTGGATAAACGCAGAGTTACGCCAGCGTTTGACCGCCACGACAATTCCCATCACAGCTAAAATAAGAGTTACGGTATAAATTAATCCGAACCCCTGGATACTAGTTGGAGTAAATCCGTCAAATCCAAGCATAACTTGGTGGAACCCACCAATAACATTAGTAACTATATTTAATAAAACATTCCCTTTAAATGAAATGATCGAGTATCCTTGCCGTGTAACTGGTAATCGGGCAACAGAAAACCATGCACATTTAAATGATGGGACATGAAAGAACTGGACTAAAACATAACATCCTATTGGGAATAACAGTACAGCGTTAATTACAATATTTATCAGACCATCTCGCCAACCAATCTTTTGTTTCCACCAATACATTACGAACAGCGCAATGTATATTAATGGCAGACTGATCCACACACCAATGTAACAATATGCTAGAAGTGTAAGCAGTACAAAAGTAATGTAAATATTATACTTTTTCCCTACTAATCCTCGAAACGCAAACGTAACCATTAAAATAAAGACTGGAACAACAATATTGCAATCATCCGCCCAATGACCGCATATCAATAGCCACTCCGCCGTACACAGCATTAACGTACATCCAGTAACTATATTGGGATGTACCCGGCTAACATAGAGGGTGTATATAAAAAACATTACGGAGGTAACCATCAACAAAGCCATTGGGAAACGGTATGCTGCTAAATTTGCGCCGAAAGCCTTTAATAACGGAGCAGCAATGTATTTATAAAGGACCGATTGCCCACCAGACGAGAGTGAATACACGGAATTGTGCATAAGATGTGAATCAATCCCATAACGACCAATTGAAAAGCTATCATAAAAAGCGTAACCTTCATCACCATATACATATGGCAGACGTCCTAAGGCATGAAATTCAAATAATACGATAAATATCAAGCTTCCGCCGACTATCAGGCTACGCCACCATCCTAGTCTTCGATACATATAGGTAACCAGCCAAATAATTATACCTATTAGGAGAATAAGGAACATTGTGCTGATTGGTTTCATATATAATCCTCCTCCAGTATTGCTTACATTGTCATCCTTATCAGCCTTATTACAATGGATTTCATAAACAACACCAACCAAGTAAACAACGCCACAACCATCAGGAAACGGTAAAATAGTGTTGGTTTATAAGTTACTAACACTCGTTGGTAGCCCGTATTCATTACATTTATCTGAACGGTTCCGCGCGCACTTCTGTATGCTGTGATTGACTTACCATTTAATTTAACAAATGTCCTCTTATACTCCACAGCAGGTAAATTTATCCTGTCCCCTTTACGAGCATAAATCTTATATACAAGAGTATTAGGCCCTGCTACCACTCTTTCCTTCTTAATACGACTGCCGTTAATATACACATCACCTGATTGAACACTATTAATCCGCTTTTGTGACCCAACCGTTACTTTAGGCATATAATCGATTGACCCATTTGGTGCAATTCCTTCATTTATCCAATTATATTGTTTATTACGAACAAAAATAGTTGGAGCCAGATTGCGTGGTTTAGTAGCTAACAACTGAGTCTCCTTGCTATTGATTGCACTGAAAAGAGGATGAATTAACGTTACATAATTTCCTGCAACAAATACTAACAACAATAATATAACTAACGGCTTAATCTCTTTTATACACAATTGTACTAATCTAGTACATATTAACGATCCTGTTACGCTTAACATTAATACTGCTAACGGTAAAAAGCGAAACGAAAACTGTAGCGGCATAAACAAATGAATTAATTTAGTTTTGGAAATCATATTCCAAGGAAATAACGACGTTGTTATGAAGCAAAGAAACATTCCCAAAACATAAATCCATTTTTCTTTCTTAGATGCAACAAACGCCCAACCAATAACTAAAATAATTATTATCGTTAATCCTACAGAAGAATCCGAATATAATTGGTTACACCAGGACGTATTCCATAAAGCATTAACGTCAACAGGCCAAAAAGAGAAAACTGGCGTCGCAACACTCTTATTAAAAGAATTTGTTATCAACGGAATAAACTCCCATAGCGATAACAATAAAAAAATACTCAAGCTTTTAATTGCATAAAGGATTTTGTTTCTCGTAATTTCTTTTCTTAAGATTAGAATTACAAAAAGGAACAGCATTAATCCTCCCGTCATATACAACGTGATGAAATGACTATAAGCAATTAACGTTATCCCTAAAGTTAACGGTAATATACCTTTCCTATCACCTATTACAAAGACTCTATAAAACCCTAAGAATGCAAGGGGTAAAAACATGTATGCGAATAGTTCACCTAACTGAAACTTGGCAAACTCCGTAATAAATTTTCCTGATAGACCATATATAGTCGCAAAAAAGATGCTTCGTAACCAATTACCATTTGAAAAGCTCCACATGCAATGAAAAGCAATTTCAAACGTTACGAAAAGAACTATTCCCCATCCAACGTAAAATGCTGTTACCGGCTTAAATATAAACTGTAATGCTGCCCATGGGTATAGGAAGACACTAGGATAAAATTCAAATGATGCTATCCCTGCATGGCTGAATGTGTGCGTGGCAATGTATGATAACCTACCGCTTTTTAAATCCATAAAGATCTCATTAATACGTTGTAAATGAAACGCACCGTCGTTTGTAATCTGTAGTGTTCCTGAATGAATAAAAGGAATAATCATCAGTAACACTATAATGGCAGAGAAAAGCGCTACCCTCCCTTCTCTCTTTATTTTTTTATTCATAATTACATTAGAGAACAATGGAAACACCCCGTTCAATACCAGTTAATCAAACATCTATATTATTAAACGCTTGATTAATAATTAGACATATCACTGCTAATTCAATATAGTTATTTTTTTCTATGAAGAATGCCCGTAAACAAAAGAATTAATATTACCCAGGTTAGTAACGCAATCCCTAACAATACGTAGTACACTTTGTTAGGCTTATACCCTACTGTTAAATAATGTTTACCATGGCCTACTCGAACCAGGACAGTTCCACGTGAACTGATCTTAGCGGCTATACGTCGTCCATTGTCATAAACGACAGTATTATGATAGGCGACTACCGGCAAATCGACTTTTGCTCGCTTCTTACTAATAAACACCTCATAAGAAATTTTATTCGGAGCGACGTGTGGTCTACCATGCTCAGCGTGTCCATTAACATACATAACATGTTGCTGGATCGAAAACGCCTTTGGAGCAAAGGATCCCCATTTAGGATGGACAGAAAATGCCGTTTCTCGATAATAATCGGTTTGTCCAAACAGTACCTCATAATCAAAAATATCGTTATAATTATCATTGTTAACGATTTTTCCGGGAGCCTCTTTCATTAAGGCTTGATAGGACGTTGGTGTCCCACTTTTAGGATATTTCAAATATTGGCGAGCAGGACTTGTCAGTTGGCTTACAAGAGGTGTCTGTTCAGAATAATAGCATGTCATTATTATTCCTAAACAAAAAACTATTAATCCTACCCGGCTAGAATTGCGATAGCCCTTTCGAACAAAACTAACCATGATGAATGACGCTGTTATTGCCATAAACAATGTTGCTATACTCAGTAACCTATACGGGAATTGGATAACCCCCAAAATATTAGCAAGCCACTTAATATTTTGAATTTGAGCGTACGGAATAAAATTTGTAGTCATCAACAACAAACATACTCCAATAATATATGTAACTAATTCCTGAGTATTTTTCTTAACAAAAAACCACCCTACAAAAGCGGTTATCATCAACAATATCCCTATACTATGCGATGAAAGTGCACTCGTTGGATTAAACGAATTAGCAATCATTTGTTGCGGTGAACTCAAAAGCATAAAGCCCGCTCCAGGACTAACAATCTCCTGACCAATATAATCAGTTATAAGCGGAATAAAAAACCATGCACTAAGCAAAAAGTACAGACCAATGGCCTTTAATAGTGCTAATAATCGCCGTCGATTAATCCATAACCGTGAAAGCAACGTACATAAGCATAGCCCTGCACAAAAGAGACACATAATGTACACACTTAAAATATGGCTATACGTTAGTAATGTCATTCCCAATGCTAATAACGGCCACTTCTTTTCATTCGCAAATACAATATGATAAATTCCAAGGGCAACTATCGGAAGGAAGGTATATGCAATAAACTCACCTAGAACAAAATTACACTGTCCTAAGTAAACATGGTATGTTCCCAAGCCATAAATAATAGCAAAAAACACACTTCGTAACCGGTCTTTAGAATAATCCTTCATGCAAAAATAACCAATTACAAATGTAGCGAACACAAATAAACTATCCCAAACATAATAAGCCGTAACCGGGCGAAGAATAAAACGTAATAATGCCCATGGATATAGAAATATATCGGGATAGAACAGGAAATTCCCAACCCCCGTTTGTTGGAAAGTATGCGTTGCAATGAAAGTAAACGGAACCCCGCTCCGTAAATTACGGTAGATTTCTTCCGCCCTAGAAAAATGGAAAAATCCGTCCGATTGGATACTCAATCTTAGTAAGGAAAGAAACGTAAACATTGATAGTATGGTTACAATCCCCAAAAATAATACGACTAATATATCCTTAAAAACATTGTTTTTATTACCCTCATTTACATTCAACCAAAATCACTCCTTGCTCTGCCATTATCTCTTACTGATGATACCCAATAATGGCCTTCAAAACTAGCCTTTTCTTTTCTTAAGAACCCCACATTCAACTCCAAGAATAATAATCCCGCTGATTAATCCTAAAATCCCGCTATAAACCTTTGGCACTTGGTAGATAAGTCGAACATCATGCCTTCCAGATGAAACCGGAACTCCCACAAACGTCCCGAGTAATTTCTGCGGTTTAACAGCATGACCATCAACCTTTATATGCCAGCCACTGTCAAACGGGATTGTTAGCATTACCATACTGTTCTTCCATTTACCGGTAGTTTTGAAACTAATCCGTGATCCGTCTACCCGGATACTATTAATTTGTCCCGTACATTGATTACGTAATTGTTGAAATGCTGTTTCATTTTCAACAGCAACATCCGGCAGTAACTGACGGTATTCTGCCCAGATATTATCATGTAGGTGTTTAATCCTGAGCTTAACATTAATAACATTCCCTGATCTAAAATAACCAAGACTGATAATTCCATTCTCGTCATCTTGTATCTGATATAAATTAGCCGTAAGGATTCGTCCATTACAACTAACCCGAACAACTCCGGGATCATTCTGGACGGGAATGTAAAGGTATGCCTGACCAGTATGGGTAGCAACTACATAATAGGTAATGGTATGATTACTGTTATTAATTTTGCGACCCACACGCTGCTCAGAATACATATTCACTTGACGTCCTGCAATCTTATTCCAAATATTATTTTGGAAGAAAAACGGATTATTGTCGATGTTATACGGTTCTGGGGCGCTCGTGGTCTTATTCGACACCTTAAAAGCAAGCGGAAAAACAGTATTACTACGATAGACCTGATTACCACCGCTATGATAAACTTCATTGCGATAGTATGCCGGTTGACGCTTAGCACCAGTTAACCGCAAGCTTTTCGCGGCATAATGAACGTAATACTTTACCCCAAGCAGGTCGTTCATCGCCCTAGTTGCGCCATTATTAAAGTTGCTCCACCGTGTCCATGAATATTTCTGATAATAACCAACCGACGAGAGAAAGTCCGTTTCAAACGTTGGTTGCTGGGAAGTATAATCAGATAACCCGTAATAATTAAACTGTAACGGATCATTATTATTAATCCGTGCGTTAGTGCCAATCCGGTAAAAACTTCCTTTTGATGGGCGAATGACATTAATAACCCGCCCCATTTTCTGTTCTTGCATACTATAAGATGGCCAGTTCAGTCCCCCAGCAACGGTTTGCGATGCAGCGACATAGTTGGCACTTAGAAGGTCTACACAAGCAAGGCCAACTAACGCAATGCTATTCCAACAGAAAGAATATCTGAGAAAAACTGCAAAAATTACCATCAAGATGATGTTTATGCATACTGTATGTAACTGTATAAACGCACCGTGTGTCGCAAACCGAAGAATTCCCATTATGCTAATTAAAATAGCGATACTCCAGTAAACTACCTGCGTTGGCTTAGCTAAGTAATACTGGGCAGTGTAGTACGCTAAAGCAGTAAGCGCAAATACCAAGACAAAAGATTCTCGATGATCATAACCATTTGGCATCGTAAATGCATGCCATATCATATAGGTCGTTTGAAAATGGACGCTAAGCGCAAAAATAAGTAATCCAACTCCACAAATTACCTTCTCACGCCAATTGATTCGGCGCATTAAGAAAAAAGTAACAACAAGAATTACCGTAAGGGTGGTTGTAAAAAGCATCGGGATTTTATTATAAATTCCAGTTTGAGCAGCACTAATCGCACCATTAAATAACCCTAATGGCAATTGCACTAATGGTGATAACGTTTCATTAGTAATAGTAAACGGAGCGGCACTAACTAATTTTTGCGCATGCATACTAGGAAGGAGTGTGAAACACCCAATCAGCAGTCCAGCACTACCAGCAATTAGTAAGATTACTAGCCGCTTAATAACGTATTTAATGGTTGCCCGCTTAATCCACAATTGATATGCTAGCCAACTTATCACCACGAAAACGAGAAAAACCGAAATGATGTAACCCGTATAATAATTAGCAAGTAAGCACGCTCCATAGAGGATTCCAAACCATCCTGGCTTCTCGTCTTCTAATAATCGCTCCAGCGCTAACATTAGCAATGGTAAAAGCATGATTACATCAAACCACATAATGCAAGCGGCATTGGTAACAAAATAAGTTGATAATGCAAGACCAGTACTTAAAATTAAACGGACTGCAACTAACTTAGAAGACACGTTGCATCTGTTTAACCACTTAGAACGTACCAAGTACACATTAGTAAATAACCCCGTTAATCCAGCAACCAAGAGAATGTTTAATTCATAAAATACTGGGATTAACCGAACGGGGAACAACAACGCCAATAAATTAAGTGGCGATGCCAAATAATACGCCCAAACAGTGAAAAAGTTACCGCCAAGACCTAAACTATGAGAATAAATCAAAGCGTGCCAATTACCCCAGTTCTGCCGGAAATAGGCCATGATTGCAATATACTGGTTGACCATATCACCATTATCGTATAACCGGCGGCCAAACGGGTATGCATGACAAACTGCAAAAAGAGCCAACATTATTAACACTGGCAAAATAAATGCGGCTATTTGATTAGTGTGCTTTTTGACCCATTGGTTCATGAATAATTATATCCTCTCTGTACAAATCATGACTCTAATATAACATTCTTCGTCTGTTCTTAACCCAAAACCACAAACAACCAATTAACGTTATCAAAGAGATCCATTGTGCAATTCGCGCTGCTAAAGTATAACGGCTCGTTACCACAATATGCCCTCCCCGCTTGACATGTTTAATCAAAAGCGTGTCACGGAAAGACACCCCACTCGATAAAACCTTTCCGGACGGTTCCTTCGCAAATACACCTTTATACGCTTCAAAGGGCGTATCTAATTCAGACGTAGTAAATTTGGGAACAACCATAACCTGACTAGGAGTAATCTCTATTTCTGGTTGAGTATTATCTTTCCCGTCCATAAAGTTATGTTGGACAATTCCCGTTTCGTTCAACACTGCCTTTTGTAGTTGGTAATCAACAGGTAAGAATAACTTCGGTGGATTACATAAATTTTGACTACTCGTTACTATTATTGATGAATTTGCATAAGCATTAAGTCGCTGTGTTCGGATTACAAATGAACACAGGCTTGCAATAATTAATCCCCCTGCAATCGCATATGAATGCTTTCTTCTCAGAAGCCAACTTACACCGAACAAAAGCAAGAAAATAACCGCCACTTCACCAAATCGCCACGGGAATTGAATAAAATCAGGTAAATGACCAAATAATTTCCAAGGAAATAACTTAGTCATCATTAATGCCAGCACAATCCCTACTATCAAGAATCGCCATTCTACCCGTGATTTTTTTTGCAAAAATAGTCCCGTTACACAAATTAACGTACATAAAACGCCTAGACTAACAATAATATCCCTGTTATTCCCTAACGAATTACTAAGACCGTTAACAATCATCTGCTTAACTGGCAACGCCATATTTGGTAGCCAAGCCTTAAATGGCATTGCCACTCCCAGCTGTTTTTGCTGAATACATGGAATAAGAAAGCCAAGTCCCAAAAGGAACCATAAAATAACTGCTTTAATGAGTTGTTTTACACTTCCCCATTTATTTTTAGAAAACGAATACAAGGCAATAACCTCCAGCGCTCCAGCAACTCCACAAAGCACTAAGGATAAAAGGTGGGAGTACAAAATTAAAGCCATTGCAATAGCGAGCATCATCCACCGCTGTTTATCACATACTATAATTTGATATAATGCGCTTATCATCAAAGGGATAAACGCCATCGCAATAAATTCACCAATGTCAAAACGCCGGTATAGATCGAGAGAACGGTATGTCGTAAAAATATATAGTATCGAAAATGTTAATGCCACTAATTTATCATAGAATATTGACTTACTAGAATAATACGCAATTAATCCAGTCAGGATGTTTATCCAGATAATAAATATCCCCATCCCAATTACCAGGGAGTGTGTTAACCGGACTAGTATATAAGCTGGATATAATGTCAGCCACGGATAAAAATAATTTATTCCATCTCCTATTTGAGCAAAAGTCTTAAAATTAACAGGATGAAACCACACACCACCAAGTCCCAAGACTCGATCTAAATGGATAATAATATCAGAATTTTGATAACTAACTAGGTAGTGTCCGCCTAATGTAACGTAGAATATAGCGGACAACACAACTACTATACCTACAATCCAATATTCGTGTTTACGCGTATCAAATTTCACAAAACTTCCTCCTGATAATTCATACACTTAAATATTTTCCACTCCCTGCAAACTAAACTTCACCACATATTCCTTATCCGCTGGCAACAAGAACTCATCATGTACTGGTGCGCCCCACGAGTCGTCACCGCCAACACCCATCTGAGCCGCAAGCAACCGGACCCACGTGAAGTGCGGGGTTCCCAGTTCTTCTTGGTGAAGGGCGTTTTCTAGTTCGTATTCACTGTACGGGAGAACGGCACTTTCTAGGGTCGCGCCTTCATTCTCAATCCGAAGTCCAAGTCCCTGATCATCCGTCACCTCTAACCACCGGGTACCCCGGTGATTCCCCGTTTCTTGTGGAACAAGGTACGGTGCAAGGTTTTGTCGGGCCGTCCCGGAGTAGATTCCCAACTTAACCCCATTGTCCCGGTCAACGTAGTTTTCATCCGGTCCTAAACCGTAGAACCGGTAATTATGGTAACGGGCATGCATCTTAAGGTCCATCCCGTATGCTGGAATGCTTGGTAATCCCGGAGCACCGTGGTACGTTGCCGTTACGTGCACCGCCCCGTCCGCTGTCACCCGGTACTGAACCGTATTGAGGGCTTCGTCCGCTAGTGGTAACTGAAACGTAAACGTTACGGTTACATCATGATCTGCTTCAACAACCTGCGTGTCAATTAATTTCTGGAACTTTCCAGCTTGTAACCATAATCCCCGCTCAAAGCCCTGACCAGCCCCGCGGTCATTGTCCGTCATTGCCCGCCAGAACGTCGTTTGCGGGGTGCGCGCAATCATTTCCCGGCCGTTGTACCGGTACGAACAAATCCCGCCTTCTGCTTTTGATAACAGCACACTGAAGTTTTCGCCCCGAATACCAACGTTCACGTCGCCGTTAATTACTTCAAGGTCACCAAAAATTACCTTCGCCGGTTGCTCCTTTTGAACCGTCATCTGCGCAAAGGCCAGCTCATGACCAATTTCCGCCCACTGTGCGTAGTAGTTCAAGTGTGCAGACACTTCGAAAACGTACTCGCCGCCTTCATAGAGCTCCGGCCAATCAACGGCGCATTCTCCCGTTGTTCCGGGCTGAACATTAAGGAGATACTGGTTAGCCCACATTTCTTCACCCTCATGAAGAACACGCACATCAAATACTAATCCCTGCGTATCCTTGAAGAGGTTTTTGTTTGTTACCGTAAAGCCCTGTTCGTTAACGGTCAGCTTAATATTGGAATAAAGCTGCTTAACCTCCGCCGCTTCGGGTGACGGCGTCCGGTCAGCAAAGACAATCCCATCCCCAGAAAATTCATAATCAGTCGGGCGGTCGTCAAAATCCCCACCATATGCAAGAACCTTCTCGCCCTGATCATTTTGCCGAAGGATTGCCTGGTCAACAAAATCCCAGATAAACCCGCCTTGGTACTGGGCGTACTGATCTTCCAGGTCGGTATAGAGCTTCATCCCCCCGGTTGAGTTTCCCATTGAATGCATGTATTCACATGAAATGTACGGTTTTTGCGGGTGGTTTTCCAGGTACTCCTTAATTTCTGCCGGTTTAGCGTACATCCGACTTTCCATGTCAGAAATCTGCTCATACCTCCGATTCCAGAAGACCCCCTCATAATGAACGAGCCGCGAATCATCGTAATGGTGGAAGTACTGTGTCATTCCAAGGATATCCGTCCCAGCGTATGACTCGTTTCCGCACGACCAAATCAAAATCGACGGGTGATTCTTATCACGCTGCATCATCGAATTAGCGCGGTCAATTACGTTTTCAGCCCACTCTTCCTGATCACCCGGAACGTTCCATTCTGGGTCACACTTTCCGAGCTTTTGCCAAGAGCCGTGGCTTTCCAGGTTTGTTTCGTCAATCACGTATAACCCGTATTCGTCACACAATTGGTACCAGTACGAGTTATTCGGGTAGTGGGATGTCCGAACCGCGTTAATGTTATGCTGCTTCATAAACTTAACGTCGGCTTCCATCTGTTCCTTAGTAACGGCATGCCCCCGCCGGTAATCAAATTCATGGCGGTTAATTCCCTTAAAAACAATCCGCTTATTATTCAGGCACATAATGTGGTTTTTCATTTCAAACTTCCGGAAACCGACCCGGGTAGTAACCACCTCAAGCTGCTCTTCGCCCCGAGCAACCTCAATTACCAACCGGTATAACCGCGGATCCTCAGCACTCCACAGGTTGACTTGCTTGAGCTTAACCATCATCTGAATTCGTTCCTTGGCTGGCAATTCGTATTGCCAAACCGGCTGCCGGTCGTCGCTTACCAGTAAAAAGCGCAAAGTAACGTCGTCCGTTGCACCTCCCAGCTTCAAATCAAGGTTTAACCGTCCTTTCGTGTACGTTTCATCGAGGTCCGGTTTAGCAAAAAGATCCATGACATGCGTATCCGGCACCGCGTACAGGAAAACATCCCGGAAAATTCCGGATAACCGCCACATATCCTGATCCTCAATCCAGCTAGCACTGGAATATTTGTATACTTCTACTGCAAGTTTATTGTCCCCTTCCTTAAGGTATTGGGTTACTTCGAACTCACTAGGGGTAAACGAATCTTCGCTATAGCCTACAAAGTGACCGTTCAGCCACACGTACATGGCCGTTTGCACCCCTTGAAAGGAGATAAACGTCCGTTTCCCCTTCAATCCATTAGCCACCCGAAAGGTTTTTACGTAACTTGCAACCGGATTATCCGCCATTGAAACGTACGGGGGCCGCAGGTTCTCCTTCCCATCCCAGGGGTACTGGGTATTTACGTACTGCGGCTTACCAAAACCTTCCATTTCAAGGTTGCTTGGAACGCGGACAGTATCAAACCCACTGCAATCAAAATCTGGTTGATAAAATTCCTTTGCCCGGAGTGCCGGACCATTTACCCAGGAAACCCGCCATACACCGTTAAGGCTTTGCTTTAAACTCGACTTATCGTGGACGGCCTCCTCCTGATTCTGGTAAAAATCAAAATCCGCGTGAGCCGCTACCCGGTTCACCGCAAACACCGTTGGATCCGTTAACCAGTCTAATGTTGGTTCCGTTGCGTTCATGTAAACTCCTCCTAATGCACTGCATTATTCTCTTCTACACTCATTATTGCCAGGAAAATCCCTTCCCTGTCATTATACCAAACCACTCCTCATTCCCCACGATCACAAATTAATGTACAATAAAACTAGATTATTTCCGGGGGAATATTTCCATGAAACACTTAAAACGCAACCTAATTCTTATTACAGGATTTACCATGATTTTAGCGGTTCTTTCCGTAATGGCAACCATTATCGTCACGCTGCTTACCCCTAAAAAAGGGGTCATCCTTGGCGCCATGTTTATTACCTTTTTGGCCCTCACCGCTTTTTTTACGGCTGTGACGGTAGATGTCCAGGTTATTCGGTGGTTGCGCCGAACGCAGAAAGAGAATAACCAGGTAAATAATAGGACTTCTAATGATAAATAACTAATCCCCGCTGGATAGAAATCCGCGGGGATTAGTTATTTACCGGTCGCAACGTACCTTGCAACCCGCCGCCAGTCTGCCTCAATTTGGGGCTGAAGTTTACGGTTGTAAAACACTGCTGCGGGATGAAACAAAGGAATCACCGCTGTCGGGCAGGCTGCCCGTTCGTATTTTCCGGTTAACCGGTTAGCTGCCCGTTGCAACGGTTGCATAAAGAGTTGACCGTGAACCGTTCCGACGGTATAACGGGATCCCAGTAACCGTTGAAGAGCAGTATTCCCGACAGTTGCAATTAACTGCGGGGCAACCTGATCCACTTCCCAGTCAAAAACCGGCGCAAACGCTCGCACTTCTCGCTTAGTCGGGGGGCGGTTAGGCCGTTTTTCAACGACCTGTCCACTCCGTTTGTCCCGAACGTGCTTGATCGCATACGGTCGACTCCGCACCACACTTGTAATGTATACGTCATCCCGATTAAGGCCGATTGTTGCTAATGATTTTGTTAATTCTTTTCCTGCCGCCCCACAAAACGGAACGTGCGTTTCAATTTCGGTTCTTCCGGGAGCCTCTCCCACAACCATTAGTTGCGGGTGGCATGGCCCCCGCCCAGTCACTAAACCTTCAAGTTGCTGTCCTGCTAGCTCTGCATTAACCCGCTGAATTAGCTTATCAGGATACCTCATTTTCATCCCTATTCCTCCGTTCGCCCAGCTTCTTCCCTACCATACCATGCTTTTCCTAAGAACGGTTCTTAAAATCGCCGTCCTTTTTAAGGATTTTACCCATACTATTCTTAAAAAGAGCAGCAAAAACTTACTTGATTATCATCAGGTTTTCAAGACAACCCCGTTATTCACTTGATAAAATGCAGGTGAAATCAAGGAAGGAGCTGTTTTCCCATAACATTAATTACTGAAGTAATGGATACGTTTGTTCGGTGTGCAGGCGCTCTGCCGCAAGAACCAATTAACCAGGCAGCAACGATCGCCAAGGAAAAGGAGTGCCGGAAGTAATGGCTGATGATAATAATAAACGCCCGTAGCGGATAAGAATTACCGCTACGGGCGTTTATTATTTTTTCTTACTAAACAAGGTTTCCTAAACCATCATAGTAAACAGCTTTGTTCTTATCCGCCAAATAGACATATTTATTCTTAGCTTGCGCACCAGTCTGCGGATCAAAGTACTGCCAGTGACCGTTGATGTACTGTTCACCGTAAACCATATTACCTAGCCCATCGTAGTAGACTTCTTCGTTCTTATCGCTCAGCCATACGTACCGGTTCTTGGCTTGCGCGCCAGTCTGCGGGTCAAAGTATTGCCAGTGACCATTAATGTATTGTTCACCATGAACCATGTTCCCTAACCCATCGTAGTAAACTTCTTCGTTCTTATCGCCCAGCCATACGTACTGGTTCTTGGCTTGCGCGCCAGTCTGCAGATCAAAGTACTGCTGCTGACCATCAATAGTTTGTTCGCCGTAAACCATGTTACCTACGCCGTCATAGTAAACTTCCTCATTCTTGTCACTCAGCCATACATAACGGTTCTTCGCCTGTGCGCCAGTCTGCGGGTCAAAGTACTGCCGATGGCCATTAATGGTCTGCTCGCCATAAACCATGTTGCCCATACCATCATAGTAGACTTCCTCATTCTTATCGTCTAACCATACATACTGGTTCTTAGCTTGCGCGCCGGTTTGCGGATCGAAGTATTGCTGGTGACCATTAATGGTCTGCTCACCATAAACCATGTTGCCCATACCATCATAGTAGACTTCCTCATTCTTATCGTCTAACCATACATACTGGTTTTTAGCTTGTGCGCCAGTTTGCGGATCAAAGTATTGCCAATGGCCGTTAATACATTGTTCACCATGAACCATGTTCCCCTGAGCATCATAATAAACTTCAATATTCTGCCCGGAAATCCACTCATAACCCTGAGAATGTTGCGCAGTGTTTTGCGTCTGCATCGGCAGCACGTTTACACTAGAATCAACGTTCATTCCCTTCCAGTTATCAGTGTACTGCCACATGATAACCCCATCAGTACTTGGAAAATAATTAAAATCAGGACCATCAACTGCTGCCGTCGTTGGATATGATGCGATCCATAGACAATTTCCAAACCGGCCAGTAATTGCGCTTAAATTAAGGTTGGTCTTCATGTAATATGCCCCAGAATATAGAAGTGGAATGTACCCAGCATCCTTAATTCGTTGCATGAATTCAATAACCGCACTTGTATTGGCATTAACGTCCCCACTTGCGTATTGTTCGTAGTCACATGCCAGGTACGTCCCCTTAGGTAACCCTACTTGCTGAGCGGCAGCAATGGCATGGGCCGCCTCAGCGTCAGCCGCGCCAGAATTTCCCCCAAACGTTGCGTAGTGGTACCCCTGCGTCATCATTCCGTTTGCTTCTGACGAACTAATCTGGCCAGCAGCATTAGGATTTACGTATCCCGTTCCTTGCGAAACCTTAACGATTGAGAACGTTGCTCCTGCCTGTGCGTACGAAGACATGTCCGTTCCCTGGTAACTTGAAACGTCAACCCCTAAGCTCCGGTTAGAAACCACGCCTGCTGAAAAGCAAGTCATGTTGTAAATATTTGCATTCTGGTTTTCCCGAAGTGTATTCTTTCCATTATCTAGAATTTGCTGATTGGTAGCCTCTTGCGTTGCCGTGATATTCGTCTGAGGAGTATCATTCTTCTCTTGACTTTGTTCATTTGCCGCCTTTGTTGCTGGTTGGGATGAAGCTGAACTTAACTGCGCATCCTTCTGTTGGGTAGAAGCACTTGCTCCGGTCGTTGCCGAAGAACTACTTGCTGCGGTCGCCGGTGTGTTCCGCAAAACAACTGTCCGGGAAGATTGAGCCACTGGCGTTGTTGTTGATTGCGTTGTTGCCGTTGCGGGTGCATCCGCCTTTACCCGGTGATTACCAACAGTAACCGTTCCAATCGTCGCTACTGCCGTAGTAATTCCCGCAATTACCCACTGCTTGCCACTTTTATACATCTTAAAATGCTTTTTCTTTTCCATGGTAACCTCCAAATAAATATCCTGAAGGCATTATGAAAGAAGCACTGCTTTTTTGTCAATTTAAAATCAACATTGTTATCCGTTTTTTAACCTTCCCTAAATAAAAAGCCGAATGATTTTCTCATTCGACACATAATTATTAGTTATTAACAAATCAATCGGCCCGCCGTTGCTTTATCAAAGCAACGGCTTCCCGCACAATTGCTGGATGTAAAAGAATGACCAAGACAACATAAATTACCGCGCCTAGGATGATCTCGATTGCAAAGTGAATTATTCCAGGTGTTAACGTATAGTTAAGGTAGAACACTGGAACAAACATTCCAGCTCCAGCTAGCAAATACTTCCACACGTTTTTAAACATTGCCTGGAACCGAACAATGTGGCGAATCGACCATAACTGATAACTTGTTACCACGATTTCTGATAACACGGTTGAAACCATTGCCCCGTTTAGCCCCCAGGTCTTGATTAGGAAAAAATTTGCACAAATATTAAATAACGATCCTGCAATAATCGACACCGTATACGGCCGAACCCGGTTAGTCGGAACCAAGAATTGCGTCCCAATGACATTACTCCACCCGATTACAAGAAGGACAACCGATTCAATCACCATCGCAGGACCAACCGGTTGAAATCCCTTCCCGTAAAACCACGGCCCAAGGCGCAAGCTAACCGCCGCCACCCCAAAGAACATCGCAGTACACAGCAGACTCATGGCATCAAACGACTTATACAGGAGTTCATTAATTTTCTCCTGGTTCCCCTTCGCAAACTCAGCTGCCACGTGGGGCAGCATTACAACTCCCAATGCCGTTGCAACCGACAATACCATTTTAATTACTTGATCAGAGTTATAGTAATACCCCGAATAAGTTGCACCAATCATTACCCCAAGCATTGTTTTATTTAACTGAACATAAATTTGGGTTGCAATAGTCGGAATAAATAAACTGATTGTTGGCCCGATGTGCCGCAAAGGACGAAGATCATGAAGTCGAACCGGTCGAAGAATCCGTCTCATATGCGGCCACAGGGTAAGATTACCCGCCAGATTAGAGCCAGCAACAATTAATATATATAATCCAACATCATGGATATTTCGAACCAGCGTAAAAATCAAAACAACGGACAGTAACCGAACAACCGTATTCTTAACAGCCGTTCGCTTAAAATCCTCGAGCCCCATATAAGCCCACGAAATATCAAACGCAACCCCGACAATATTAATCGCTTGAATTGCTAAAAAGTAAACGTACTTATTGTATGTCCTAACAAAAAGAAAGAAAATTATCAACGACACCATCGTCATAATAATCTTCACAATTTGAATTTCCCAGAAAACTTGTGATAATTTTCTCGGGTTTTCCCGTACATACGCAATTTCCCGGTTCCCGTACGTCTCGATTCCTAATCCAGCTAACAGCACAAAGTACTGCACAATTGAATTTGTGTACGCATTAATTCCCACCCCCCCGGCGTGTAAAACCCGGCTAATGTAGGGAGCCGTAACAAACGGGACAATTAATACTAAAAGCTGATAGCCCGCATTGTACAGAAAATTTTTAATGACCTTCATTTTAATTCACCGTGACCGTTCAATTAATTCACCCTATAATTTAGCACATTTTAATTCACTGGCGGTAATATAGTTTGCTTATTTTTTATTTAAGGTAATTTCCCGGGAAATATTTTGGCTTAATAAGTAAACGCATACCAAAGTTAAAAATAACCATAACGCAAGCTACAAAACTCACGGCTGGTGCATTCCTTCTCAGTTCGGTTATTTGTATCCAGCGAACGTAAAAAGGCTAGGACTGCTGTCCCAACCTTTATTCCTTACTATTCTGCTGGTAACTTATCAATCTTTCCCTGTTCGATGTACACCGCTAAAATCGACAGGTCTGCTGGATTAACCCCACTAATTCGACTGGCTTGAGCCATTGTTTCGGGCCGAATCTTATCGAACTTTTGCCGCGCTTCGGTTGCTAGTCCCTCAATCGCATCATAATTGATCCGGTCCGGAATCTTCTTGGCTTCCATCTTCTTTAACTTCTCAACGTTCCGTTCTTCCTTTTTGATATACCCTTCATACTTGAACTGGATTTCAACTTGTTCAATTTCCCGCCGTTTTAACGGTGTTTCAGGTGCCGGAATGAATTGAAGTAAGTCCCGATACGTTACCTCTGGCCGCCGAAGGAAATCAGCCGCTAACACGGCATCCTTCAACGGATGAGCACCGTGGGCTTTCAAAAATTCATCAACTTCCTTTCCCGGTTTAATCCGCAGACGGCGCAGCCGGTCCTTTTCAGCAGCAATCGTTGCCCGCTTCTGTTTAAACCGGGCGTACCGTTCCTCGTTAATTAAACCAAGTTCATACCCAAGGTCAGTTAAGCGTAAATCCGCATTATCGTGGCGGAGAAGTAGCCGGTATTCCGCCCGGGAAGTTAACAACCGGTACGGTTCGTTCGTTCCCTTCGTTACCAGGTCATCAATCATAACACCGATATATGCCTCACTCCGTTTAAGGACAACTTCGCTTTTCCCAAGTGCGTGCCGTCCCGCATTAATTCCGGCAATCATTCCCTGACCGGCAGCCTCTTCGTACCCGGAAGTTCCGTTTGTCTGACCGGCTGTATATAACCCCTTCACTAACTTTGTTTCCAGGGTTGGGCGTAACTGGTAGGGTTCAATAATGTCATACTCAATGGCGTAACCGGGACGCATCATTTGGGCGTGGTGCATTCCTTGGATTCCGTGGATCATCTCCTGCTGGACCTCTTCGGGCATTGAGGTGGACAATCCTTGAACGTACACTTCATCCGTGTTGCGGCCTTCAGGTTCTAAGAAAAGTTGATGTCGGGTTTTATCGGCAAACCGCACCAATTTATCTTCGATTGACGGGCAATACCGCGGGCCGACCCCCTTAATCACCCCCGAAAACATTGGGGCCCGATCAAAGTTATCGCGAATAATCTGATGGACTTCCGGGTTAGTGTACGTTAACCAACACGATAACTGCTGGGAAACAGGAAGGTAGTCTTCATCCGGCGTTGTAAAACTAAAGTGGTTGGGCGTTGCATCCCCCGGTTGTTCTTCCGTCTCATCATAGTCAATGGTGTTCCCGTCAATCCGCGGCGGGGTCCCCGTCTTAAACCGTTTTAGGCTGAAACCGAGTTTCTCTAAGTTGCCGGATAACTTCTCAGCAGGTTTCGTGTTATTTGGCCCTGATGAATAGGATAATTCGCCAATAAAAATCTTTCCGCGGGCCGCTGTTCCCGTTGTTAAAACAACCGCCTTAGCGCCGTACTTAGCACCGGTATTCGTAATAACGCCCTTAACCGTTCCGTCTTCAACAATCAGGTCGTCCACTACTGCCTGGCGAAGCGTCAGGTGCTCCTGCCGCTCAAGGGTATGTTTCATCTCGATCGAGTATTGCCGCTTATCTGCTTGGGCGCGGAGTGCCTGGACGGCTGGACCCTTCCCGGTATTCAACATCCGCATTTGGACGTAGGTCTTATCAATGTTTCGGCCCATTTCGCCCCCTAGGGCGTCAAGTTCCCGAACCACAATTCCCTTCGCTGGTCCCCCCACCGACGGGTTACACGGCATAAAGGCAACCATCTCAAGGTTAATCGTAATTAACAACGTTTCGTTTCCCATGCGCGCTGCCGCTAGTGCCGCCTCACATCCTGCGTGACCGGCACCAACTACGATTACATCATAGTTTCCGCCATCATATAACTTCATGTTCTTTCCCCCGTTACTTTCCTAAACAGAACTTACTAAAGAGTTCATCCAAGAGCTCATCCGTATAACTATCACCAGTAATTTCTCCCAACAGATCCCAACAATGAGTAAGGTCAATCTGGACCAAGTCAACTGGCATCCCATTCGCAATTCCCGTTAACACGTCATCAAGGGCCTGTTCCGCCTGGTTCAACAACGCGATGTGCCGGTCGTTAGTAACCATCACCGTTGTCTGGGAATTCTCAATTCCGCCGAAGAAAAGTTCCTGAATTTTATCCTCCAAAGCCGTTAAGCCATCATTTTGTAACACGGAGATTGACATTACTGGATCATCACCGCTTAATTGCTGGATGGTATCGCGCTCGATTTGCTGGGGGAGATCCGTCTTATTTAACAGAATGATCCGCTTCTTTCCCTGCGTAAACTGCAGTAAATCCCGATCTTCGGTGGTTAAGGGTTCGCTTGCGTTTAGCACCACAATTACAAGATCGGCGCGTTGAATTGCCTGCTTCGACCGCTCAACCCCAATTTTTTCAACCTTATCATCCGTTGCGTGGATCCCAGCCGTATCAATCAACTTTAACGGGACTCCGTGGACGTTGACGTATTCTTCAATCACGTCCCGGGTGGTTCCGGCAACATCGGTCACAATCGCCTTATCCTCATGTAAAAGGTAATTCAGCAAACTTGATTTCCCGACATTTGGCCGCCCAACAATTGCCGTAGCAAGACCATCCCGCAAAACCTTTCCTTGCTGGGCAGTTGCCAGCAATTCCTTAATTTTTTGCCGAACACTGATTGCGTGGTCATGCATGAGCTTCGTTGTGACCGTTTCAACGTCATCGTATTCTGGATAATCAATATTAACCTCAACCTCAGCCAGTACATCCAGAATCTCCTGCCGAAGGGCTCGAATCCGCGTGGCTAAGTTACCGTCCAGTTGTCCGAGCGCTACTTGCCGCGACCGGTCCGTTTTTGCGGTGATCATATCCATCACGGCTTCCGCCTGCGAAAGGTCAATCCGCCCGTGTAAGAAGGCACGTTTGGTAAACTCTCCCGGTTCCGCCAGCCGCGCCCCGTTTGTCAATGCCAGCTGAAGAATTCGGTTTGTCGGAACGATTCCGCCATGACAATTAATTTCCACGATGTCTTCCCGGGTAAACGTCCGGGGCGCTCGCATTACTGACACCAACACCTCGTCGATTTCCTCGTGCGTCTTTGGATCAACAATGTGACCGTAGTTAATTGTATGGGTTGGCACCTGCCGGAGGTCCTTTCCCCGGAATAACTTAGTCACTAATTCGACGGCATCATCCCCACTAACCCGCACGATCGAGATGGCTCCTTCACCTGGTGGCGTGGCAATCGCTGCAATCGTATCGTATTCTGTTGCCTTTGCTAACGGCATCTTCATTCCTCCTTGCCATAAAAAAAGTGCTTTCGTCCACACTCCGCCCCTGCGAAAACTTGTGGATAAAGCACTTTGACTACTTTACCGGTCTAATATTTACGCCGTTTATTATACCCCGTTTCCCCCACCTGTCAATTTTCTAAGTCCGCGAAATGATATAATGACACCATGAACTTATAGGGGGAACACGCAAATGACAGTCACTGAAAATACATGGCGGGCAACCACCCCGGCCATTCCAGGTGTCCGGCGCCGCCAAATTCAAAAACAATACTTTGCCCTTGGCACCCAAATCGAGCTAACCGCTTTTGGCACGGCAGCCGAAGCCGACCTAGATGATGCGTACCACCTCATCCAGGGGTATGAAGATCGGTTAACCGTTAACCGCGACCACTCCGAACTCATGAGCGTCAATCACGCTGCGGGGGACCATCCAGTTCAGGTTAGCGCCAGCACGTACGCTCTTACTAAACTCGCCGTGGCAGTAAGCCGGGAAAACTGCGGCTTTAACGCCGCAATCGGACCTCTCGTCAAACTCTGGCGGATTGGTTTTTCAGGGGCCAACGTTCCCTCAGAAACGGCAATCAAAAAGCACCAAGCACTATGTGATCCTAAAAACATTCTGCTTGACGATGACAACCTTACAGTCTTCTTGACTAAGCATGGGATGGAGCTTGACCTCGGGGGAATTGCGAAGGGCTACATTGCGGACCGTATCCGGGACCTCTGGCGCTCCCGCGGAATCCAATCCGGCATGATTAACCTTGGCGGCAATCTTTTAACAATGGGCCCGTGTCCCCTTCATCCTGATGGCTTATGGCGAATTGGGGTCCAAGACCCCGTCAAAGCCCGAGGGCGCGTAGTGGCCACTGTCCACCACGCCGCGTGTTCTGCAGTTACATCTGGCATTTATGAACGCTACCTCAAGAAGGATGGGCACACCTATCACCATATTATTGATCCCCGGACAGGTCACCCACTAGAAACCTCCGTTGCGGGGGTTACCGTTTTTACCCGGGATTCTGTTATCGGTGAAATTGAATCAACCCGGTTATTTTTTGCCGGACATGCTCCTAAAGGATGGGGGCAAAACAACCCCGCCATTTATGGTGCCGTTTTCGTTTACCAGGATCACCACGTTGAGCGGGTGGGATTTACGAATGAACCCTAATCGAATAACAAGAGGTTGTGACACAAGTCGCAACCTCTTTATTATCTTCACATAATTAGGTTCCAAAACAAGCGAGCTAAGTGGACGTTCGCACCTCTGGATCTTTGTTTCGTGATTTATTCGCTTCCTGTCCTCTTGATCCACCTTGTTTTCCTAACCGAGCCGTTGCTGTAAAGCAGCAATTAACTTTAATAAGATCTGTTGAAGATGATCATCATGGAAATAATAGTACCCGTCTTCTTCCTTGGTAAAATAGTGCATCTCCATCTTCTTACTAAAATCCCACATTGCTTTTTCCCGGACCTTAAGGGGAACATCCCGCATCATGTCCATGATCGGCTTTCCCTGCATTACAGGAACAATGTTGAGCTGATCATATAAATCCTCTGCCTGGTTTGCCTTGATAATTTTCTTAAGGGGAATAACCACCTTATTATATGCTCCCTCAGTTTCCGTCCGCTTAAACGCCGGCAATTCAGTTACCTGATCAGCAAGCTCCGTTAACCGGGTTAAATCTTCCTTTGCCATCCATACTTCCCTCTTTCTCAGGCTATTTCCGCGGAAATAATCCCGTCATTCGTACTTTAATTCTAACATTGATGATGTTTTTCCGGCAAACTGCTCAAAATAAGGGAAAAGGCTAGTTACCCGAAGGCAACAAAAAACCGCAACTTTCGTCACGGTTTTTTTAACACAATGTTTATAACTTCCCTACTAAGTCCATTCCCGGCTTAAGGGTCTTGTCACCCGGATGCCAATTTACCGGGCAAACCTGATCGCCGTACTTCCGAACAAACTGTGCGGCCTGAAGCGTCCGCAAAATTTCATCCACGCTCCGGCCAATCGCCATGTTATTTACCGTGTATGACTGGATCTTTCCGTCAGGGTCAATGATAAAGACCCCCCGGTATGCTTGCCCAGCCTCTTCGTCAAGGACATCAAACTGCCGGGCCAGTTTCCCAGCCGGGTCAGCAAGCATTTTATACTGAATCTTCCCAATTTCTGGCGAGGCATCTGCCCACGCCTTGTGAACAAATTCAGTGTCCTCTGAAATCGTGTAGATTTCAGCCCCCGCCTGCTTAAACTCCTCGTACTTATCCTGAAGTGCTTCTAGCTCTGTTGGACAAATAAACGAAAAATCCGCCGGATAAAACAGGAAAATAGCCCACTTTCCTAAGACGTCTTGTTTCGTAACGTCCATGGTTTCACCTTGCTGGTATGCAGTTACTTTAAAATCATCAATTTCCTTATCGATGTAGTTCATTATCTCACCCCATTAGAAACTTAATTCATTGATAGTATACCGCCAAAAAGTCAATGATTAAAGCGTTTTGCTCGATAATTCAGAATTATTCCAACCAAGTTATTCCTGATACTGTTGCTTTAAAAACCGCCACAAATCGTCCGCAGCAGCCGTATGCTCTCCGGTAGGCCGAATAAAATATAACCCCAAAGCGATATTATGCGGAACCGAAATCACCTGAACGTTGGCGTTCGGCCGGTTGACAACGGATTTCCGCATTAATAACCCAACTCCTTCGCCGTTCCGCACTGCCTGCAAAATAAGGTCAACCCGGTGCTGCGGCCGTAACTCCCGTGGCTGGGCATCATTTTGGGCACACACCTTCAACGCTCCATCATATAGCCCCGTTGCCTGATCTAACGTGTACAACGGTTCATCCTGAACGTCTTTTAGGGTGAGATCCGGGCGGTGAGCCCACCGCCCATCCTTAGCAGTAACCAAAACATACTCGTCATCATCCACGGAAATATACTCGAACCTGTTATCCCTACAATTCTTAAAAATCCGGGTAAACATGATGTCCCCCGGATCAGTTACATTTTGCGGGTTAAAAATATGCTTCGTTGTTTCCCGGAACCGGGCATTAACAACTGGGTGCTCCCGAAGGAAGTGGGTCACCCGGTCAAAAGCAGCGTAGTTAAGCATGGTAGGGATCGTAATTAGGTAGAGTTCATGGTCCCGCTGGTTCCTTAATCGATGCATTTGTTTTTCAACCCGCTGGTAATCAACCAGGAACCGCTGCACGGCAGGGTAAAGCGCCTGGCCGCTTCCCGTTAACCGTACTGCTTCAACCTCCCGCTCAAAGAGGGGGGCGCCTAATTGATCCTCAAACTCACGAATTTGTTCCCGTACCGCAGTTACGCTCATTTGTAGCTGCGCGGCTGTTTCCGGGTAACTTTTCGTTTTCGCAAGCGTTGCAAAAAGTGTTAGCTTCTGGATATCCAATTAATCTCATTCCTTTATCTCGTTTAGTTTGAATTAGCTTTCTAGTTTACGAAGCTATTCTTCCCCCTTATGATATGGAATTTTATAGAAAGCTGCAATTATTACTAGAAATAAAAAGAACGTGATGGAAAACACCTTCTCCATCACGCGCTCTTCGAACCTATTTACCCTGTGCAACTGCCAGCAATGCCTCCAGCGCTTCCTGGTAACTGCACCCTTGTTGGTCCATAATTTGCCGCGCAAGCTCCGCCGCCGATGTGTGTGCCGAGATTACCACGTTAATCCCTCCATCCGTCCATTTATCCGAACACATGTTTCCGTTTCGGAACTACGTGTCCTATTCTAACGCGTTCCCTTACTACTGAACACCCCTTAATTTTAACTCTAAAAATTTACTTGACAGCGAATTAAGCGTGCTTTGGCAGTCCGTCTTCACTCTAAAAAAATTCCCAAGAAAACTTAATAAATTAAATTTCAAAATCCCTCTTCTTCGGTTAACATTTCAAAGCGAAACCTTCCACTAGCAAGAACTAACGCACCCCCAGCCAAATAATCCCTGTACCTAACTGAGAGTGCGTTTCTTACTAGAATTCTTCTAGACTTTATATAATTATATACTTATCTACGCATTATATTCTACATATAGCATTAATAGAATCGTTTTCTTTTACTGTTTTGCAAAAAGTCATTCAACTACTCTTTACCGGGTCATATCCCAGCAATTCTGCAAAACAATTGTCTGCTCCCTGTCCGGGCCAACCGAAAACATTGCAACGGGTACCCCTACCAGCTCAGCAACCCGTTTTACGTAATTTTGGGCATTTACCGGTAATTCCGCTAAGCTCCGGCAGCCGGTAATATCTTCTTGCCATCCCGGAAGAGTTTCGTAAACCGGGTGACATGCTGCAATCTCCTTCAGGGTGGCTGGATACCGGTCAATACGGTTACCGTCAAGTTCATACGCTGTGCAAACCTTTACCTCGTCAAGTCCGGTTAGTACGTCTAGACAGTTCAAACACATTGCACTTAGCCCGGATACCCGCCTGGAATGCCGTAACACAACCGTATCAAGCCAGCCAACCCGCCGGGGCCGCTTAGTAACCGTCCCGTACTCGTGCCCTCGTTCGCGAATATAATCGCCCGTCTGGCCCGCTAATTCCGTTGGGAACGGGCCCGCACCTACACGAGAAGTATATGCCTTGCAAGCACCGCAAACCGCGCCGATCTGTTCGGGACCGACACCGTTACCGGTTGCTGCACCCCCGGCAATTGGATTCGACGACGTGACAAACGGGTACGTTCCATGGTCAATGTCAAGCATTACTCCCTGAGCGCCCTCAAACAAAACGTTTTGTCCTGCATTCAAGGCATCATCAATCACAACCGCCGTGTCACAAACAAACTTCTTAATTTGCTGCCCGTAACCATAATACTCGGTGAAAATGTCATCAAATGACAGTGGCGCTACGTCATAAATCTTTGTAAATAGCTCATTTTTTACGGCCAAATTTTGCTTAAGTTTTGTCGCAAATGTCTCCTCATCAAGTAAGTCAGCTACCCGAATTCCTACCCGGGCAGCCTTATCAACGTACGCCGGGCCAATTCCCTTCTGGGTCGTCCCGATTTTACCATCCTGTTTAGCCCGTTCCTGTAATTTATCGAGAAGAATATGGTATGGAAGAATGACGTGGGCCCGATTTGAAATACGGAGATTTGTTGTATCAATTCCCGCCTGGTGCAGACCCGTTAGCTCCGCTACCAGTGATTTCGGGTTCAATACAACACCGTTACCAATCACACACTGTTTATCAGAATATAAAATCCCTGACGGAATGAGTTGCAACTTATGCGTCTTTCCCGCCGCCACAATTGTATGACCTGCATTATCGCCCCCCTGATAGCGGGCAATTACTGCTGCTTGCCGACTCAAAAAATCGGTAATTTTACCCTTACCTTCGTCGCCCCACTGACTTCCAACAACAACAATCGCTGTCATTTTACTTCACCTCAATAAATCGTTATGTTTCTCACGGCCACAACGATTATATCAATAAACGCACCGATAAACAATTTATTCCGAATTTATATTTTAAAAAAAGATAAAAACTAACCAAAAAACGAACTTTCCCTTAACTAATTTTAATTCAGACAAGGAATTTCTGAACATACCGGTTAAATGCCGCTGGCTGCTCCGCCATCACGCAATGCCCCGTCTGATCAATTCGTTGGTGGGTAATCAACTGATTTTGAGTCGCCATCACGTCGCCAAATACGCCATTAAAGAACGGACTTTGGTTGGCCGTTACCAGTAACGTCGGAACCGTGGTTGCTGTCAAAGCCGCTCGCCAATCACGTCGCGCGTGGTCATACATCAATGGCATCAGCATCTTTTGGTCAACCGGATACTGTGCCTTCGCCTCTTTAAGGGCCAGGTAAACCTGGTCATCAACCCCGTTTAAAGTCTCCTTAACGTGACCAAATGCCGCAAGTCTCGTTCGGTAATTAGCCCGGGTAATATCCATAAAACCGTACTCCCAGTCCGGTGCGTTTAACATCTTAGGCGATTGATCAATTGCAACCGCTGCCCGAACAGGAATTTCGGGATAATAATGAAATAGACCATAAATCACCGCGGCCCCCATTGAATGCCCAATCAATACGGGTTGTTCCACGTGTAACACATGAATTAGGGTGACTAAGTCATCAACTAATTGTTTTATACTCGTTGGTTGGGGTTCCCGCGCTGATGCGCCGTGTCCCCGGTGATCATAGCTAATTACCTGGTAACCATGCGCAACGAGAAACGGCACCTGTCGGGTCCAAATTTGCCGGTAACCACCAAACCCGTGAATTAATATTACTGGTTGACCGTGACCAACCATGCTGTAACTAAGCAACGCCCCATCATTCATTCGTGCTTGCATCACAAAATTCCTCCTCAATCTCTGCCATTAACAGCGTTCCGCTTACCATATCCGCTACACCGCCGAGGCTAAGATGCCGGTTACTGTACTCTGCTTGCATTTCATCAAGTAATTTACGCCCCGCTGGCGTTACAATTCCTCCCGCCTCGATAATAGCGGTCACCTGCCGTTGTTTCTCCTGTTCAATCGCATCTGTCCCAGCCCGTTTATATAACGTACTATCCTGAACATGCTGGGCAAGCGCTAAAAAAGCGGTAATGATCCGGTCGTTTGTGGTTCCCTGGGTTTGTTTGTAAACTGGTAACCCAACCTCAAAAATAACGGGAAATCCAGCCTCCGCTTCGCCCCGTGCACCCTTCCGTCCGGTCAGATGATATTGCACTTCCCCGGCTGTCTGGGGAGTTTCTCGCTTCATCCGGGTAAAATCGTCCGTTAAGTGAGTGAGAAGCGCCTGCACCCGGTGTTGAATCGTTTTGAGAGTCACCTGCCCGGTTTGCCAACAACTGGCCGTTGCAGTTACCAGAATTCCCAGAGCAAATATGGCCCCCTTATGGGTATTAACGTTCCCCGTTGCTTGCATCATTGTATGCTCGGCCTGAATCCCATACTGCCGAACCGTATCAAAAAGTGCCGGATAATCTTTTCCCGAATAATTAATCGCCATCCGCGCACACTGACGAAAGTATCCTTCCAATGCAAGCGCGCTTTGTACAAAGAGGGGATAATCCATATCTGGGTGTGCCCCATGTTCAACCGGATCAACTAATCCCGGTTTGGGCCACGCTGCCGCCTCGTTAATTAACGCTCGAACGGCCAAGGTAGCCAACCGTTGCACCACCCGTTCCCTTTTCGCTGCATTCACAGCTGCCATGACTAACGCTGCCACCTTCGCTTGAAGAGCAGAAACCGAATGGCGCCGGGACCGACCGCAATCCTTAGCAAGACGGTCACATAATAAGCACCGGCGAGCAGAAAGCCCCACTTCTTCCCGACTGATTGGACGAATGACGCCCTTATCCTTGACAAGAACATCCATGTCAAATAACCGGGCGGCCGGGGTTGCCGTTTCAAACGCAACTGTCAGGTGCTTAACTGCCTGAGCTGCTGAACGAACCACGTAAAATCGTTCTGGTCCCGTTGGCCGCTTATCTTCTATTACCACCTGCAGAATTAACCGCCCTGCTACCGCTAACTGTTTTTCAAAACAAGTAAGCTCCTCCCGAAAGAACCGCCGGATTACCGGACTTGTCTTGACCGGACCAGGAATATTAAGTTTAACTGCAATCACTGTTGCGCCGGGAAAGGTTTCCACGAGTTGGCGCTGCTGGGCCGCCCGCTGATCCCGGTTAGCTAATACTGCCGGGATATCCTGTTGACTCCCCCCAGCAAAAACCCTTTCGACTATTTCCATTCGTCCCGCTCCCTTCACTCCTCATCATTATAACCGATAAAACAACGGGACCGTTCGTTTCCGAACAGCCCCGTTATTTCACCAAAGCTTTACCTACTTAATTTCATGAATTTCGTCAATAATCGATCCGTCCCGGTATTCCATCAAAGCGACAACCCGGTCAGTGTATTCAAGCGGCTTCGGCTTACCAACAATTTGCTCTGCCTTCTGTTGTAACTCTTCAATTGTCATTAACGGAAGCCCTGGAACCTGCTTAAAGGCTGCCAAAAGGTCCTGCCGCCGTGGGTTAACGGCAATTCCGACTTCCGTAACCAACACATCAATGGATTCTCCCGGTGTAACTACCGTTCCAACGTGCGGAACAACCGTGGCAATCCGGCCCCGGGTTAATGGGGCAGAAATAATTGTCATCTTTGCCGTTGCGGCATCCTGGTGACCCCCGACGGCTCCCCGGATAACCCCGTTTGATCCCGTCATTACGTTAACGTTAAAGTCCGTGTCAATTTCAAGGGCGGATAAAATGCAGACATCAAGCTGATCAACCATGGCTCCCTTGTTGTCCGGATCAGCGTACCATGAAGCATCAATTTCCTGCTGGTTCCGGTTATTCTTCATTGAATCAGCCGCACCCTTATCAAAATCCTGCACGTCCATTACCCGGTTAACTAAACCTTCTTCGAGCAACTTAACAATTGGGGTCGTGATCCCGCCTAAAGCAAACGAAGCGGTAATGTTCTTATCAATCATTGATTCCCGCAAGTACCGGGCAACGGCCAACGCAGCCCCACCAGAACCCGTCTGGAATGAGAAGCCCTGTTTGAAGTATGGTGAATGGGTAATTACATCGTTAACCATCTTAGCGATCTTCAGGTCCTTCGGATTCTTCGTAAACCGTGTTGCCCCGGTTCCAATCCGGTCAGGATCCCCCACCTGATCAACCTTAACCACGTAGTCAACCTGCGTTTGCTTAATTGAAGCAGGTGTATTCGGATAATCAACGATGTTATCCGTCAACAAAACAACCTTATCGGCATAATTTGCATCCATTAAGGCGTACCCAAGGGAACCGAAGACAGCATCACCTTCCATCCCGTTGGCATTTCCGACCCGGTCAGCATTTGGCACCCCTAAAAAGGCCACATCAATCTTGATATCACCATTTTCAATGGCCCGAGCCCGGCCACCGTGAGACCGGAAAATAACGGGGTTCTGCAATAACCCATGGGACACTGCTTCTCCTAGACTTCCCCGCATTCCAGAGCTAGTAATATTAGTAATAACTCCCGCCTTAATCGCTTCAATCACCTTATCATTCATCACGTTTGTCAGCGACGACGGAGCCAACGTTAAGTCCTTGAAGCCCTGCTTAATGATTTCATCCATTACCTGGTTAAAGATGAAATCTCCTTCCCGCAAATGATGGTGGAACGAAATTGTCATTCCATCTTTCAGGGTCTTCTTCACCACATCTGCAATGGAATCAACCAGCTTTCCGTCCCCGGTTGAAACACGCACGGTTGGTGCGGTTCGCTGGATTTCAGGGTTACCAATCGTCGCGTTTTCGAATGGCTGGTAGTCCTTTTCCTTTAACAGTTCGGCTGATAATTCCCGGTTAAGACTATTCTTCAATGTACTCGCCCTCCTCGTTAAGTAAGTGTGACGCCCGTGCTAACCGTAATACCCGTTGCGCCCGAAGAACAACTGGGCGGTCAACCATTTGACCGTTCATGGAAATAACCCCAGATCCCTTAGCATGCGCTTCTTTAATGGCCGCCTCAACGTCAAGTGCGTCTTCAACTTCCGCACGGGTTGGTTCGTAAACCTTATTGACCATATCAATTTGCCGTGGATTAATCAGGGATTTGCCGTCAAATCCAAGTTCATGGATATGTTCCGTCTCCCGCTTAAACCCAGCAATATCATTCATATTAGTAAAGACGGTGTCAAACGCTGCAATTCCAGCAGCCCGGGCAGCGTGGATAATCATGTTCCGTGCAAATTCAAGTTCTGCTCCATCCGGGTACCGGTGCGTCTTCATATCTGTTGTGTAGTCTTCAGCTGAAAGGGCCATTCCCATCATCCGGTCGGTACTTTCAGCAATCTCAAAGGCCTTCATCACGCCCCGGGCACTTTCAATCGCAGCCATTACCTTCGTTGAACCAACCTTTCGCCCAAAGTGTTTCTCAGCTTCCTCAACCGTTGCAACAAGGTCGATCATCATTTTTCCGGACTCAACCTTTGGCAACCGGATAACGTCGACCCCCGCCTTAACCATGGCATAAACGTCCGCCTTAAAGAACTCCGTGTCGATCCCGTTTACCCGCACGACCAGCTCAGCATCACCATAGTCCTGGGTTTTCAATGCTTCATACACTAAGATCCGGGCTGCATCCTTTTCTGCCAAGGATACTGAATCTTCCAGGTCAAACATAATTGAATCTGCACCGTAAATTCCAGCATCCCGAACCATCCCGGCGTTATTTCCCGGGACAAACATCATCGTCCGCCGTAATCGTTCTTCCATTATTAGAGCACCTCCCAGTCTGGCGTTGCACTTGTTCCAAGGGCCCGCTGTGCTGCAGCCATTGTCCGCGCCTTGATTACACAATCCAGCGCACCTTTATCAACAGCCTTAACGTGGGCTCCTTCAATTCCGTACGCTGCTAGCGTTTCCTTAATCACCTTTTCGATTTGTTCACCGTATAAATCAGCGACTGATGAATCAAGATCAATCGTTAATTCTGGAGCGGCACTGATCGTAATTTGAATATCCGAGGATTCAAGCGTCCCCGCCATTGCAGTCTGCTTAATCTCCATTCTGCCTCATCCTTTCCTGCGCCCGCTGACGCAATTCGTCCCAATTTTCTTTCACGTATGCCATCGTAGTTGAAGGAACCAGCCGAGCAACCTGCTCCGCATCATCTGCAGCCAGCGCGGCGCGTACCTTTGTCGCCGTTACAATCGTCCCATCCACAATTGCCGTCCGGTTAATAATCCGCACCGTAATTTCTGGCGGAAGGATTCGGTGCAACTCTTCGTTGTAAACCTCCGTTGTTTTCGAGTACGGCTCACTTCCAAGGTAACGGGCTGTAATGTTCAACGCCGGTGCAACCTGCTTCTTAAACAACGTTGCATCAAGTGCCGCCTGGTAACGCCCAACGTTTTGGTCATCTTTTAGGAAGTATGCCGGGAACGTTGCCCCGCTTACCATGTATTCCCTTCCCGGAACAACTAAAACGTTTTTTAAATCAGCCGTCCCAGCCTGAACTAACTTTGTCCGCTCTGCAGTTGTAAATAACGATGCATCTTGGCTCACTACAAAAACATACACCACATCATTTTCACGACTTGCCTGCTCGACTAAAAACCGGTGCCCCCTGGTAAACGGGTTCGCGTTCATTACAATTCCGGCTACCCGCTTATCCTGTTGATTCTTTACCCGAGGAAGCCCCTTTAAGTACGTTGAAATCGTTGGCATTCCGGTTTCAAGAACGGCACCCATTTCCGTTTGCGCTAGGAGCGTAAACCCAACATACTGAAAACTCTTTACGTACTGCGGCTTAGTAAACACCATTAGGTGGAACTGCCCTTGCTGAGCTGCCGCGGACACAAGCTGACTAACCACCATATTGAAGGTTGCTCCGTTTTCTTGATAGTCCGAAGCAATCGCAATGTATTTGAGGACGTTTCCCGCAACGGAACCCGTTGCAACCAACTGATCACCATCAAACCACCCAAAGGTTTGCTCAACCGGCCGCACCTCCCGTTCATTAAAAACGTGGATTCCGTTTGCTTCAAGAAACTGCTGCCAGCGTTTAAAATCGCGCTGTCGATGAATATTCATCGTTCGCAAATCCATTCCAACCCCTCCTTCGTCATCATTGTAACGCTTACTTGACAAATTGCAAATTTTTGGTTGTTCTTTTTCATTTTGAAAAAACGATTCTATTTCGTAAAAAAGCGAGCACATTAAAACAAAGGAAATGAGCGCAGAAAACTAAAGCCGTATAAATCACAAAATATAAGTTTAGAAAATAATTCCATTCGACCCGTTTGTTTTAATCGCGGATTATGCGTAAACAACAAGGAGGTTGTAACTTTCGTCACAGCCTCCACATTCCTAAAACTATAAATACTTCTGTCACATGATTATTAGGCAATATTCTCCCTAAAACAAGCTCTCATTCGCTCTTCGCGAGGTTTCGCCTTGCGCTCCGGGTCCTTATCGGCTTTCGTACCTCACAGTTAATCATCAAACGCATCCTGTTGTATCTGCTTCTCCTCGTACTGCCGCCGACCGTGCTGTAATACGTAAATTCCAATCACAACAAGCACCATTCCACTAACTTCAATCAAACTCAACTTTACTCCTAAAAACAAGAAGCACAAAATTGACGTCACGGTTGGTTGTACGGCGTCCATAATACTAATAACATCGGAACTAGCAAACTTTGTCGCATACAATAACAAACTGAACGGCAAAATTGTTCCCGCAATCACCGTTGTGGCAACCGAGCCGATTACTGCTAAACTGAGATGCGGCACTTGAACCCAAAATGGATGGTACAAGTTAAAGAGGATTCCTGCAATCATTGTCCCCCATCCAAGAATTACAATTGGTGGGTTCCCGTCCTTAACCAACGGCCGGGGAAGGGCCACATAAAACGCCGCCGTTAATCCCGAACCAAGTCCCCACAGCAGGGACGTCACCGAAATGGAAAGTTGCCCAAGGTTCCCCTTCGTAAGCGCAAGGACTACCCCAATAAGAGCAAGGATAAACGCAATTATATCCGTCTTTAACGGCCGGTTTCCAATGAAAAGGCCGCCAATAACAATAAAGAGGGGCGCAAGGTATTGTAAAATTGTAGCAGCTGGTGAATTCCCCGTCTGAATTGCCAAATAAAATGTATACAGGTTAGCCATTAATCCAAGGGCGGCGTATGCTACCAACCACATCACTGATCGCCATGACCGGAAAACATCAAAAATTTTACGCCGATAAATTAACGCGCTAATTACTAGGAGAAGCACCCCTGAACTAAGCGTCCGGGCTGACAGAAGCCAAGCCTCTGGAACCTTTAAATTATGCGAAATTAACTGAAGAACCGTTCCTGAAATCCCCCACATTGCGGACGCAAGGGCGGCCAAAAAGATTCCCTTTACAACATTTTTTCCTGAAGAATTCATTGGTTACCTCACTAAATTAATGCTTATAGTAATTAACTACCATCAGATTATATGATAGATTATCTTACACAGGCAAGCATCATCCATTAAAAACTAAGGGGTTAGGACAACTGTCCCAACCCCTTAGTTTTTACGCTATTCAAATGACAACTACCACATTCCAATTAGTTTCATCCACAGCGGACCAACCAATCCGAAAACTAGCAGGTAAACA
This sequence comes from Ligilactobacillus sp. LYQ139, assembly GCF_045033025.1. Lineage (NCBI taxonomy): Bacteria > Bacillati > Bacillota > Bacilli > Lactobacillales > Lactobacillaceae > Ligilactobacillus > Ligilactobacillus sp. LYQ139. The sequence continues at coordinate 123,400 of NZ_JBJFZW010000004.1, forward strand.
ATTCCCATCACAACGTTTAACTTCCACCACGTTGACTGCTTAACGTACCCTGACGTTGCCAAGATAGAAGCCGGACCATTTGCGTAGTGCGTAGTGGAGCCCATCAGCGCCGTAACAAAAGCCAGCATCATTGCAGCTAACATTGTTGGCACGTGAGCTGCCAAAGCTACCCCCAAAAGAGCCCCGTACATCGCCGTAGAATGGGCGGTAGCACTTGCAAACAGATAGTGACTGTAGAAGTAGAAAAGCATTAAGGCTACCAGCACGACAATCCAATTGATTCCGTGTAGCATGCCACCAAAGGCCTTAACCATCCACGGAATAAAGCCCATTTTGGTCAACTGCGCTGCCATGAAGACCAGGATTGACAGCCAGATCAAAACATTCCAAGCACCAGTTTCGTTTAATAAATCCTTTACGCTCAAAACACCCGTAACGAGTAGTAAAACAATGGCTAAGAACCCAACGGCATAGGCTTCAACCCCGATAAAACTCGAAATCATCCAAAGAACCAACGTTAAAATGAAGACGATTCCCATAATTTTTTCGGACATCTTCATCGGCCCCATTTCAGCCAACTTATCCTGCGCCCATTCCTTTGCGTTTGGCGTTTCCTTAACCTTCGGCGGGAAAATTTTATAAATCAAGAATGGTACCAGTAACAAACAAAGAACCCCCGGCAAAGCACCGGCGACAAACCAGCCAAACCACGTAATGTGTACCCCAAGCTGCTTAGCAAGAGCCACAACAACCAGGTTTGGTGCCATCGCCGTCATAAACATCGCACTCGTAATCAAGTTAATGTGGAATTCCGTAAATACCAGGTATGACCCGATCTTCCGTGCTGACGCCCCATTATCCGGCTGGGAATCAAACGTATCCGCCAAAGAAGCAACGATTGGGTACACGATACCCCCAGCCCGAGCCGTATTACTTGGCGTTGCAACCGATGTTACCAGGTCAACCCCAGCAACGGCATATCCTAAACCCAATGACCGTTTTCCAAACCACTTAATGAAGTTTAAGGCAATTCGACGGCCAAGCCCGGTCTTAATGAATCCCCGAGAAATCAGGAAGGCCATAGCAATTAGCCATGCCGCTGAGTTACTGAAGGCTGCCAGGGCTGGCTTCATTGGAACAAGGCCAGTGAAAATCATCAGCGTAAATCCAATCAAGGTAACCCCAGCAATTGAAATCGGCTGGGTGATACAGCCTACAATCGTAGCAATAAATAATGCCAGCATGTGCCAGGCAACGACCGAAACACCCGCTGGCCGCACCGGTGCCGTAAACCAGATAATTAATCCAATCACAATCGGAAAAATAAATCCTTTATATTTGACTTTCTCAAGTCCCATAAGTATCACTCCCCCTGAAGGTTTTTATCAACAATAGCACAAGCACAATATAACATATTTTTTCACAAATTGTTACTTTTTGCCAAAATAAGTATCGTTTTTCACAATTTAAAAAAGAAAATTCATCCCATTATGTAAATAACGCTTCCTTAAGCGTCCCCTCCTCCATCAACACAACAATCCCCCAAGCCGCAGCACTCTTTAGCTAAGACTTGGAGGAACATTATTTCATCATATTCTCACTACTTACTCTCGCTCTTAACAGTAATACACTAGGATAGCCCCCACAGCAATAATAATAATCGCTACAACAAACCAACGCTCCCCGCGGGTAAAAACAGGCTCACCAGGAGATTGTTCGTGCCGGGCCTTGATGAATAATGGAATCCCCAGTGCGTACACAACAAAGGCAATCATTACATACTTAACACCAGATACTAACCCCATCATCACGGTATAAATCACTGCTAAAATTCCGGTAATTAAGGCACTGATTCGTCCCTTATTTCCCGGGTAATTATCTGCCCGAAACGCCAGTTTTACCAGATAAAGGGCACTAATCATATACGGCGGAACCGTCATTGTTGCCACGACGGTGTACGCCAACTGAAACGCATTATTAGCAAAATGGGCTACTAATAAGACTACCTGCATTAAAAACGTTGCCGCGAAAAGCGAAATTACTGGAACGTGGTTCTTACTTTCCCGGGCAAAAATGAGTGGAAAGGCTCCATCCTTAGCAGCAGCATACGGCATTTCCATCAGCATCATTGTCCACGTCAACCAGCATGAAAAGACGGACACCAGCAAACCACCAGCCATAATTACCCGGCCAGCCGGACTATGCAGTGCCATTGTTAAAAGACCAGCCGTTGACGGTGACCCTAACTTAGCGATTATGCCATACGGTTTCATTCCCATTGGTAATAAGGATACCAGCATATAAAGCGCTAAGCACCCGAAGAAACCGATAGCCGTTGCCTGGCGAACAGCTTGCTGAGATTTCGCCCGGTCCGATAACACAACAGCGCCCTCGATTCCGCCAAACGCCCATAACGTTGCCGGAAGGGCAAGAACTACTTGTTTCCCTAGGTGCCCCATTGCGGGCATGGCCGCGGTAAATGACCGTGTTGCCGTAAAGTTAGCGCTAAACCGAATCCAGCGAAACTGCGCTGCAACCGCAATAATGAAAATAGCAACTGCTGCCAACCGGACAATCGTTCCTACCAGGTTCACCCAGCTTGCCTGGCGAACACCGAATAAGATAATTAACGACATTCCCCAAAGAACAATACTGCCGCCAATAACTGCCGCCCAATTATTTCCTCCTGTAAAGTCCCCCGGAAAGAAATAGTTAAGCGTACTCATTAATAAAATGGCATAAGCAACGTTGGAGAAACTTTCGCATACCCAGTAGCCCCACGATACAAAGAAGCCAGCAAATTTCCCGAAACCAGCTTCGCCGTATTTATACAACCCAGTTGTAAGATTAGGTTTTAGCTCCGCCAACTTAAGGAACATTGCCGTTACAAACCACATTCCAATCCCGGCAATGCCCCACGCCAAAATGGTTCCGAGCGGGCCAGCACACACTGCCATGTTTTTGGGTAAATCAAAAATCCCCCCCCCAAGCATCGCGCTCAAAACAATGGCACTTAACCCAATTACACCAAGCCGTTCGCTCTGCTGCTTACTATTATTCTGTTTTTTCATTAATGGTCACTTCTCCTTGTTAACGATTGTTATCCCGATCATTTTTCCGAAGAAGCACCTGATGTCGGTGGGCATGTAGTTCAACCACGTATTGCTTGGTTTCATTCTTAATTTCAAATCCCATGACATCATCCCTTATCATAAATTAATTAATAGTTGCATTTTACCGGTATTTTTACCAAAAAACAAGATAAAATCTACGGTTCATCTTGATATGCAAGGTTAGCAAATTTGTTGTACGCCTTCATGAACATTAGGTGCACCGTTCCCCGGGATCCCGCCCGGTTTTTTTCAATGATTAATTCCACATCACCGGCATCTGAATCGTTGGAGTCGTTTGCTTGCTCTTGCTGGTCCTCCTCATCATTACCATTATCCCGGTCATAGTAATCCTCCCGGTATAAAAAAGTAACAATATCAGCATCCTGTTCAATTGACCCAGATTCCCGAATATCAGACAACACTGGCCGTTTATCCTGCCGTTGCTCAACCCCCCGGGATAACTGGGACAGGGCGATAATTGGAACATTTAGCTCTTTAGCAAGCTTTTTAAGTTGTCGGGAAATCTCCGATACTTCCTGCTGCCGGCTTTCCTTGGTCGAGCCTTCAATCAGCTGGAGGTAATCAACAACAATCAGATCTAACCCGTTCTGCTCCTTAGCAAGCCGGCGGGCCTTTGCTCTGATTTCACTCATTTTGATTCCCGGTGTGTCGTCAATGTAAATCGACGCCCCACTTAAGGCACTTGCCGCCATCATTAAGCTTTCCCATTCATCGGCAGACAGATTACCACTCCGAAGATTATCCGCCTTAATCGTTCCCTCAGCACACAACATCCGGCTAACCAATGATTCTGCACTCATTTCCAAGGAAAAAATCGCTACCGTTTTGCTTTGATCACTAACGGCGACATTCTGCGCAATATTAAGAGCTAACGCCGTTTTCCCTACGGCTGGCCGGGCAGCTAAAATAATCAGGTTATCCGGCTGTAACCCCGATGTTTTAAGATCAAACTCCCGGTATCCGGTCGGCAACCCAGTAATCTCTTCATTATTGTCCGCTAATTCACTAATATGATCTAACTCAGCGGCAATAACATCCCGCACCCGGCGGAAGCCCTCGCCGGAACGTTCATCCGCAACGTTCATGATGGCTTGCTCGGCGTTATCTAAAAGCCCCGTAACATCATCATTTCGCTGGGCATCCGCAATCATTCCGTTTGCCACGGTAATTAACCGCCGCCGGATTGCGCTATTTCGTACCAATTGCGCATAGTACGCCACATTAGCGGCTGATGGACTGGCATCAACCAATTCGGCCAGGTAATCAAGGCCGCCAATATCGTCCAATTCATTATTTCCGCTTAGTTCCGCCTGTAAGGTGACCATATCAATTTCGTCACCGTTATCATCTACCGTCAGCATTGCCTTGAAAATCAACTGGTTTGCCTTGTGATAAAAGTCGTCTGGCTCGACGAATTCATGAGCCGCCGCCAACGTATCGCCTGCAACCCCACTAATTAATACCGACCCCAAAACCGCTTGCTCTGCTTCTAAGTCCTGGGGTGGGACGTTTCCTAAAATCTCACTATTATCCATTGGTTAATTCCCCGTTAGCTAATTGATAAAGAGGTTATCAGCCTCTCTTATATAAAACAAACGAGCTAAGCGGAAAAACACGCCCTTTCCAATTTGGCACGCTCCGTTCAGGGATTATTTCCACCACGCTCGTTTTTTCCATTTTTGTGCCCCTTCTATTTCTCTGCAATATGCACGCGAATCGTCGCCGTAACATCGTTGTGCAATTTCGCCGGGACGTTCACATAACCCATCGACCGGATTGGCGCAGTCAACTTCATCTTACGCTTATCGACGTGGAGCCCGTATTGCTTCGTTAATTCCTGGGCAATTTGCTTCGTCGTAATCGACCCGAAAAGGCGTCCATCCGTTCCCGCCTTAGCCCGCATTTCAACAACGTAGTCCCCGGACTCGAGCTTCGCTTTCAACTCCTTCGCTTCCGCTAGTGCAGCCGCTTCCTTTTTGGCCTCTGCTCGTTGCTGCCCGCGAAGTTGGCTCATTGCCTGCGCACTTGCTAGTTTCGCCTTACTATTCTTGATTAGAAAGTTAGCATAGCCATCGGGAACTTCCTTAACTTCACCACGGCTTCCCTTACCACGGACATCCTGGGTAAAAATAACCTTCATTCTTATCACTCCTAATCATCATTTGGCTGGTCAATCTCTTCTGCCGGTTCCTCACCAGCAGTGCCATTCAAAATTTCCAATAATCGTTGCTTAGTATCAGCAACCGTCACGTCCGTTAGCTGCGCAGCAGCATTAGTTAGGTGCCCGCCGCCGCCAAATTTTTCCATTATCAACTGGACGTTTGTCTTCCCAATACTCCGAGCTGAAATTCCCACGGTTTCCTTATCCCGCCGGGTGATCACAAATGAGGCTTCAACGCCACTTACATCAAGTAATGCATCCGCTGCCTGTGCGGCGGTTACCGGGTCATACTGGCAGTCTTCTTCACCCATCACAATTACATTATCATCAATAAATTCAGCCCGGTCAATTAGGTGGTTCCGCTGCATAAAGTTATGCATGCTTTCCCGCATAAAGTGTCGTACCATTTGGGCATCCGCCCCTGCTGATCGTAGGAAACTAGCCGCATCAAACGTTCGCGTTCCGGTGTGGTTGGCAAATGACTGGGTATCCACCACGATTCCGGCTAACATTGCCGTTGCTTCCAAACGATTAATTGGCTCACTATCCCGGGACTGGTACTCAAACATTTCCGTCACCAGTTCACACGTAGAACTAGCATACGGTTCAATATAAACCAACTGTGGGTTTTCAGGGAACTCTTCGCTTCGCCGATGATGATCAATTACTACTACCCGACCCTTTAATCGCTCATACAATTCCGGACTAATGGTAATTGACGGCCGGGAATGATCTACCATGATTAGCAACGTATCGTCCGTTGCCATTGCCAGCGCTTCTTTGGGGGTAACAATTACCTGATCTAATTCAGGATACTTCGCCGTTTCAGCTAAAAGGCGCTCAACATCCGTGTGCACCTTTTCGGGGTTTACAACCACCTGACACTCCTTCCCGTTCATCGCAGCAATTCGCCGAATCCCAAGGCTTGCTCCTAGTGCATCCATATCCGGTTGTTGGTGCCCCATGACAAGTACCTGACTCGCCTGAGAAATTAATTCTTGGAGTGCTTGAGAAATCATCCGCGCCCGCACCCGGGTTCGCTTCTCCATCGGATTCGTCTTTCCCCCATAGAACCGGGCATCACCGGTTTCGCCCCGAACAACCACCTGATCGCCGCCCCGACCAAGAGCAAGATCAAGATTCCGTTGCGCCTGACCGGATAAGGAAGCAAGGTCCGCACTTCCGAACGCAATTCCCATACTAAGGGTTACCGGGAAGTTTGTCTTGGCCGTCCGCTCGCGAATTAGATCAAGAATTTGAAATTTATCCTTTTCCAGTGCCGCCAACATCTTGGTATACCCCACTAAGAAAAAGTGATCCTCATCAATCCGCTTTAAAAACAGGCCAAACTGGCGCGCCCAGTCTGATAATTCATTGGTGATAAAGTTACTTAGATTTGAGACCCGCTTATCCGACATCGATTCCGTCACTTCATCGTAGTTATCCAGAAAGATTTGTCCAATAACAACCCGCGAATCGTCATATTCCTGCTGAATCTCGGCATAGTGCGTAATATCCATCAGGTAAACCGCATTAATTTCCCGCTGAATCATCATCCGGAAAGTGTTCCCCTGCCAGGTCACCTCCACCGGCTTCTTGGCATCCTGATGTTTCGTAATCAATTGCATTAATTGTGGGGCACTTTCACCCAATGACTTACCAAGAACATCTTCCTTGCCAAAGTACTGTTGCATGTACGGGTTCAGCCATTCAACGACATTATCACCGTTATAAAACAGTACCCCGATTGGCATCCTAATCAGCGCTTCTTGCTCCCCTTGATCAATCCGGTGTGATAGGTTCGCAATGTAGTTATTAGTATCGTGGGTAATCTGCCGCAAAACGCCATACACCATCCCGAGCATTCCGCTCCCTAAAATAAGCACAATTATACCCACGATCCAGTTTGCCCAGCAGGCCATTCCGGCACACAAAACCACGATTAATGTCAAAAGAACCGCAATTAACCTTAACCGCCGGTTATGCCAAAAGTCAGGCAATTTCCAAAACTCCCGTGTAAAAATTCGTTTCATTCTGTTTAAATCCATCCTTAAAAAACAATTACTAAATAAGTTCACCCAAGAGGCTTTATTCCTGCTTTTAGCCTCCCCTCCATTTTATATTTTAGCGCATCTTCCCTGTTCTTTTATTACACTTTTATGTTTTTTACTGGATCCGACGCAAAAAACGGGCCGCTTTCGTAATGAAAACGTCCCGTTTGAAACGTGCAACTTAGCTCATTTGAGCCGTTAATGGGATAGAAAAACACGTCTCGGCTTCCCAGTTGATGGAGAAAAATTTAATAAATCACCTAAATTTTCTCAACCCGAAAATGGATATATCATGAAAAAGGAGGACCGCTAACCACGGCTAACGGCCAGGAGAACTTTGTTTTCGGGCGCCACTAACCTGAGAAGTATTTAAATTAGCAGCTTGTTATAAGAGGTTATGGTTTTATTTTAGGGAATAATTGTGACGCTTTATGCCGCGTCTTCAATTCATTTTTACAAACATACGTTCACACTAACACTTCCACCCATCCTTGCTAATGTCGCTCACGGAATGTACGCTACCGTTAGCCTTCTTGAAGTCCCAACAACGATCCTCCCGTTCACGTGGTGCTCACCCATCGTCTCCTGAATTACCCATAGGCGGCGCGTTTAGTTTAGTCATCATCCTCTTCTTGCATCCGCAACTCCGCGTTAAGATGCACATTTGCGTAGCGATACGTGATAATTGCAACCGCAGTAAATGCCCCCGGCTCAATCGCGTCCTAAAAACGTCTTTCCGGCGGGGCCAAAGAGAAGCCGAACTACTCCCCTGTAAAAATAATTGCATTCTTAACCCATAAATTACTACTAACATAAGAACAATTCCTAGATCCCAATTTTTGTTGTTTCTACATGTTATTTCACCACCACCTAAGTCTACTATCGTATTCATAAATAATTAGCCCGGCCCCTATTATTACCGGACCCACTGCATAAATTAAACGAACGTAATAATAATATGCATAAAAATTAACAAACTATGGCGAAATAATTATATAAAAGTTCCCTAGTTAGGAAATCACCCCTTGCAAGTGAACGGAATATCTTGTAAGCTAACAAGCGTTAACCACAATATATTGTGGTTTGATGTGGAATAGTGCACCGTGAACATCAAATTACCGGGGAGGCTGTGAGGATGATTAATATTTTGTTTATTTCCATTGAAGGGAACACGCGCACGTTTATTCAAAAATTAACGGACTACGCTGAACAACAGCACGCCAAGGATGACCAGGCACCGCTAATCAACGCTAAGGAGATCAGCGACGTAACGCCATTTACAGATGAAACCGCTGATTTCTTTGTTTTCGTCCCGACGTATCTGGACGGAGGGAATGGCATTGATAATGGGGTCAAGGAGTTAATGACTAATTCCCTCGGCGAATACATTGAGTATAATGATAACAGTGCTCATTGTCGCGGTGTTATTGGTTCAGGGAACCGGAACTTTAATCAACAGTATTGCTTAACTGCGCGGCGATATGCGGAGCAGTTCAACGCTCCGTTCCTTGACGATTACGAACTGCGGGGAACAACCAGTGACGTTGCTCGCATTTACACCACACTTGTTGAAAACAATTAATTAAAGCGGAGGGGTTATTCACTATGGTAGATAAAAGTTACAAATCAATTAACTGGAACCAGATCAACGATGAAATTGACAAGGCAACCTGGGAAAAACTTACCGAACAATTCTGGCTTGATACTCGGGTTCCGGTTTCTAACGACCTTCCTGATTGGCGGAAGCTCGATGATAAGCACAAGTACCTAGTCGGCCACGTCTTTGGCGGATTAACCTTATTAGATACTGTTCAATCCCAAGACGGAATGGCCTCCCTCAGACGACACGTCCGGACACAGCATGAAACGGCAGTCCTTAACAACATTCAGTTCATGGAATCCGTCCACGCTAAAAGTTACTCCACGATCTTCTCAACATTAAATACACCAGAAGAAATCAATGAAATCTTTGAGTGGAGTGATTCGGAAGAATACCTCCAAAATAAGGCAAACTGGATTGCCGACATTTACAAAGACACGTCCGCTGACCCGCTCAAACAAAAGGTCGCCAATGTTTTCCTTGAAACATGCCTCTTTTACTCCGGGTTTTACACCCCACTGTACTATCTTGGCCATAATCAGCTTGCTAATACGGCTGAAATTATCAAGCTAATTTTACGGGATGAATCGGTTCACGGTACGTATATCGGATACAAATTCCAACTTGGTCTAAAGGAACGGAGCCAAAACGAACAAGATGCCGTGAAGGACTGGCTATATGACTTCTTATACCAGCTCTATGACAACGAAGAAAAATACACGAAGCTTCTTTATGATGAAGTTGGGTGGACAGATAAAGTTCTCACATTCGTTCGGTATAATGCCAATAAGGCACTGATGAACCTTGGAATGGATCCAATTTTCCCGGACACCGCTGACGACGTTGAACCGATTGTTATTAACGGAATCTCGACCACTACGTCAAACCACGATTTCTTCTCGCAGGTCGGTAATGGCTATCGTCTTGGTCAGGTTGAGGCCATGAACGATGACGACTACAACAAGTGGTCAAACACAGATAAGTAACTAGCATACTATTACGGGGGACAAAATGGAACAAGTACGAAACATCACTGCATTTATACGCAAAAACCTCTCAACCGGAGTAATTACGGTTGACAATATCATGCTAGATTTTAGTGCTGTTGATCATAAACGCGTTTTTCTTAAAAATCTTGCTAAGCAGATTCTTAACGGCCAAACATGGTACACGGGGGTTTATTTCCAGTTCAATGATGACCGGGATGTTCGGGAAGCTATTTTGGCAAACTACCAAAAAATTGCTAATTGGTTACACACGTTAGACACCATGGTTGTTAACCGTGAGCTAACGGAAAATGCCGATCCAACCACTACAAACGAAACGAAGTGGCTGCGCATTACGGATCATGTAAGTATGAAGCTAATCCGCGAACCAATCGCTGCCGATTAGCTAAACACGTAAAAAAGTTAAAAGACGGGTGGCGTTGGGAACAAAGTACGGAGGATGAATTCCGCGGTTGATTCGCACTCCACTCGTTTGTTTTATAATATTAGATTATGACAAAACAAGGAGGCTGTGACGTAAAGTACAGCCTCCTTGTTTCGTTACCATAAAAAACATGGTGTATCCACCTCACTACAATGATGACACCATGCTAAAGCCTTAATCACAATGCTAACCCTTTTTTCGGTTTTTCAGCGCCTTTTGCCGCGCCTTTTGTTTCCTTCGCTGCGCTTCTTTCGCTTGCCGTTCCTGTTCCTCCCGTTCACGTCGAATCTTAAACGGATTTGAAATTAACAAGATTTGTCCAACAGAAAAGGCATTGGTAATCATCCAGTACAGCGACAATGCGGCCGGGAAATTAATAGCCATGATAAGTGTCATAATTGACATTCCATACGTCATGACCTTCGTCATTCCATTTTGTTCTGGCTGGGACATCATACTTAGATATGACGTTAAGAACGTAAACAACGCCGCCAAAATTGGCATGATGTAGTACGGATCTTTGTCCCCCAATTCCATCCAGAAAAAGTGGCCAGATTTAAGAACTGGTGACCGAAAAATTGCCTGATACAGGGCAATCAACACGGGCATCTGAACCAACATCGGCAAACACCCGGCAACCGGCGAAATTCCGGCATCCGCATATAACTTTTGCTGCTCTTCTTGCATTGCCCGCGCCTGGTCCGGGTCAGTCCGGGCATCAGGGTACTTCGCCTGCAACGCCTTAAATTGCGGCTGTAGTTCGGTTGTCTTCCGCATTGACTTATTTTGATAGAACATCAGCGGGAGAATAATAATCCGCACAATTACGGTGAAAACAATAATTCCCCACCCGTAATTGTTACCAAATAAGTGACTAAGCCATTCAATTGCCCGGATAAAGTTCCAAATTACGTAATGGTCCCAAATCCCTGTACTATGAGCAGTAACGTTACTCGTTCCGCACCCCGCTAATAGTAACGGCAGCACCATCACACTTAGAATAACAAGTCCGCGCCTGTGTTTTTTCTTCATGCGTAATTCCTCTTATTCAGCTGGTAAAATCTTCGCGAGTCGCAGAACGTGCACTAGGTGACGCTTAACGTCCCTCATTGCCATTCCAGAAACGGTCGGCCGCGCAATTACCAAAAAATCGCAATCCTGCTTTAATTGGGGCTTAAGTTCCGTTAGGCTCTGCCGAATCCGCCGCTTAACCCAGTTCCGCGCCACAGAATTACCAATCTTTTTCCCCACTGAGATCCCTACCCGAAAATGAGGCTGATTTGGCTTTTCTAAAACGTACACAACAAACTGGCGGTTAGCATACGATTTACCGGTCGTGAAGACCCGCTGAAACTCCGCTTCTTTTTTGACGCGATATGATTTTCTCATAATCCATCTCCAAAAATCCGTGGCTTTTTTCCTTATAACCGTAAAAGAAAAAGACCACTGACGGTCCAGTGGCCTATGCAGACAATACTTTTCTGCCCTTCCGACGACGCCGTGCAAGCACCTTCCGGCCATTGCTCGTGCTCATCCGCTTCCGGAAACCATGAACCCGTTGCCGGTGCCGCTTCTTTGGTTGGTATGTTCGCTTCATGCTGCTGCACCTCCTATTCAATTTCCTAACAAGATTGACCGGCTTCCCGAATCAACTGCTAGGCTAAGACTTACCCTATAAGCCTACCATACCGCCTCATAAATGAAAAGAAGTTTTTCCCGGAAAATCCGAGCACTCCTTTATGAATATCCACAAAAACAGTGGACATTGTTGTGGATAGTGTGGATAAAATCAAACATTATTCGCACTTAATCCCCACATTTTGCAAAATTATACGCAAATTCACGCCCCTTGGATAAGGGTGTGCACAGCTTTGTGGATTTTGTGGATAAGCTTTAATGTGCTTTATTTTTTAGGGGTTTACATGGTGTAAAACTTCTGTGATTTGTTCGTAACTTTTTTGAAATATCCCCACAATTCACATTTCCTGTGGACAAATTATTCCTTCTTTGTGTGTTTAGGGGATATTTTTACTCGCAATCTGTGAATTAATCCCATAAAAACAAAACAGTTGTGGAAAAAAAGGAAACCATTATGGTAGACTAGGTGCGTAATTCTAAGTTAAGTAAGGAGGAATTTGTCGTGGCGAATCAAAGTCAACCAAGTTTAGCGACCATCTGGCAATTCATTAGCGACACCCTCCGTCAGGATCTTTCTCCAACTTCATTTGCAACCTGGGTCGAAACGGCAACTCCTGAATCATTTACGGATAACGTGTTAACAATTACCGTTCCAACCCAGTTTCACGCCGACTTTTGGCGTGATACGCTTGCAGAAAAGGTAAGTGCCCTATTAAAAAAATCAACAAAGGACACCATTACAATCCTGGCGCAGGTGCCAGAAGACGCAAACCCGTTATCCCAAACGGTGACTCACGATACCGGTCAATCCCCAAAATCTGCAGCTCAAAATGGGATTAACAACGACTTCGATCAGGTTCCAGCATACATGAAACCCTCATCCCTCAACGATCACTACACCTTTGAAAACTTCGTTGTGGGTGAAGGTAACCGGATGGCCCAAGCAGCAGCCCTATCAGTCGCCGAACAACCGGGGTCAATGTATAATCCACTATTAATTTATGGTGGCGTTGGTTTGGGAAAAACCCACTTGATGCAGGCCATTGGGCACCGTATGCTTGAAATTAACCCCAATTACACCATCCGGTTTGTTTCCAGCGAAACATTCACGAATGACTTTATTGATTCAATCCGGAATAATCGCCAATCTGAGTTCCGTGATGCATACCGGAACGTTGATCTCCTTTTAATTGACGATATTCAATTTTTTGCGGATAAGGATTCTACCAAGGAAGAATTCTTCCATACATTTGAGGATTTATTTGAAAAGAATAAGCAAATTGTCTTTACCTCTGATCGCCAGCCGGAACAAATTCCTAACCTGGAAGACCGCCTCGTTTCCCGCTTTAAAATGGGACTTTCCGTTGACATCACTCCTCCTGATCTTGAAACCCGGATTGCAATCCTCCGGAATAAGGCTGACGATAACCACGTAAGTGCAACCGATGATGCCCTTAAATACATCGCTAATAACCAGGCAGATAAAAGTGTGCGTGACCTTCAGGGAGCGCTCAACCGGGTAATTGCCTATTCTCGGCTAAACAACAAACCAATTACAACAGATCTAGCCGCCCAAGCGCTCCAAAACTACAACACACAAGTAATCAGGCCGGAACTGTCAATTGCTCTTATTCAAGAAAAGGTTGCTGCCCATTTTCACGTGACCGTTGCCGATTTGAAGGGCCGAAAGCGGGTTAAAACAATCGTTGTTCCCCGTCAAATTGCAATGTATCTTTCACGGACAATGACGGATGCCTCCCTTCCCCGGATTGGAAATGAGTTCGGTGGAAAGGACCACACAACGGTGATTCACGCCTACGACAAAATTGATGCTGCCCTTAAAGAGGACGCAACTTTACGGCAAGCAGTTGCCGATATTAAAGCTGCTTTACAGAAATAACCTGTGCATAATAACGGGGTAATCCCCAGTGGTTATCCACAAGTTGTTAACAAGCTAGTTTCGTGCTTTTTCTCTATTTTCGGGGTTATCCACAAAATAAACAGCCCCTAATACTATTACTGTTATTCTTTATAATTAATTATTAATAACCAGGAGGGACATCCATGGAATTCTCTGTAAACCGAAATGCTTTTTTAACAGAACTCAATGCAGTTCAACGAGCTATTTCAACTAAAACCGCAATTGAGATTTTAACGGGATTAAAATTAGATTTAACTGATGAAGGATTAACGTTAACAGGAAGTAACGCTGATATCACCATTCAAACGCAACTTCCAGTAACCGCACCAAACGCTGATTTAATCATTGATTCAACGGGCTCCATTGTACTTCCTGCTCGATTTTTCAGTGAAATCGTTAAAAAACTTCCTGAAAAAACAATGAAGGTAACGGTTAATGATCATTACCAAGCGACCATTACGTCAGGTTCAGCTTCCTTTACAATTAATGGGTTAGATGCTGTTAATTATCCTCATTTACCGGAAATTGATACGGCGGAGCAACTAACAATTGCGGGTGACGTTTTAAAGCAAATTATTAGTCAGACCGTTATTGCCGTATCCAAGCAAGAAAGCCGGCCAATGTTAACCGGTATTCACGTAACAATTCATAACGGTGAATTGCTAGCAGTTGCAACGGATTCTCACCGGCTAAGCCAACGAAAAATTACGTTAGCAACCGCCCCTAAAGTCGATTATGACATCATTGTTCCTGGAGATGCGCTGCGGGAACTATCCCGGATGCTTAGTGATGATGATGCACAGCTCCATCTCCGAGTTGCTGAAAATCAAATTTTGTTTACGTGGGGGACAACGGCATTTTATTCTCGGTTGCTTGATGGAATGTACCCGGAAACATCCCGGTTAATTCCCCAAGATTCAAGCACCCAAGTGGAATTTAATGCGGGTGTTTTATTCCAAGCAATTGAACGGGCGTCATTACTGTCGCATGCTGGCCAAAATAACGTTGTTAAGCTGGAGCTTGATACTAATGCTCAGCGGGCAACCCTCTCTGGAAATTCGCCAGAGGTCGGAAACGTCGAAGAAGAACTGCAGTTTAATTCCCTTTCCGGCGAAGGAATTGCGATTTCGTTTAATCCGGATTACATGAAGGATGCTTTGCGGTCATTCGGACAAGCGACCATTAAGCTGACCTTTACCCAGCCACTCCGGCCGTTTACACTTGTTCCAAGTGATGATCAGGGTGATTTTATCCAGTTGATTACCCCGGTCCGGACGGTTTAAACCGGTATAGTAAAAACGAAAAGAGTAAAAGAAGAAGGCGTTGTTAAAAACATGCCTTCTTTTTTTATTTAAATTTAGCTTAGGGGCTATAAGCGATTTTAAGGACGTTTACAGGGATTACGCTCGGGGTACGTAGAAAACCATTCAATCATTATAAATGAGCTGAAACCGGCTGTTATGCGCTTCTGATTGTTTTTAGGGGGCAAAAAAGCTATAATTAGAAACGGACACGAAAGTGAGGGATGCTGTGTGAGAAATGAATTTCAGCTGCGAAAACCGGTAATTACCTTGGGGCAGTTACTTAAGAGTATAGATTTGATTTCTTCGGGGGGACAGGCTAAGTGGTACCTAGCAACCAACGAAATCTTGGTTAACGGTGAGCCCGAAAAGCGGCGGGGAAAGAAGCTCCGCGCTGGTGATACGGTAACGTTTCCCGACAAGCAGGTAGTTACACTGAAAGCGATGGGTCCCCGTGCACCTCGATAGTTTACACCTCAAGAATTTTCGGAATTATGCGGACCTCACAGTTGAGTTTTCACCCCAGACGAACGTGTTACTCGGGCAGAATGCACAGGGGAAAACAAACCTATTAGAGGCAATTTACCTCTTAGCAATGACGCGAAGTCATCGAACGGCGAATGACCGGCAACTTATCCGGTTTGGTCAGAAAACCGCTCACGTTGACGGAGTGGTAATCCGGGAACTGGGACCATTACGGTTGAGTGTTTCCCTTGGTGTGAACGGAAAACGAGTTCGGGTTAATCAGTTAGAACAGGCTAAGTTGTCTCAATATATTGGGCAGATGAACGTCATTTTATTTGCGCCTGAGGATCTTGCTTTAGTAAAGGGAGCTCCAGCTATTCGCCGGCGGTTTATTGACATGGAGTTTGGTCAGATTGATGCGCGGTATCTGGCCGCTCTTAGTCAGTACCGGACAGTTCTTCGCCAGCGGAACCAATATCTTAAGCAGCTCCAACTTAACCAAACGCATGATGAGGTGTATCTTGATGTGTTATCTGCTCAGTTAGCTGAATTAGGTGGAACGATTATTGCCAAGCGGGTTGGGTACCTTGCACAGTTAGAAGAGTACGCCCAGGAGTTTCAACGTGGGATTACTCAGGGAGATGAAAGGCTAACAATTCGTTACCACGCTCGCCTTTTGAAGGAGATTGGGGCAACCGCTGAAGAAGTTGGGGAGCAGTTAACTGCAAAGTATCAGGAAATTCGGGTAACCGAGGTAGAAAAAGGAACGACGTTAGCGGGACCGCACCGGGACGATGTTTACTTCTACCTTAACGGGAAGAATGTTCAGTCGTATGGCTCGCAAGGACAGCAGCGGACCACAGCGTTAGCGGTTAAACTGGCCGAGATTGGCTTGATGCAGGGGGCAACGGGAGAAGCGCCGATTCTTTTACTTGACGATGTCTTGTCTGAGTTGGACGGAATGCGGCAGACGCACCTTCTTCGGGCAATCCAGAATCGGGTGCAAACATTTTTAACATCTCCGGCGTTAAGTGATGTTGCCCGCCAATTAATAAACGCTCCCCGAATTTTTACGGTTAGTGCGGGAACGGTAATGCCAACTAAGGATATTTCCCCGGAAATAACAGACAGTAAATCTACCACCGATTGATGTTAATTAGGAAGGAAGGAATCACCTTGACTGAAGAAGAAAAAACAACGGCGGCTAAACAGGCTGCGGCGAAGGAATATGACGCCAGTCAAATCCAGGTGTTGGAAGGACTAGAAGCTGTCCGTAAACGCCCAGGAATGTACATTGGTTCGACTAGTTCTCAGGGGCTGCACCACCTTGTGTGGGAAATTATTGATAATGGGATTGATGAGGCCCTTGCAGGCTTTGCAACGGAGATTAACGTAACCGTTGAGGAGGATAATAGCATTACCGTTCGGGATAACGGGCGGGGAATTCCGGTTGATATTCAACCCAAGACTGGACGGCCTGCTCTTGAGACCGTCTTTACTGTTCTGCATGCCGGTGGAAAATTTGGCGGTGGCGGATACAAGGTGTCTGGTGGTCTTCACGGGGTGGGAGCTTCCGTCGTAAATGCTTTGGCAACTGAATTGGATGTTCAGGTAATGCGGGCTGGTGATACAAACATCTACGGGATGGATTTTAAGCGCGGGAAAGTTGTTCACGCGATGGAAGTAATCGGTCATTGTGATACTGCCACGCACGGAACGATGGTGCACTTTAAACCTGACGCTGATATTTTCCGGGAAACAACGGTGTATGATATTAACGTATTGACGACCCGGATTCGCGAACTTGCTTTTCTAAACAAGGGACTGCGGATCACGATTGATGATAAGCGGTCGGAAGAACCGATCCACGCGGATTTCCATTATGCGGGAGGAATTAAACACTACGTTGATTACCTAAATGAAGGGAAGAAGAAGCTTTTTCCGGAACCGATTTACGTTGAAGGTGAGGAAAATGGGATTACCGTTGAAGTTGCGTTGCAATACACGGATGACTTCCATTCAAATCTACTAACGTTTACGAATAACATTCATACGTATGAAGGGGGGACGCACGAAGCCGGATTTAAGACTGCATTAACGCGGGTAATCAACGACTACGCGCGGAAGAATGGAATCTTAAAGGATAACGATCCCAACCTTTCTGGGGAGGATGTTCGGGAAGGATTAACAGCCGTGGTGTCGGTTAAGCATCCGGACCCGCAGTTTGAGGGACAGACGAAAACGAAGCTGGGAAATTCTGATGCCCGGCACGCCACGGATAAACTTTTTACCGCCACCTTTTCAAAGTTTATGCTGGAAAATCCAACGGTTGCAAAGCAGATTGTTGAAAAGGGAATGTTAGCCGCTAAGGCGCGGGTTGCCGCTAAGCGTGCGCGCGAGGTAACGCGGAAGAAGAACGGATTAGAAATTAGTAATCTCCCTGGGAAATTGGCAGATAATACCAGCAAGGATCCTGAGATTTCAGAGTTATTCATCGTTGAGGGGGACTCTGCTGGCGGCTCCGCTAAACAGGGGCGGTCGCGGTTAACACAGGCAATTCTTCCAATTCGGGGAAAGATTTTAAACGTTGAAAAAGCAAGCTTAGACCGGATTTTAGCAAACGATGAAATTCGCTCCTTATTTACTGCCTTAGGAACGGGTTTTGGGGATGACTTTGATGTTGATAAAGCGAACTACCATAAACTGATTATTATGACGGATGCTGATGTTGATGGGGCGCATATTCGGACGTTGCTCTTAACGTTATTTTACCGGTTTATGCGGCCAATGGTTGAAAAGGGTTACGTTTACATTGCTCAGCCACCACTATATCAGGTTCGGCAGGGAAAGATGATTAAGTACATTGATTCGGATGAAGAACTTGAGGAAGTACTTGGGCAACTTCCGCCAAGTCCGAAACCGGTTATCCAACGGTATAAGGGGCTTGGTGAAATGGACGCCGAGCAATTGTGGGAAACTACAATGGATCCGGCAAACCGACGGCTTCTACGAGTAGATTTATCTGATGCAGAGGAAGCAAACGGGATCTTCGAAATGTTGATGGGAGATCATGTTGGTCCGCGTCGGCAATTTATTGAAGACAACGCAACATTTGTTGAAAACCTGGATATTTAAAGAATTTTGCTGTTGCTCAAATGGTGGAACAGAATGTTTCATGTGAAACAATAACGTAAGGAGGATGTGACAAGTGGTTGAATTACCAGACCGCATAAAGGATGTTGACCTATCAAAGGTCATGCGGGAATCGTTCCTGGACTACGCAATGAGTGTAATCGTTGCCCGGGCGTTACCAGATGTGCGGGATGGCCTTAAACCCGTTCACCGGCGGATTTTATATGGGATGAACGAGCTTGGGGTTACTCCTGATAAGCCGTATAAGAAGTCGGCCAGAATTGTTGGGGACGTAATGGGGAAGTTCCATCCACACGGGGATGCGGCAATTTACGAGTCAATGGTTCGGATGGCGCAGGACTTTAGTTACCGGTATCTGTTAGTTGACGGGCATGGAAACTTTGGTTCGGTTGATGGTGATGGTGCGGCCGCAATGCGGTACACCGAAGCCCGGATGAGTAAGATTACGCTGGAAATGCTCCGGGATATTAACAAGGACACAATTGATTTTCAGGACAACTACGATGGAACAGAACGGGAACCAGAAGTGCTTCCGGCTCGGTTCCCCAACCTCCTGGTTAATGGGGCAACTGGAATCGCGGTTGGGATGACAACCAATATTCCGCCGCACAACATGGCGGAAGTAATTTCGGGGCTGCATGTTCTGATGGAAAATCCAGATGCGACAACGACAGACTTAATGGAGGCAATCCCAGGACCTGATTTCCCAACTGGTGGGGTTGTTATTGGTAAATCCGGAATCCGGAAGGCATACGAAACGGGACACGGAACGGTAACCTTGCGGGCAAAGGTTGATATTGAGGAGCAACCGAACGGCAAGGAACAAATTATTGTCCATGAGATTCCATATATGGTTAATAAAGCCAAGTTAATTGAGCGGATTGCTGAGTTAACGCGGGAAAAGAAGATTGACGGGATTACTAATATCCAGGACGAATCTGACCGGGATGGGCTTCGGATAACGATTGATGTCCGGCGTGATGCGAGCGCATCGGTAGTGCTTAATAACCTTTACAAGCTAACGTTGATGCAGACGTCGTACACGTTTAACATGCTTGCAATTGTGAACGGTACGCCGAAGCTGCTTAGCCTAAAAGAAATTTTACAGTACTACCTGGATCACCAAGAAAGTGTTATTCGGCGGCGGACACAGTTTGACCTGAAGAAGGCGAAGGCGCGGGCCCATATTCTTGAGGGATTACGAATTGCGCTGGATCACATTGATGAAATTATTAGTATTATCCGAAATTCGCAGACAGCTGAGATTGCGAAGAACCAGTTGATGGATAACTACCAGCTGAGTGATAAGCAGGCGCAAGCTATCCTGGATATGCGCCTTGTTCGATTAACCGGATTGGAACGTGAAAAGGTCGATAACGAGTACAAGAAGACGATGGCGGCCATCGCTGATTACGAGGACATCCTGGCTCACGAAGAACGAATTAAGGAGATTATTTACAACGAACTTCTTGCCATTCAGGAGAAGTTTGGTGACAAACGGCGGACAGAACTCATGGTTGGTGAAGTTCTGAGTATTGAAGATGAAGACCTAATCGAAGAAGAAAACGTCGTGGTAACCCTCACGCATAACGGTTACATTAAGCGCCTTCCAACGAAGGACTTTAAGTCCCAAAATCGGGGCGGCCGGGGTGTTCAAGGAATGGGCGTTCATGATGATGATTTCATCGAACATCTCTTAACAACGTCAACCCATGAAGAACTTCTCTTCTTTACGAATAAGGGAAAGGTTTACCGGATGAAGGGATACGAAATCCCAGAATACGGCCGGGCTGCAAAGGGGATTCCAATAATTAATCTCCTTAATATCGCAGGGGATGAGCGGATTCAAACCGTGATTAACCTGTCTAAGGATGCCCGCGATGGAAACCACTATTTCTTCTTTACTACCGTTAAGGGCGTTGTTAAGCGTACGGCGGTAGCTGAATTTGAGAATATTCGGAGTAACGGGTTAAAAGCGATTAACCTGAAAGACGATGATGAACTGATTAACGTTGCCGTAACGGATGGTAATCAAAATATTATTATTGGAACCCATAGCGGCTATGCGGCAAGTTTCCGGGAGGACCAGGTTCGATCAATGGGGCGGTCAGCCACGGGAGTTCGGGGAATTCGGCTGCGGGATGATGACTATGTGATTGGTTCTGATTTGTTAATTCCAGGAGCACAGGTGCTAGTTATTTCTGCTAATGGTTACGGAAAACAAACACCAGTGAGCGAGTACCCCGTTAAAGGCCGGGGCGGCAAGGGAATTAAAACGGCTAACATTACCGCTAAGAATGGCCCACTAGTTGGGTTAACTACCGTTACGGGTGACGAGGATATCATGGTGATTACCGATAAGGGGGTTATTATCCGCTTCGCTGCGGCGAGTGTCTCATCGACTGGTCGGGCAACGATGGGGGTTCATTTAATTAACTTAACGGATGATTCTCATGTTTCTACGATGGCAAAAGTAGTGCCAGAAGAAACCGTTTCGCCAGATGAAGGTGCTTCGGGAAAGTAAGACGAAAAATAGTACAAAAAAAAACGACGAAGAGGCCCTTTTTGACGTAGTTATAAATAGCTACGGGTTGTAACTCTTCGTTGTTTTTAGTTTGGAGGAATGATACAATAATTAACCGTGAGTACCTTACGATAGGTTACTCCTTGTTCTTATCATTTAAGAACCAATAGTCCATAAGGAGGTGACACAGTCATGACAAAGTACGAAATTACGTACATCATTAACCCATCACTGGATGAGGCAGCTAAGAACGAACTGGTTAGCCGGTTTGATAAAGTATTAGCTGATAACGGTGCTGAGGTGATTGATTCAAAGGACTGGTCAAAGCGGCGTTTCGCATACGAAATTAACGGCTACAGTGAGGGAATGTACCACATTGTAAACGTTAAGGAAGAGAATGCAGACGCAATCAACGAATTTGACCGGCTTGCTAAGATCAACGACGGGATTCTTCGTCACATGATCGTTAAGCGGGAAGATTAGTTTTAAATAACTGACTTTAAAGGAGGAATGCACCATGATTAACCGGGCTGTTCTTGTTGGGCGGTTAACGCGTGATCCGGACTTACGGTACACACCGTCAGGGGTTGCCGTGGCGAACTTTACGTTGGCCGTTGACCGCCAGTTTAAGAACCAAAATGGCGAACGGGAAGCTGATTTCATTAACTGCGTAATTTGGCGAAAGTCAGCCGAAACGTTGGCAAACTACACCCATAAAGGGGCTTTAATTGCCGTTGAGGGGCGGATTCAAACCCGGTCATATGATGATCAGAACGGGAACCGGGTTTACCGGACAGAGGTTGTTGCTGATAACTTCTCGTTCTTGGAATCAAAGGCAGATTCAGACCGGTACCGGCAGCAGAATGGTAATCAGGGTGCACCTCAAAGTAATGGTGCGGTGCAGAATACGTTTAGTGATAATCAGGACTTTGGGATGCCAGCGGGGGGCACTTCTACTCCGGAACAAGGTCCGGCGGATTCAGCACCAGCAAATGGCCAGCAGGACGGCAACGATCCGTTTGCAGATAATGGGACTGGGGATACCACAACGATTTCTGAAAACGACCTGCCGTTCTAGCGAGCGAAGGAGGGATTTTCATGGCACAACAGCGTCGTGGTGGCCGGCGGCGGCGGAAGATTGATTACATCGCCGCAAACCACATTGAATACATTGATTACAAGGATACAGATTTGCTGAAGCGGTTCGTTTCAGAGCGGGGAAAGATTTTACCACGTCGGGTAACCGGAACAAGCGCTAAGAACCAGCGGAAGTTGACGGTCGCAATTAAGCGGGCGCGGATTATGGGTCTGTTACCATTTGTGGCCGAAGATTAATCAGTAATTCAAAAAGAAGCCTGGATTTTGGAATCCGGCTTTTTTTTTGCGGCAAAAAGTGGTTAACGTGATGCGGTATAATGGAAACTGAGGTGATCCAAATGGCGGAGATGCTAACTAAGACATTAGAGCTAGTTAAGATTCCGGCGATGGGCCGTAATATGTTGACGGTTGGCAATAACTATGTTGTCCGGTGTCACCGGTGTGGCCACGTAGAGGAAATTAACGCACAGTTTTGGCGGGATTTTATTCAACACCCATATTGTGAGCAGTGTCGGCTAATTGCCCAGCATCATCCCGAGGAAAACTGATGTATTGGGAAATTACACAAGAGGTTGGGTTAACCCAGGGAGAACAATCTCTTCGTGAGTTACTTCAACGAACATGGCTTCTTCCCCGCCGGATTGTTCATTATTTGCGGGTTAACCGGGCAGTTACCGTAGACGGCAAATATCAAGCAATGAATACGTGGGTTAAACGTGGTATGCAGGTGCATATGGTCTTTAACGGTGAGGAGTTTCGTACCCCAGAATCGCATTATGTTGTTAACGAGACTTTACCATGTACGGTGTTGTATGAAAATCGTGATTTAATGGTCGTTAATAAACCTCGAGGACTAAAAAGTCATCCAAACTGGCAAACAGAAAAGCAAACCATGATGAATGCGGCTGCTGGGTACCTTGCAGGTCATTCCCAGGAAGCTCCGTATATGGTTCACCGGCTTGATCAACAAACAAGCGGGGCGATGATTATTGCTAAAAATCCGGTCGTCGTTCCGATTCTTGACCGGAATATTAGTTTAGGAAGAATAAAGCGGCGGTATGTGGCGGTTGTTCAGGGTCAGGTTTCACAGTTATCCGGAACGTGGACCCAGCCAATTGGGCGGGATCCGCAGGACCGGCGGAAACGGAAGGTTGAGGGAATGGCAGCCAAGTCAGCGGTTACCCATTACCAGGTACTCCGCCGAACATATACCGCAACGCTACTGGCATTGACGCTTGAAACGGGGCGGACCCACCAGTTACGGGTACATTGTGCGGCTAACGGCCATCCAATTATTGGTGATCCTTTATATTTCCCAGGAAATACTTCCCAGCAGGGATTGATGCTTCATGGAATTCAGCAGCGGATTGTGGTTCCATTTACTAACGAGCACCGGGTAATTACGGCGCCGTATCCGTCAGAGTGGCCTCATGCACTCCGGGAAATGATAACGGAGGAAGATGAATGAAGACAATTACACTTTTAGGACCTTTTAATCAGGATAACGGAATAACCGCTTTTGTTCGGAATAATTATACGCAACTTTGTTCGCAGGGATTTCGTTTTCGGGTAATTAACATTGCGCGGGAACATCCGGATGAAGGGTTACGTCAGTTAGGAAAATACCGGACGGCAGCTCCCTTTGGGAAGCGTCCAGATCAACTAATGAAGCATTTACGAACAGTACGCCGGGAATTACAGGTTGCGCGACAAACAAGTTCAATAATTCATCTGCATCTGGATACACTTGTGAACTTTGCCCCTATTTTATTAGCACGAGAAGAAGGGTTTCAACGGATTATTATCCACGCTCATGCTGACCGGCGGGGACAAGATCGGTGGGAACGGGATCGACTTCACCGACTTGGAATGATTGTGGCGGCACATAAGGCAACGGATTTCATTGCGTGTTCCCAGTTTGCGGCTGATTATTTTTATCCACCGGCAGTGCAACAGCGAGCCACCTTTAAGGTGATTGTAAACGGTGTGGCTCCTGAAAAGTATCGGTTTGATGCCCACCAGGCACGAATAACACGGCAACGTTTAGGAATTGCTCCGGATAAGTTTGTAATTGGCCACTTGGGCCGGTTTCTTCCCCAGAAAAATCAACAATTTTTATTACGGACTTTTGCGCGGGTTCACCAGCAAAATCAGGCAACCCACCTTGTTTTAGTGGGCGACGGGAAACAACTGGCAGCTACCCGGGAGTTAGCTGCTCGACTTGGAATTACGGCAAACGTTACGTTTACTGGTTTTTTGCGTAACCCACGTTTGGTGATGAACACCTTTGATTTATTTGCCTTGCCATCACTTTATGAGGGGCTTTCTCTTTCCTTGCAGGAAAATATCGCAAATGGTACCCCCGCACTCATTTCACCTAACCAATCACCAGAGGCCCATCAGGTGGGGCAGGTACGAGTTTGTCCCCTTGATGAGCAACAGTGGGTGGATGAACTGGTAGCGGCTGCGGCGCATGGCCATCCTGATAAGTTGACTTATAGTGTTGCTAATGCAGTGGCCTTTGTAAATGCGGGCTATACGTTGACGGCGACGGTGCAACAACTCGCAGCCCTGTATGAATAAAAAAGCTTGCGTTTTGAAACCTTTCTAGTATAATCATTTGTGTTAACTAATACCAAATTTAAGTTAACGTAAATAAAGAGGGAGGTTTTTTTGTGCAACTTAGACTACGGCACCTGCTTCAAATTGCAATGATGGCGGTAATTATTTGTGTAATGGGACTATTACCTCCGATTCCGGTTGGGTTTATTCCGGTCCCAATTATTTTGCAAAACATGGGAATTATGCTGGCAGGGACCCTGTTGGGCGGTCGGCGCGGGTTACTGGCCGTTTTGGTTGTGATGCTTCTGGGAATTTGCGGGATTCCTGGTGGTGTTTCACCGTTGACGGTTCTTGTTAGTCCAACGGGCGGATACGTAATGGCGTATCCCCTAGCAGCGTTGCTGATTGGGGCAACCGTGCACCATTTTGGGGTAATGACGACTTTTTGGCGGCAGTGGCTTCTCGTAATGCTTTGTGGGGTTCTTCTAATTGATGGATTAGGGACGTTATGGTTAGCGCATATTAGCCATATGGCTCTCGGAAAGGCGGTTGTGGCGAACTTGGTGTTTTTGCCGGGTGATACACTTAAGGCCCTTGGAACGGTGGTTATTACACAAATCTGCTACCGGACACAGCACCTCCAGGAACTTTTTCGATAAGAAAACCGGGCTTCGTACGAGAAGCCCGGTTCTTTAGTAATTGAATTGAAAAATTAAAGAAGTAATCCCACGTAGTAGTGAATGAACATCGTGATAATTCCAATAATAACGTTCCGGATCATTGCCACTCGGATAGTGCCATTGCCAAGTTTAGCACTTAAAAAACCGGTAAGAGCAACCGAGAGGATTACTGCAATGATGGTTCCGGACCATTGAATTGCAGTTGGAAGAAACGTCATGGCAACGAGGGGGAAGATTCCCCCTGAGGCTGCTGATACAAGAGATGAAAAGGCAGCATGCCATGGGTTGAGGTAATGACCTAAGGTAAGGCCGTGCTTGATTCGGACAATTGTTCCAAGGGGGTCCTTATCCATGAGTTCCGCTGCGATTTCTCGAGCTGTTTGGGCAGAGACGCCCCGCTCTTGGTAATACCGGGTAACAGTTGCAAGGTTTTCTTCCCGACGTTCACCCAGATGGCGTTTTTCATCTGCGACCACGGCTTTTTCGGTGTCCTTTTGGGAACTAACGGAAGTATACTCCCCTGATGCCATGGAAAACGCACATGCTAATAAGTCAGAAAGTCCGGCCATGAAGATAGCGAAGTGGTTAGTTGTCGCGACCGCCATACTAAATAGCACGCCCACAACTGTTAAAATTCCGTCGTTGGCCCCAAGGACTCCTGCGCGTAATGTATTTGCCCGTTCGGCTAGGGTCTGGTGTTCTTTTTTACTAGCTTTTGTTGTCATGAGTGCTCCTCCTTACGCGAAAAGGGTCCCGATTACATAGGTTACAATCATTGTAAGTAACCCAAAGAGAACGTTTCGCCTTAAGGCTTTTCCCCGTTGCGCGTTTCCTAAAACGGCGGCTGCATACCCCGTGATTGCAAGGGCAAGCGCAACTGCAATAATCGTTGCCCCAATCCGAATTGATGCCGGGAAAAGGGTGATTGCAAGAAGCGGAAGAAGTGAGCCAGTTGGAAATGAAATCATTGAAGCAATTGCCGCCCCAACCGCACTTGTCTTATCAGCTGGGTCAAACCCGTAACGTTCCCGCACTGCCACGGTCAGCCTATCACCAGCGAGCATTTCCTTCGTTGCTTGGGCTGCCAGAGCAGGCGAAATGCCCGTTCGTACGTACTTATTCTTAATGAAGTTGAATTCTTCATCATAATGTTCATCAAGAGCCATTGTTTCGTCCGTAATGGCTTGTTTTTCGGTATCCCGTTGGGAGCTGACAGATACAAATTCACCCATCGCCATGGAGACGGTTCCGGCCAGCATTCCCGAAAGACCAGATAATAGAATGTTATGGGGGCTAACCGCCGCCCCCGCGACACCCAGAACAATTCCGGCAATCGAAAGAATGCCATCGTTTGCGCCCATAACTGCTGCCCGAATAAGGTTAATCCGGTTAGCAAGGGAAGGCGTACGGCGTTTTTTTGGTTTATGCATACCGTTCACTTCCTAATTTAGAAATTTTAAAATCATCGGTTACATTTTACCATTCCTTCAGGGAAACACAATATTAAATTTGTTTGTGTTAATTTCCCGGGAAATAAAAGAAAAATGTGACAGAACGAAGAAAATAATCATGGTGGGATAATAGCAAACTGACCGAACTATGTAGTAAGGATGATGGTTTGTAAAACTGTACCATGGTTGCTCACTTCAGCATTGAATCAGTTGAAAATAATAAGAAGGTTGGGACAAGCAGTCTCAACCTTTTTTATCATTTCATGATAAAGGATGGATTTTACCGAACAACGAAGACGGAGCATGGAGCATATTTTGCCATATATGCAGCTTGCGAACCAAAGTACTTGCGAATCCCCTGTTTTGAAAGGGCCCCAATAATAAGAAGATCAGGACTAATGCTTGGGATAACTTCCTTGACAATTGTTTCGCCAGGATCTCCCTCGGCAATTACAATGCGAACGTCGATGACCCCAGCTTCCTCGGCAATTTTTTGGTAACGGAGAAGGTGTTTTTTGAGTTCTTCTCGTTCGCCATGAACGTAATCGTCATCCAGGACTTGAAAGACGTTCATTTCATCCTTTTCTAAGACTGACACGATATAAAGGGTGGCATTAAGGTCAATTGCGCGGCGCATGGCAACCCGGAATGCAAGTTGGGCATCAGCCGAATCGTCAACACCGACAAGAATCTTTTTGATGTTTTTAACACTTTCAGTATCCATCTAATCTTCCTTTCTAATGGTTACATATGTTCACCGCTATTCTAACGTAAGTTGTTTGATAACACCAGCAAAACTTTTGGTACCCCAAAAAAAATATCTGTCATTTACTAAATGCGTGTGCTATATTAATAGTGGAATTTTTATTGGGGAGGAAATTTTCAATGGCTGAAAAGAAACACCGTTTGCTGGAATACGCAAACGGAAAGTCGCTTGAGGAAATTAACGGGACCGTTGAAGTCCCAAGGGGAAAGGGATTCTGGCGCACACTTCTTGCGTATTCCGGCCCAGGGGCGCTGGTTGCAGTGGGATACATGGATCCCGGAAACTGGTCAACGTCAATCACGGGGGGCCAAGACTTCGGTTACCTCTTAATGTCAGTAATCCTGATATCAAGCTTGATTGCGATGCTCTTACAGTACATGGCAGCTAAACTTGGTATTGTCACGCAAATGGACCTGGCGCAGGCAATTCGGGCGCGGACGAGTAAAGCACTTGGAATTGTTTTGTGGATTCTGACGGAACTTGCCATTATGGCAACGGATATCGCGGAGGTAATAGGAGCCGCAATTGCGTTAAATCTTCTCTTTCATATTCCTTTAATTATTGCGGTTTTCATTACGGTTGCGGACGTAATGGTGCTGCTTTTACTAACAAAGATTGGGTTCCGGAAGATTGAAGCGTTGGTCGTTTGTCTGATTCTCGTAATTCTTGGAGTGTTTATTTACCAGGTTGCGTTGTCTAATCCAAGGTGGGGCGCTGTAATTGCGGGCTTTATTCCAAGCGCAAAGGTGATGGCAAGTCATCCGGTGGTTAACGGAACCACCCCGTTAAGTGGAGCGCTTGGGATTATCGGGGCGACAGTAATGCCTCATAACCTATACCTCCACTCGGCAATTTCACAAACGCGGAAGATTAATTATGATGATGAGGAAAGCGTAAAGCAAACGGTGCGTTTTACAACGTGGGACTCAAACATCCAGTTGACAGCGGCATTCTTTGTGAACGCCTTGCTATTAATCATGGGAGTTGCTGTCTTTAAAACGGGCGCTATTAAGGACCCCTCGTTTTTTGGGTTATATCAGGCACTCCACAATCCCAACACTGTAAGTAACGGGATGCTAGCGACGGTTGCCCGATCCGGGATTCTCTCAACTCTTTTTGCGGTCGCCCTGTTGGCTTCCGGACAAAACTCAACGATTACCGGGACATTGACCGGACAGGTCATCATGGAAGGATTTATTCATATGAAGATGCCACTGTGGGCCCGGCGGTTAGTTACCCGACTGCTTTCTGTTATCCCTGTACTCTTGTGTGTTCTGACAACGGCGGGTGAATCGGAAATTCGGCAACATATTGCCATCAATAACCTGATGAATAACTCGCAGGTTTTCCTGGCCCTAGCGCTTCCATTTTCGATGTTGCCGCTTTTGATGATGACGGATAGTGAGTTAGAAATGGGACAGTACAAGAATACCTGGTGGGTTAAGGTTCTGGGATGGATTTCGGTTATTACCCTGACGTTCCTTAACATACAGGGACTGCCTGATCAGATGACTGCCTTCTTTAGTAGTAACCCAACGCCGGCTGAGCAGCACCTCGGCGCAATGGTTGCGTACATCCTTGACGTGTTCATTATCGCTTTATTGGTTTGGACGGTCGTTGAACTAAGGCGGGGGAATGAACGCTATAAGCAGCAGCTTGCCACTCAGCAAGGGCGAACGCCAACGACAAAGAAAAATAAATAATTAGTTTTCCGGTCCCCTAGTTGAGGGTGGGCCGGATTTGTTGCTCTTATAAGTAAAGCGTCTTGTAAGGGGGAATTAATGGTAAACTGGGGCATAATTGGAACGGAAGTAGACTTACAGATCCGGTCGCCCTTTGGAAGGGTGTACGTCGCGGGGGACGTTATGATGCACAGAATTACAATGATGGAGAATTAGTGATGAGAGCTGATATCGCTTTGGACGAAATTAGGGTTGATTGGGAACGGCGGTGTCCCAATGATAAATAGTTGCATGGGGGAAAGCGGTGTACTAGAATAAAGATAATTTGAAAACGTTTAACCAACACAGGGGGAGCCAATTGGCTGAGAGTGGATTTGTTCCTGACCCTTTGAACCTGTTCGTTAGTACGAGCGTAGGAATTGTGTGGTATTGAAGTAACCTTCGCTGTGTTGGAAGAACGCAGGGAGGTTTTTTTATGGCAAAGCAGACACTGCAAGCAGTAATTGAAGGAACGTTGATGGCGGCCCTAGCGGCGGCCCTCACAATGACGGTGCCCACCGTTGAATGGATTGACCTGTCTTTGGGAATTATTCCGATTGTCCTGGTTAGTTTGCGGCGGGGGTGGAAGATCGGCGTATATGCGGGCCTTCTTTGGGGGATTCTTCCTGTTTTATTTGGACGGGCAGAAATTTTGACGGTCTGGCAGGGGATTTTAG
The DNA here is from genome assembly GCF_045033025.1 of Ligilactobacillus sp. LYQ139. Classification (NCBI taxonomy): domain Bacteria; kingdom Bacillati; phylum Bacillota; class Bacilli; order Lactobacillales; family Lactobacillaceae; genus Ligilactobacillus; species Ligilactobacillus sp. LYQ139. Next base: position 153,734 of record NZ_JBJFZW010000004.1, read on the forward strand.
AATACCCGGTGGCAAGCATGAGTGTAGGGTTGGCTGGAATATGGGCATCCCGATTTCATGCTGCCCTTCGTGCTAACCGGCCGGTGTTTCACTGGATTATGGTAGCGTGTTTAACTGGGGTTGGGGTGAAGTATCTCATTCATTTTTATGCAGGTATTGTTTTTTGGGGCGCGTACGTTCAGTGGGGGCTTGGTCCGGTGGCGTATTCCGCCGTTGTAAACGGATCAAGCTTTGTTCTTAACATGGTAATTAGCACAACGGTGTTGGAAATTTTGTTGCGGCACCTTCCCCACTTAGGAGGTAGTATTCCCGATAAAACGAACAATCGCAGATGAAAAAGGCTGAAAGATCGGCGAAATAATTTACATTTTTTGAAAAAACAGGTACAATATGAGCGTTTATGTTTTGTGTTGTGCAATTGTTTTTTATTTTTGAGGAGGAGAAGTTGTGGAGTTAGCAATTAACATTCTTGGGCTCATCATCTTCCTTGCGGTTGGGTGGATTTTTTCCAAGGATCGCAAGCATATTAACTGGTACGGAATCATTGTGATGGTTGTGCTGAACCTGTTCTTAGCATGGTTTATGACCAGTTTTAGTTGGGGTCAGGATATGATTAAGTGGGCGGCTGGTGCGTTTGATACGTTGGTAAAGGAAGCCTACGTTGGGATTGCATTTGCAATTCCAAGCATGGTGCATGTTAAGCAGATGGACTTTTTTGTTAGTTCATTGCTACCAATCTTAATGATCGTGCCGCTGTTTGACATCTTGACATACATCGGGGTGCTCCCGTTCATTATTAAGTGGGTCGGAAAGATTTTGGCATTCATTACACGGCAGCCGAAATTTGAGTCATTCTTTGCCGTTGAAATGATGTTCCTCGGGAATACAGAGGCACTGGCCGTATCACAACTCCAGTTAAAGCAAATGAAGGCCAAGCGGAACCTAACGCTTGCTATGATGTCAATGAGTTGTGTGACGGCGTCGATTCTGGGATCATACATGCAGATGATGCCTGGACAGTTTATTCTTACGGCTGTGCCGCTAAACGTGGTAAACGCGCTAATTGTTACGTCAATGCTGAACCCGGTTCATATTGACAAGGAAGAGGATACCGTGGCAACGATTACCGGAGCAGCAGCCGAGGCATCCGGTGACGTTGAAGCAGATGGTAAGCGGGAGCCATTCTTTTCCTTCTTGGGGGACTCAATCTTAGGTGCTGGCCGGTTGGTTCTGATCATTGCAGCTAACGTTATCGCCTTTGTAGCCCTGATTGCTTTACTAGACAAGATATTAGAGTTATGCCACATTTGGACAGTTGAAAAGATTTTGGGTTATGTTATGTTCCCGTTTGCGTGGTTATTAGGGTTAGATCCGCATACGGCGCTTCAGATGGGCCAGTACATGGGAACAAAGTTGGTAACGAACGAGTTTGTGGTAATGTTAAAAGTTATGCACCAGGTCGGCCACTTTGCACCGCACTTTAAGGCGGTTTTGACGGTCTTCCTGACGTCATTTGCTAACCTATCAACGATTGGGATGATTATCGGGTGCTTTAAGGGAATTGTTAACCGTGAAAAGAACGATGTCATTTCGGCAAACGTAGGTTACATGCTTCTTTCTGGAGTTCTGGTATCGCTGCTATCAGCCGCAATGGTTGGGCTGTTTGTATGGTAAAAGAAGGATAAAGTTGCCAATCTTACTGGTAGTATAAAAAAAGCCCTGGTGGTTCTAATAACCACCAGGGTATTTTTATACTATTTAAACGTTTCGAAATAGTCGCTCATTTGCTGAAGGGCGTTGATTAGTGCTTCAACTTCGTTCTTGTCCATTCCGCTTAACAAGGAGCTCATCGCCCGCTGGTGAAGCTTATTGTGGGCCCGGTACAAAACGCGTCCTTTCTTAGTAAGGCCAATGTTAATGACCCGCCGGTCCTTTTTACTACGAATCCGCTCCACATAACCCTTCCGTTCTAACTGATCAATGCTCTTTGTCAGGGTCCCCTTTGTTAGGTTCAATTGCCGGGCAATCCGAGAAATCGGTTTTTTGTCATGGAGAGAAACGACGTGAATCAGGTGAAGTTCCCGAGCAGTGATATCGCTGAACGGACTCTTTTTTAATTCACTGTCTTCTACGTACCGAACCCGGTCGTACAGCCGGAATAACAGGTCGTTAATCGTGTTTGATTGTTGCTTTGTAATGCCTTCGTTTGCCATGGTGCACCTCGTTTTCATAATTTATTACTATCGAACCATGACGATTGTATCACGGGTAAAAAGTTCTTGGCTAGTATTCCCAGTGAATGAAAGAAAATCGTAAAGAACTAAATGTATTAGCCTAACCTAAAGAACATAGTGTCAGTTGTAAAATATCAGTAGATGAGGGGTATTTCTGACTAACGTACGAAAACAAAAAGCCCCCGCTCTAAAAACGAAGACTTGGGTAAATCTCTGATGGGTGGTCAGGGGATCGAACCCTGGACCCACGGATTAAGAGTCCGTTGCTCTGCCAGCTGAGCTAACCACCCATATTTTTAATTACCGTAAGAACAACTTCCGTTCCAACGACGATATATATACTACCAGCTAATCATGATGATTGCAACCCTCTTTTTCAAAAAATTCATGATGAAGAGGATTAGCAAAATGACAAGGGTTTTAGCGCTATTCGGGAATGATGTATAATTAGGCCGAGTTAGTAGAGAATTTATCCCCAAAAAAGGAGGACAACAAGATGAAAAAAATTCTGGTTGTTGACGACGAAAAACCAATTTCTGATATTATCAAGTTTAACCTCTCAAAGGAGGGGTATGAAGTGCATACCGCCTACGATGGGGAGGAAGCTCTCACGAAGGTTAAAGAGATTGTCCCTGACCTGATCGTTTTGGATCTCATGCTTCCAAAGATTGACGGCCTTGAAGTTGCCCGGGAAGTTCGGAAGGAATATAACATGCCAATTATTATGGTAACAGCCAAGGATGCAGAGATTGACAAGGTTCTTGGACTTGAAATGGGGGCGGATGATTACGTAACCAAGCCATTTTCCAACCGGGAACTGGTAGCTCGGGTAAAGGCCAACCTGCGGCGTCAGGAAGCAAACGTCACGAGCGCTCAGGAAGAGGCTGCGGAGGACCAAAACATTGAGGTGGGCTCCCTCGTGATTTACCCAAAGTCGTATACGGTGGCAAAAAACGGGGAAAAAATTGAATTAACCCACCGGGAGTTTGAGTTATTAAGTTATTTAGCTCAGCATTTAGGCCAAGTAATGACCCGGGAACACCTATTACAAACGGTTTGGGGGTATGATTACTTCGGGGATGTTCGGACGGTCGACGTAACGGTACGTCGGCTACGGGAAAAAATTGAGGATACTCCGAGTCGACCGGTCTGGCTTGTAACCAGGCGGGGAGTAGGCTATTACCTGCGGAACCCAGAAGAAGAGTAGGCTAATTCCATGAGCTGGAAAGAACGGATTAAACAGCGGACTAACCCGCTACGATCAATCTACGTTAAGATTGCCTTCTCGTTTGTGTTGTTATTACTATTGATTTTTCAAATCGTGGGCATTATTTTTGTTCAGCAACTTAAAACGGATAACCTGAAGACGTTTAAGCAGCGGACGGAGCTTTCATCGTACGTTGAAAATACATTGGTTTCGGTGATGAGTCATCCCACGAAGGATATGGATGCCCGGATTCATAAGGTGATCGCGGGGATTAACAACGATAACATCATGACGATTCAAGTGGTTGATCCTAAGGGGGTTATTCGGGGAGTTAGCAACACTGACGGGCGTAACCTGGTTGGTCAAAAGACAACGGATAATGATATTAAGCGGGTCTTGTATGACGGCAAAACGGATACAAAGATGCTGGTTAACCGCTCAGATAACCACCGGTATTACGTCACAATTACCCCGTTGTTAAGTACGACGGGGAACACGAACACGGTTGTGGGGGCCGTTTATATCCGAGCAAGCCTTGACGCCGTATATAACGCTGTAAATAACGTAACGATGATTTTTGCAACGGCATCACTGATTGCAACGGTGGTCGGATTGTTGTTGGCACTACTAATTGCCAGAACGATTACCCAACCAATTGAAGAAATGAAGCGGCAAACCACCCGAATTGCCCGGGGGGATTACTCGGGACGGGTAAAGGTGTATGGCAATGACGAATTAGGCGAACTGGCAACGGCGGTTAACGACCTTTCGGTTCGGGTGGAGAATGCCCAGGCTTCAACAGAAGCGGAACGGCGGCGGCTGGATAGCGTGCTGACCCACATGTCTGATGGTGTGTTAGCGACTGACCGCCGGGGGCTGATTACCATTATTAACGATAAGGCATGTGCACTACTGGGGGTGGCGGAACATGACGTGATTGGGAAATCAATCTTAGACGTTTTAGGGATTCGTGGTCAGTACGCTTTCCGTGATCTTCTTGAAAAGCAAGATGAAATTAAGATTAACCTGTCTGATGATGGTCATGAGCAAATTTTGAAGGCGTTTTTCTCCCTAATTCAGCAGCAGACAGGGTACACGGCGGGCTTGGTTTGTGTGCTCCATGATGTTACCGAACAACAACGTGTCGACCGGGAGCGGCGGCAGTTTGTATCCAACGTTTCGCATGAACTCCGGACACCGTTGACAAGTGTCCGAAGCTACATTGAAGCTCTTAACGAAGGAGCGTGGAAGGACCCGGAAGTTGCTCCGGAATTTTTACGGGTAACGCAGGATGAGACCGACCGGATGATCCGGATGATTAACGACCTGTTAAACCTTTCCCGGATGGATTCTGGAACAGTTAAGCTTGAACTGGAACTCGTGAATATTAACGAACTATTTAGCTACATTCTTGATCGATTTGACATGATGCTTGCTAAAAATAAAGAAGCAAGGGAACCGCAACTCACCATTAAACGAGACTTTACAACAACGAGTTTGTGGGCAGAAGTTGACCAGGATAAGTTTACGCAGGTGATTGATAATATTATGACTAATGCGGTGAAGTATTCGCCGGATGGCGGAACGATTACGTGCCGCTTGCAACAGCAGGGGAATAATGTTGTTTTAAGTGTGGCTGACCAGGGACTGGGGATTCCAAAAAAGGACCTTGATCATATTTTTGATCGCTTTTTCCGGGTTGACAAAGCACGTTCGCGGGCTCAGGGAGGCACTGGTTTGGGATTAGCCATTTCTAAGGAAGTAATTGAACTTCTTCACGGTAAGATTTGGGTGACTAGTACGGAAGGAAAGGGCTCAACGTTCTTTATTTCCCTACCGTCGGAAGAATACGAGGAAGGAGATCTGTGGGATGAGAATGCTTAGATGGTTTCGGGAAAACTGGTTGCACATCGCGCTTCTCTTGGCCTTGATTATTAGTGTTACGTTTTCGTTTTTGATATGGGCAAATCCCTTCCAACGGCCGCACAGTAAGCGGACGCCGACTCTTCGACAACCAACAACACAGGCAGTTACCCGGAAGGTGAGTGATCTGTACGTTCCAACAACGGTGGTGGTTAATCATTCGGGCGGAAAGCAAGAACAAGTACAGGCGAAAATGAATAAAATCGTTCGCGTAATTCAGCGGGGGTTAGCAGCAACTAATGCTGGCCGGATAACGCCGGTTGCCCTTACTGCCCATGATTATCAGGGGGAGTTTCACCGGGCTGATATGGTTATCCTTAGTTACCCGGATACCATTCCAGGGGGGTTATTTAAAAAACTTCTTCATCGTGGGGGAAGTGGGGATTCGTTTCAGGTAAACCACGTAATGATTTCTACAAAAAACCCCGACCGGCTGTATTTGCTAGATGATGCTCATCGTCAAGAATACGTGGTACCAGTTCGAGGGGCGGCGGTTCGCCAGCTAGCGCACCTCCTGGTTACGTTAGCGGGGCGACGGATTCCCGTTGCGTTTCGTCAAATTGCTGGGCGGATGACAGTAACATATCCGGCTGGATTGAGCATGCCGCAGGTAAGTTATCTTGTGAATAAGCAGCCGGTTAACCAGCTAGTTACCCGGTTAATGGGGGCAAATAGTTCATATACTATCGATTCGCGGCAACAAGCGAATACAACAACATATACTGATAGTAACCAACGGTTAACCGTTAACCAAAGGAAAGGTGTAATCGCATACGACCAGTACCGGCATCGGGGACAACGAGGTAATGCGACAACGATCCTAACCAACAACGTTAAGCAATTAAATAACCTGGACATAGGATTGACCGCTGTTCATTTTTTAGGTTATTCGCAGCAGTATCATGCGGTAACTTATTGTAGTTACGTACACGGATTTCCAGTTATTTCGCCGGTTAGTCGGGGAATGTATACTATCCGGCAGACAACCACGGCGACTTTGTCAGTGACGTTGTCCCAGTACGGCCTTCAGGTGGCAATTCCGTCAGAAGCGGGGACGCATCAGGTTCACCTCCCAGCTACGGCGGAGGTATTTAACCAACTTATGGCTGTGGGAATTCCAGCGGATAAAGTAACGGGAATTATGGTGGGATACCGGTGGCGTGCAAATAAAGCTTCGGGTGAAGTTGCTGACCTTACGCCAACTTACTTTGTTCGGATAAACGGTCAGTGGCAGGATTATCAGCAGATTATTGCTCACCACTAGGAGGAATTGAGATGGATTTCAAACGGATTGAATGGATCTTTTTAATTGCGTTTATTGCACTCGATATTTTTCTGGTGGGCTCATTCACCCAGCAGGCCCGCTTGTTAAGTGTGACTAACACTAGCCCGACAAGTTCAACGGCACTAGTTCTCCGGAATATTAAGGAGGATCAAATTACGTACGGGAAACTCTCCGATAAGCGTCAGTGGGGATACTACGTGGTTAGCCCGGAAACGGATATTTTCCGAAATAAACCCGCCCGGTTACATGATGAGAGTTGGACGGATAATAATCAGGAATTAACGGCAACGTTTGCTACGGCGATTCATGTTAATGTGAAGCACCCAACCCGGGTACTGAATTCTGTAATTCGTACCCGGGTGATAAACGGAAAGCAGTATCGGTATGACCGGCACTTATCAACGGCAACTCAAGTTGTTTATACGCAGACCCTTAAGGGAATTCCTGCATTAACTCAGGCCGGACAGGTGCGGTTTAACGTACGTAATGGAATCGTAACGGGGTACACGCAAGGTTACTTGAAAGAACCCCACCGGTTACCTAGAAAACAACGAATGATTAGTGCTAAGCGGGCGTTAATTGCGTTGTATCAATACAATAAGATTAACGGTAGCTCGACGGTTCAATGGGTTCGGCTGGGCTATACGAAATTGTTGGCGGCTAACCAGCACGTAATTTACGTTCCAACGTGGGTCTTCAGCATTCGGAGTAAGGCAACAGGAAACGTAACGTACCGGCAAATTAACGCGTTTACCGGAGCGGTAATGAACAAGGATTAAAGGAGGAATTTGGAATGACAAAGACAGCAGCAGTAATGTTTGCCCCGGGATTTGAGGAAATTGAAGGCTTAACGCAGGTTGACGTGCTGCGCCGAGCTGGCGTTCAGGTCACCATGGTAGGTCTAGAGGACCGGGTGGTTACAGGCGGCCACGGAATTACGGTAACGTGTGACGCGGCTTTGGGGGAACATCTACTGGATTACGATATTGTAATCTTCCCCGGGGGAATGGGGGGAGCGACGGCCCTTCGTGACAGTGACCAGTTAATGGCCCTAATAAAGCAACGGCATGCTAACGGGAAATGGAACGCGGCAATGTGTGCGGCACCGATGGCATTTGGCCGCTACGGGTTGCTTGATGGACGAACGTATACTTCTTATCCGGGAATTGAAACCCACGCGCAGGATGGGCACTTTACGGAAGAAATTACGGTTGTCGACCAAGACGGTAAGATCATTACGAGCCGGGGGCCGGCGACAGCGTTGGCGTTTGCTTATCGGATTCTTGGTGTATTAGGTATTGATACGCAGGACGTTCGGCATGCAATGCTGTACGATTATCTTAAGGATAATATTTAGTAATATAAAAGAGGTCCGTTTTACAGCGGACCTCTTTTTGGTTAGGAGTTCTACTTGTTATGTTTATGGATCATCACCGCGGTGATAATTGCCGCTAGAATTAAAAGCGCGCTGGCTGTCCAAGAAATCCAGTGGGGCTTGTTAATTGTGCCGTTCACACCGATCGTTGTAAACATGTTAACGGTCCATGGAATGATGATGCTAAGGATAAGTAGGACCATTGGTAGTGTATATTTTCGCATGCCTTCATTATAGCATTTCTCTGGCAGAACAGTCAGCGAACGGGGAAATTCCGAATAAAGGAGCGTAATGCAGAAGGCGAGTGGATAATAAATATTTTTTTAAAGGATATAGTTCGGCATAATTAACATTATTGGTTTTGATGATCCTAATATGCATTAATTATACAGATAATAGCGTACATTAAAAGTCTTGAATTGTATTTTGTTCGTGATAGTATAAGGGTGTCGCATGGAATCGTGGTCAAGGAAAATAAAGGAGCCGATCAAATGACAGAGCATTTTAATACTGTTGACGAAGCAATTACTGCACTGCAGGCGGGGAAATTCATCATTTTAGCGGATGATGAATCCCGGGAAAACGAGGGTGACCTCGTTGCGTTGGGACAAAACATTACTCCCCAAACCGTTTATCAGATGTTGAAGTTGGCGAACGGATTAATGTGTGTTCCGGTTAGTGCGGGGATTGCAGATAAGCTTGGGTTTAGGATGATGGTTAAACACAGTACTGATCCGAACGGAACGCCGTTTATGGTGACAACCGATGCAAGTTTTGATGCAGCGGGGGTTACAACCGGAGTGTCAGCCTTTGACCGGGCAGCCACTATTAACTTGATTGCGGATGCGCAGGCAACACCTAGCCAGTTTAATCATCCTGGCCACATTCAACCATTGATTGCTGAAGAACAGGGAGTCCGGGTACGGACGGGTCATACTGAAGCGGCAGTTGACTTGGCTTACCTAGCAGGAAAAGCTCCGGTAGCAGTGATTATTGAAGTGTTGAAACCGGACGGACATATGGCTCGGCGGCCGGAATTAACGCAGTTGGCGGCAGAACAGCACGTCCCGTTTATTACGATTCCGCAGATTAAGGATTATCTGGATGATCACGGAATTAAGTACGCTGCGCAACTTGCAAAGTAGGGAATGGAAGCTGGTTTAGAACCTGATTGTTAAAAACAAGGAGGCTAGGACATATTCCTAGTCTTTTTTGTTGTCCTTTTGGCGTTTATATTTCCTAGGAAATGATGCTTACGCGTGTTGGTAATTTATGCTACGGTGGTTTGTAGATTAATGATAACGGAGTGATTTTACGGTTATGGATGAGTTATTTGCGCAGATGCCAGTTCCTAAAGCGTATTTTAAGCTCGCTTTACCGGTGGTGTTGAGTATGGTCGTTAATATGGCCTATAACTTAATTGATACTTTTTTTATTGCTCAGACTCACCAGCCGGCAATGGTAGCAGCGGTGACGATTTGTACCCCGCTTTTTTCGTTTATGCTGGCAATGGGGGATATGTTTGGCCTGGGTGGGGCAGCGCTCATCTCCCGTTATCTTGGCGAGGGAAAACGGACGACGTGTACCCGTATTAGTAGTTTCTGTACGTTCGGGGCGGTTGTTTTGGGAGCGCTTGTTACGGTAGGAATGTTTGGCTTAGAACATCCTTTGCTTCGGTTATTAGGGGCAACGAGCGCAACGTGGGATGAAGCCCGCCGGTTTTACCAGATCATGGCGGTCGGGGCAGTTATTATTATTTTTTCACTGGTACCGACAAACTTACTCCGCACGGAGGGGTTAGCTACCGAAGCAATGATTGGATCAGTAGGCGGAACAATCGTGACAATTTGTTGTGACCCACTATTTATCTTTGGGTTTCACATGGGTGCTGCCGGGGCCGCCGCTGCAACTGTTTTAGGATATGTTGTGACCGACCTTCTGTACCTGTACTACGTAATTCGCCGGTGTCAGGTAATCACCGTTGATCCGCGGCAGTTGCGGATAACCTGGCAGTGGGTAAAAGAAGTCATTGTGATTGGAATTCCGGCATCTCTGACGAACCTCATGCAAAGTTTGGGGTTGATGATACTAAACGAATGCCTGGTTCCTTACGGGACAACCAAAATTGCCGCGGCGGGAATCGTAATGAAGATTGATATGGTTGTTATTTTAATTCTGGTGGGATTTGCTTTTGGGGCTCAGCCATTAGTGGGATATAATTATGGGGCCCGGAATAAAAAGCGGTTTACTGCCGTAGTTGGCTTTGATTTGTTAGTTGAAGTGGGTTACGCCACGATTGGGACGGTGGCCTTAATGGTGGCGGCTCCGTTTTTAATCCGCCTCTTTATGAATGATCCGGTGATTATTCGCACCGGGACAGTGATGATGCGAATTTTCCTCTCAACGACGCCATTTATCGGCGCGGTAATGGTCTTTACGACCGTCTTTCAGTCAGCGGGGAAGGCGGGAAGTGCGTTTATTATGGCAATTGCTCGGCAGGGACTTTTCTATGTCGCGGCTTTGGCCACGTTGATTCCGCTTATCGGCTATCTGGGAGTTTTATGGGCTCAACCAGTGGCGGATGTGCTGACCGGAATTGTCGGCGGATTGTTATATTGGCGGGTCATTCGGGTGTTTCATCGGACTGAATGAATTAGTTTCACGTGAAACAATAATGGGAAAGTGTCAAAACAAAGAAGGCGCAGTAAAGTAATACGTAGCCTGGTTACCTTGACACCGGATTATGCGGAAGTAATAAGGAGGTTGCGCTGTTAGTCACAACCTCCGTTTTTCGTTTTACTACTTATAATTAAAAATTTCCAATAAATGGGCGCAAAATAAAAGCTCCGTTTGCTAGTGGCATACTGATTATAACCGCGTGGAGGTGCAAATGGTTCTCCCCCGCATTCAAATCGCCTACTAGGAAACGCAGCTGGTTAAGTTGATGAAAGGAATCTTAATTATCCCCACGTCCTTTTCTTAATTGATTCGCTCCGGAATGTATATCCGGTAATTCCGTAAGTGGACGGTTGAAACCCCGTCGCTCCCCCTGAATAAGTAACATTGTTGGTTCAAGTGCGATCGGATGATTTCCCGTCCTTGGTGGGAATCCACTGACTCCTTACATCTCCTTTATACCACTATGTATTTATTTTTGCAAGCGCTATCATTAAAGAAATTTTGTTTTTGAATGCAAAAAGGACTGGGAATCATTTCCCAGCCCTTAGTGGTTAATAGTATAAATTACAACTAATCGATCTGAATCCGCTTAGTGTTTGAAATTTCCTCCGCCGTCTTTGGGAGAACAACTTTGAGGACTCCTGCTTCGTATTTGGCACTAATCTTGTCCTGATCAACATTCGGGAACCTGTATGACCGGGTAAACCGACCATAACTCCGTTCGCTTGAGATGACGTTGCCGTTTGCATCGCTTTCATCAGAGAACGAATCCCGTTTAGCTGAAATTGTTAACTGGTTATTCTTAAAATCAACGCTGATGTCTTTCTTATCAACGCCAGGAAGATCGACGACGACCTTGTAATCTTTGTCAGTTTCGGAGATATCGGTCTTCATTTCTTCATTGGTAGAACCAAAATTAAACAATGACTGGCCAAAATTGTTGAAGAGGTCATCCCGCCGCTGCATTAGATCATTTAACCGGTTGTTTAATTCATTTGCCATAGTCAAAACTTCCTTTCAAATGATTTATCGGAAATGAACTTCCTTACATCTTCAGTATATCGCTTTAAATAGTAATTACAACTATTTAGACCACTAGTCACTTCCGGTGCCGCCACCGGTGGTACCACCGACGAAGGTGGGCACCAGCCATTCCTCCAATGACGAGGAGGGCAACGACGTACCCGCATACCCCAAGGCGGGCAACGCCGGAGTGTGGACTGCCCGCCACAAGAAGGGAGGAGCCGAGGATGATGGCGGCAAGGATAATGGTGACACTTAAACGAGACGCGATCCGTTCCAAACGATCGACGAGGCGTTCTTGACCTTTATATTTAATAATTAGGCGCGCTTGTCCCTGGTTGAACGTGGTAAGGGCACGCGTTAACTGGGTGGGAAGTTGAGGGAGCGTGTGCAGGGTTTGGAGAAGGGTGAGCATTCCCGCCTCCGTTTCCCGGCGGAGACTAAAGTGATTCCTAAGGTATTCACGGGCAAATGGCCGGGCCACGTCCATGAGGGAAAGGTGGGGATCCAACTGGGCAACAATTCCTTCAAGGGAGCCAAACGCCTTTACTAGGAGGGTAATCTCGGCCCGAACTTGGAGGTTATTTTTGCGGCATAGGGCGATGATGTTATACAGCATTACCGGAAAATCGATTTGGCCTAAGCCGAGCTTAAGGTACGGGGCCAAGAAGGATCCTAATTCGCCGTAAAACTCCTCTTCGTCCACGGCGCCGGTGCGGTTGCAGACGGCGAGGATGGCCTTCCCAATTTCGTGGGTGTCGCCGGTTGTGAGGGCAATAATTACGTTGGCCATTCCGTCCACCAAATCGGGGGTGAGCGTTCCCATCATCCCAAAATCCAGGTAAACAAGCCGGTAATCGGGAAGAGGAGTGCTCTTTTGAACCGTAATCGTAGAATCCCCCGCTAGGCGCTGGGTGAGTGTTTTCGGGGTAACGGTATGTTGTGTTTTATCCTTAGTAGTAACGCGGTAAAAGAGGATGTTTCCCGGATGGGGATCGGCGTGAAAGAAATTATCGTGAAATACTTGTTTAATAAAGTTTTGAACAAGAACCTGGGCTACAGCCCGACGCTCAGCCTGTTGTTGGGCGGCAAGGTGGGGAGTGGTACTCAGCGATTGGGCAACGTAGTCCTTAATGCTTTTTCCGGGCATAGCCGTTGTTACGAGGATTTTTTGGGTCGAATACTCCGTGTAAACCCGCGGAACCCGGATAACGCCATCGTTATTGTTAAGCTGATAGAACCGAACACCGTTTTTGATTTCAATGGCGGTGTTGATTTCGGTGATCAGCGACGATCGAATTTGGCTGAGAACTTCAGCGGGATTAATCGCGCCAATTTCAGGAGTTAACCGGAGCATCCGGACAGCAATTTGGAAGAGGGCTAGGTCCGTACGAACCAGGCGTCGGACATTGGGGTGTTGTACCTTAACAACAACGGGGGTACCGTCCTTGAGGGTGGCGTGGTGGGTTTGTCCGATTGAAGCCGAGGCAAATGGGTGATGCTCAAAGGAAGCAAAAACAGCATCAATGGTTTTTCCTGTCTGGGTGGTAAACGTTTGCTGTACCGTTGAGAAAGCGTCGGCCGGAACATTATCTTGGAGTTTCCGGAATTCGGCAATGTAGGCGGGGGAAACGAGGTCCGGACGGGTCGAAAGAATTTGCCCTGCTTTGATGAAGGTGGGGCCAAGTTCTTCAAGGGCTCGCCGGACAGCTGCGGGATTTTGTTGGTGAATGAAGTTGCGGGCGGCATCGTACTTTTTAAGAACCCGAATGATGGTAAAGAGCCGGGCACGTTTTTCGCGCCTGGTAATGGGTGAATTAGGCATAAAAACCCCTCCGTTCCGGATAGTTTACGCCTATTCTAGCATAGATTGATGAATGTTTCGTTCGGGGGACTGGCATGGTATGATACACAATGAATACACTATGATGGAGGGAACGGCCAATGCCAACTAGAAGGGAACGGGTGTGGCAATATGTTACGGAACACCTGGGGAAATATCCGGATGGAATTACTACCATTACAATCGCGGATGCCCTTGGAATTGCGCGGCCTAACGTTAGTAAAGAATTGAACGACTTGGTTCGAACCGGGAAACTCGCTAAAACCCGGACCCGTCCCGTACGTTATATGACTGCTGCTCAGGTGGCCCACCGAGCAGATCATCAGGACGTTGTGCAGGTTCAGGATAATAATGCGGGGACAATCCTGACCAAGCACCAAAAGGATCAGCGGGATCCACTTGGTGGGTTTAATCGGATGATTGGCCGGGATACAAGTTTAAAGAACCAAATTGAACAAGCGAAGGCAGCCTTGCTTTACCCCCCCCACGGGCTGAATGTTTTGCTAACCGGGCCAACGGGGGCAGGGAAAACATTCTTTGCAACGGCAATGAACCAGTTTGCGGTTGCCAATCAGTTAATTACAACTTCTCAACTTACCATCCTTAATTGTGCTGATTATGCACACACCCCAGAAGGCGTAATGCGTCGGTTGTTTGGGAGTGCTGACGGGCAAGAAGCGGGGCTTTTACAGACCGCTGATGGGGGGATGCTTTTGCTGAATGAGGTTCACCGGCTTCCTCCAGCGGCGCAGGAAATGCTGTTTTATTTCATGGAGCACGGGACTTATAGCCGGATTGGTGAACAACAGCGGAAGCGACAAGCGACCGTCCGGATTGTTTGTGCAACGACCGAATCACCCGAAAGTACCCAGTTGCAGGAGTTTGTTCGGCGCATTCCGATTACCATCCAGATTCCGGGATTTAGTCAGCGAACAATGCGGGAACGTCTCCAACTTCTTCAAACCCTTCTTACGATTGAAGCCAATCGGATTGACCGCAACATTCAGGTGGATGAGGATGTAGTAAAGGCGCTAATTGGCGGAATTTCATTCGGAAATATAGCCCAGTTAAAGTCAGCGGTTCAATTAGTGTGTGCCCGGGCTTTCTTGGACGGGATGGATAAGCAAGGGGATGAGATTGCTATTACCTTTGATAAGCTTCCCCAGGAGATTCAAGCAGGAGTGTCGCGGATCGCAAATAACCGGAATGCGTTAACCGAATTAACCAGACTTGTTGATGCGACCATGGTAGTTCACCCTGATGGAACAACAGGAGCTGAAAGTCAAGATTCCTACGAGTTACCGTATAACCTTTACGAGATTATCGGGCATAAGGCGGCCGTTTTGAAGGAGGAGGGGCTTGACCAGGAGGCGATTAATAACTTTATTAAAACGGACATTAATGTTCACATGAAAACGTATTACCGGGAAGCTGATTTGGAACAACGAAGTGACCGTTCCTTGCAGGATTTGGTTGACCAAGAATTTATTGATCTTACCAGGGAAATTAAGCAGCATCTTGAGCCGCAGGTTGATTATTCCCTGGGAAATAATTTTGTATACGCGATGAGCCTGCACCTTAGTTTGTTTGCTAAGCGGGTACAGACGGGAAAATCGTTGCGGACGGTTTCTTCTAACCTAATTACAATGGTGAAGGAAAATCGGCGGGAACTTCAACTTGCTCGGCAGATAAAACAACTTCTTGAAAAACATTTCCATTTTCCTGTTCCGCGGTCTGAAGTGTATTACTTAGCGGCATTGTTGATTTCCCTGAAAGAGGATTCACGCACGGGAACCGTTGGGGTGGTGGTTGCTGCACATGGAAGCAGTACGGCTAGTTCGATGGTTCAGGTGGTTCAGCAATTATTAGACGTGAATAACGTGGTCGCTTTTGATATGGGACTTGATATGAGTCCGGCAGCCGCATTTACGGGAATTACCCGCGCAGTGCAACGGGTGGATCAGGGGAATGGAGTACTTCTTTTAGTCGACATGGGTTCCCTTGCAACGTTTAGCAGAAAATTAACAACCGAAACGGGCATCGAAGTGCGCACCATTAACATGGTAACAACGGCAATGGTGCTGGAAGCAGCACGGAAAACGGCTCTTGTAGGCACTGATCTGAACACGATCTATGGCGAGCTGCGGGAGTTCCGCGGGTATTTTCGGGGAAACGACGAGGCCGGCCGCCCGTTAATTAAGAAAATGCAGGCCGTTGTAGATGCGACGGATACCCGGCCGCGGGCACTTTTATCGATTTGCTCAAGTGGAGAAGGCACTGCCCAGAAAATCAGGCGTCTATTGGAAGAACAGCTCGCCAACCAAGGAGTACAAGACGTTGATGTTCTTCCTGTATCGGTAGTTGGATTACAAGCTAAGCTGGCAACGATTACAGCGAAGTATAACGTGATTGGGGCAACTGGGGTAGTGAAACCGCCGCTGGACCGACCGTTCATCAGTTTAGAAAACCTTCTCCAGGGGGATGCTGCGCAGTTTATTGCGCAAGTAACGCAGGACGATTGCCAGCTTTCCGCTCAGCATACGGCTATTAACCAATCACCCAAGTTGACGATGGAGGTATTGCAGGAGTACTTAACGAAGTACTTTACGTTTATTAATGCTGATAAATTAACGCCGGTTTTGTGGGAGTATTGTCAGCAGTACACAGAGCCAATTGTGTTGGATAATACTCAACGAATGAGCATTATTATGCATCTTGCGGGAGCGCTCGAACGAACATTGACGACGAGTCCGTTGGCGGTTGACCCGGCGACATTAGCAGCATCTCAGAAGGTTCAAGCTGCTACTTGGAAGCAG
Source organism: Ligilactobacillus sp. LYQ139 (assembly GCF_045033025.1). Lineage (NCBI taxonomy): Bacteria > Bacillati > Bacillota > Bacilli > Lactobacillales > Lactobacillaceae > Ligilactobacillus > Ligilactobacillus sp. LYQ139. Next base: position 170,119 of record NZ_JBJFZW010000004.1, read on the forward strand.
GTTCATCGGGCAACAGCCTGGTTAGCGGATAAAATTAATGTCCGTTTGGCATCGGCAGAGGAGTACTATATTGTTCAGTTGTTAATTAAACAGTCTTAGGCGAAACAATACACAACCTTGATACACAAATAAAATATGTGTCAAGGCTTTTTTTATTTTATTTTACCGGAAAATGCAGGGTTTTCAGCGATACACTTAGCGTGATACACTATTTTACCCAAAACGGGTGTATGATAATCCTTGGAAGCCATTACAAAGGAGATTTAACGGGACGGGAAGCGATTACCAGTCCGCAAAGCAATGCAGGTTCAATTATTACGAATTGATAGTCGGTTACTTCACGGACAGGTGACAACCAGTTGGGCAAAAGCATTTCGGCTCGATCGAATTCTTGTAGTTGATGATGCGGCTGCCCATGATTCGCTTCGACAGGTTTTGCTGCAGCAGGCGGCGCCAGTTGGGATTTCCGTGAATGTTCTAACGGTTAATCAAGCACAACGGCTAATCGGTGATCCCCGACTAGCTTCAGTAAGGGTGATGATCATCACCGCAACGCCTGAAAGTGCCCGGTTTTTGATCGAGGCAGGAATAACCGTTAGGAGCGTTAATGTCGGCTCACTAAGTTTCAGCGCGGGACGTCGGATGGTAACAAACGCCGTTGCCGTAGATGCAAATGACATTGTGGCCTTTCGGTGGATGCATGCCCGGGGAATTCAACTGGATTTGCGACAGGTTGTGCGGGATTCGTCCCGGGATTTGTGGCGGATCTTAAGTGAAAAGCACCTCGTTTAACGTCTGATTGTTTCCTTTGAGTGGCTCACGTACCGCTAGGTACATAATATTTTTAGGAGGTAGTACACATGGTAGGAATTATCCTTGCCAGTCATGGCGGCTTTGCTGATGGAATCTTCCAATCAGGCGCAATGATTTTTGGTGATCAGCAAAACGTCAAGGCCTGCACTCTCATGCCAAACGAAGGCCCTGATAATGTGCGCACTAAGATGGAAGCCGCCATTAACTCGTTTGACGATCCCGACCACGTCTTATTCCTGATCGACCTCTGGAGTGGGACGCCGTTTAACCAGGCAAACATTCTCCTGGGTGAAAATGAGGATAAGGATTGGGCGATCGTTACTGGTATGAACCTGCCGATGGTTATCGAAGCGTACACCGCCCGGATGACCATGCAGGACGCGACCGCTAAGGAAATCGCCACCCATATCGTGGGGGTTGCTAAGGACGGCGTAAAGACCATGCCAGAAAACTTGATGCCAGCCAGCGCTGTTGCTCAGGATGAGCGGCAGCACAAGCAGCCAACTGGCGCAATTCCTGAAGGCACCGTTCTCGGTGATGGCCACATTAAGATTGGGTTAGCCCGGATTGACTCCCGGCTCCTTCACGGACAGGTGGCAACGGCTTGGTCCAAGGCGATTAACCCGGACCGGATTATCGTTGTATCGGATAATGTTTCTCACGACGAACTGCGGAAGACTATGATTCAGCAAGCTGCCCCAGCTGGAATTAAAGCTCACGTTATTCCGATCAAGAAGATGATTGAGGTTGCCAAGGATCCGCGGTTTGGGAATACTAAGGCTTTGTTACTATTTGAAACGCCGGAAGATGCGCTCAAGGCAATCGAAGGTGGTGTCGACATCAAGACATTAAACATTGGGTCCATGGCACACTCCGAAGGGAAAGTCGCCGTCAACAAGGTTTTATCCCTTAACATGGAAGACGTTAAGACGTACGACAAGTTGAAGGAAATGGGGATCCAGTTTGATGTTCGGAAAGTTCCGGGAGATAATCCGGAAAACATGATGAGCTTGGTCAACAAGGCGCGCGAAGAACTGGAAAAGAAATAATCATACTCAATTAGGGGGAGTATGCTAGAGAAGCACTTATTTGATTTTATATTTTAAGGAGGAAAACAGATCATGACATTGATTGCAAAGATCCTGGTCCTGATCATCGCGTTCCTGGCCGGAATGGATGGGATTTTGGACGAGTTTGAATTTTACCAACCAATCGTTGTATGTACGTTGATCGGACTGGTTACCGGGAACTTAACTGCTGGTCTGGTTCTTGGCGGAACGCTCCAGATGATGGTTCTTGGTTGGGCAAATATCGGGGCGGCCGTTGCGCCTGATATTGCGTTAGCATCCGTTGCTTCTACGATTATCCTGGTTCAGGGTGGTCAAGGAATTCACGGTGTGGGCACGGCCGTTGCGATTGCCGTTCCGTTGGCCGTTGCTGGTTTATTCCTGAACATGATTGTGCGGACCATTTGTGTGGCTATTTCTCATTTGATGGATGCTGCGGCTAACGCTGGCAACTTCCGGATGATTGGCTTCTGGCAGTGGGTTGCAACCTGTCTGCAGGGGATCCGGATTTTGGTTCCAGCTGCTCTGTTACTGGTTATTCCGGTCAGTGGTGTGCGGGCTGCCCTTCACGTGATTCCGGGCTGGTTATCAGCTGGAATGACTATCGGTGGTGGCATGGTGGTAGCCGTTGGGTACGCCATGGTTATTAACATGATGGCTAATAAGGAAGTATGGCCGTTCTTTATCCTTGGGTTTGTGATTGCCGTCTTCAGTAAGTTAACGTTACTTGCCATTGGGTTAATTGGGTTAGCACTGACACTAATCTACCTGAATCTAGCTAACAGTGGAAGCAGCAATGGTAGCAATGGCGGGAACAGTAATACTGGTGACCCGCTCGGCGATATCCTGGATGATTACTAGAATGGAGGATTGAGCAACGATGGCGGAAAATACATTTGCAGCAGAAAGTAAAAAGTTATCAAAAGCAGACCGGTTAAGGGTTTGGTGGCGGTCAACGTTCCTGCAGGGTTCGTGGAACTACGAACGGATGCAAAATGGTGGTTACTGCTACGCCATGGTACCGGCCCTTAAGAAGTTATACACGAAGAAGGAGGACCAGGTCGCAGCTTTAAAGCGCCACATGGAATTCTTTAACACGACACCGTTTATGGCTTCCCCAATTTTCGGGGTTAACCTGGCCCTAGAGGAAGAACGGGCTGCTGGTGGTCAAGTCGACGATGCCGCAATCAACGGGGTTAAGGTTGGAATGATGGGCCCGCTGGCCGGGGTTGGTGACCCAGTTTTCTGGTTTACAGCGCGGCCAATCATTGGTTCCCTGTGCGCTGCCATGGCAATTAGCGGCAACGTTCTTGGCCCGATTCTGTTCTTCTTAGTATGGAATCTCTTCCGGATGGCCTTCATGTGGTACACCCAGGAATTTGGTTATAAGGCAGGTTCTGCAATTACGAAGGACCTTTCGGGTGGTTTATTGCAAACCGTTACCCGGGGAGCATCTATTATGGGGATGTTCGTTATTGGGGCGTTAATCGAACGGTGGGTTAAGATTGATTTTAAACCGATTGTTTCTAAGACGCCATTGCAAAAGGGCGCATACATTAACTGGGATTCCCTACCGAAGGGAAGTCATGGGATCCAGAAGGCTCTTGAACTATACAATAATGGTCAGGGTCGAGCGCTTTCTTCGGTTAAGGTTACCACGTTGCAAAACGTGTTGGACCAGTTAGTGCCAGGATTAGCAGCAATGTTGTTAACCCTGCTGTGCATGTGGTTATTGAAGAAGAAGGTTTCACCGATTGTGATTATTCTAGCCTTGTTTGTTGTTGGGGTTATTGGTCACTACTTCGGATTACTACAATAGCAATGAATTAATTTACGCAGGAGGTGGACGCAGTAGGTTCACCCCCTGTGTGTTGCTTAGAAAGGAAGAGAAGAATGGTTCAGTCACTTAATACCAAGGTTGATTTAGCGATGGAAGCAACCTCATTTATGGGGTTACCGACGTACGGGAAAATCATGATCGGCGATCGGGCGTTTGAATACTATAATGAAAAGAACCTGGATGATTTTATCCAGATTCCGTGGCAGGAAGTTGACGTGGTTGTAGCTCTCTTAATGTTTAAGGGACGTTGGATTCCTCGGTTTACGATTCGGACGCGGAAGAACGGAGCATATACGTTTGCGGTTCGTCACCCGCACGAAGCATTACGGACGGTACGGGAATACATTGGCGGTGATCGAATTGTTCGTTCATTAACCTTCTTCCAGGTAATTCGTCGGGGAATTAAAGCGAAGTTTATGCGAAGTAAAAAGTAATTAAAGAATGTGTGCTGAAGCGAAGCAAATGAGTGCGGTAAAAACAGCAAGCTGCAGTGGTGAAGCATTGACTAGAAGGGATGCACCTGGGACTTAGTTCGTTTGTTTTGGTACTAAATTATGTGAATGAAATAAGGAAGGTTGGGGTTGTTGCCCCAGCCTTTTTGTTATCTGGCTAAGGCGATGAGATGGAAAAATGATTATGTTTTCGGCATAATATCTGTTAAAATCGGGAGTATGAGATTAGAAGGGAGCGAGAGTGATGGCAGATAAGCCAGCAAAGGACGAGAAGAAAGACGTTGAATCCTACGCAGCCGAGGGAGAGCAGGTGAAGCCAGGTTTTGGCCGGCGTGTGTGGATCGGGATTAAAGGATACTTTTCATGGCTGTGGCAATCATTGAAGGCCCCGGCTAAGGTTACGAATGGACCAGCAGCAGCGGGAATCGTAAACATTATTGTTTTGGCGCTTTTTTACACGTTTACCTTGAATGAAACGATTGTTGTTGCATTGCAAACGCAAGCACGAACAACGGGCGGGAAGGCCCCCTTTATTGTTGGATGGCGGATATTGGCGTACACGTTTGTGGCTATAATCGTCGGAATGTTTGTGACCTTTATTGGGACGTACCTTGTTAAACGGTATGCTATTGGAATTCAGGAGGGCTTTTTGGCATACATCAACCGCGTTTTCCATTACAGTAATTGGATGATGGTCTTGTCGCTACTATTAGCGGTATGTTCACTGGTAAGTCCGCAGATTAGCCAGTATATTACGATTGCTAACTCGCTTTTGTTGACGTTGGCAGTGCTATTCTTCATGGTAGGAATTATTGCCTCAATTACGGAGAATAAGGATGATTCGCGAATGGACCGAATTTTTGCTACGATGATTGCTGTAGTGATTTTTGTTGTGGTATACGTTATCCTTAATGGGATGCTTGGCGGAATTCTTCAAGGATTCAATCAAATGATGATGCAGTAGATCATTTAGAGAAGATGTGTGGGTGAAAACAAACGGGTTGAATAACGCGCAGCGGTTTTTAATTTAGTTTTTCGCGCGAAGGATAATTTTTTGATTTGATAAAAGGGGGCGTAACTTTTTGTTGCACCTTCTTTTTTATTGATTAAGAAAGTGCGCGAAAAATTATTAAGAAAGTTGGAAATTTTGCTTGACGTCAGGAGGAAATTTCAGTATTATATAAACCGTTGCCGTTGCGATACACGGTGACAGGATAGATCTTTGAAAACTGAACACAGTATCGACGAATTAAATGTGTAGGGCTCTTTTGAGCAATATAATTTAACGAAGTCAAACTTCGCTAGTAATAAATTAATGAGTCACGAATTCAAAATGAGAGTTTGATCCTGGCTCAGGACGAACGCTGGCGGCGTGCCTAATACATGCAAGTCGAACGCGAAACCTTTACACCGAGTGCTTGCACTCACCGTAAAGGATTC
>NZ_JBJFZW010000005.1:0-174135 GCF_045033025.1 Ligilactobacillus sp. LYQ139
GAATCCTTTACGGTGAGTGCAAGCACTCGGTGTAAAGGTTTCGCGTTCGACTTGCATGTATTAGGCACGCCGCCAGCGTTCGTCCTGAGCCAGGATCAAACTCTCATTTTGAATTCGTGACTCATTATTTATTACTAGCGAAGTTTGACTTCGTTAAATTATGTTGCTCAAAAGAGCCCTACACATTTAATTCGTCGATACTGTGTTCAGTTTTCAAAGATCTATCCCATTGCCTTACGACAACTATTTTATAATAGCATCACTCTCAATTACCGTCAACAACTTACTTCCTCTTTTTTCACAAAAATGCGCTTTTTATAAAAAAGAAACCGCGACGCAAGTCACAGCTCCTTTATTATCTTTTTTGTTATTCCGGCCGTCGCGTTGGGAATAACAAAACATCCCGAATCGACGGTGCGTCCGTTAACAGCATTACTAACCGGTCAATTCCAATTCCTAAACCACCCGTTGGCGGCATTCCATACTCCATTGCTTCCAAGAAGTCTTCATCAATACTTTCGGCCTCATCGTTTCCAGCCTGCCGTTCAGCCGCCTGCGCTTCAAACCGCTGCCGCTGATCAACCGGATCATTCAATTCAGTAAAGGCATTGGCATATTCACCACCAAGAATGAATAATTCAAACCGATCTGTAAATCGCGAATCACTAGCGTTCTTCTTAGCAAGCGGTGAAACTTCAACCGGATGCCCATAAATAAACGTTGGATCAACAATCTTATCCTCACAGAACGTTTCAAAGAATTCGTTAATAATATGACCTACCTGCCAGTAATCCTCATAATGAACGTGGTGCTCATCAGCAACCCTTCGCGCTTCTTCAAGCGTCATCCTTTGCCAGAAATCAACCCCCGTAACGTCCTTAATCATATCAACCATATGAACGCGTTTAAACGGCTTATCAAGGTTAACTTCCTTCCCTTGATACGTCACGATTCCATTGCCAGTAACTACCTTAGCGGCTGCCTTAAAAATACCCTCAGTTTCATCCATGACATCCTCGAAATCCCAGTAAGCTGCGTACGTTTCCAACGTAGTAAATTCTGGATTGTGTCGGGTATCAATTCCTTCGTTCCGGAAAACTCGGCCCAGTTCATAAACCCGTTCCATTCCACCAACAATTAACCGCTTCAATGGCAATTCCAGGGCAATCCGCAGGTAAAGGTCAATGTCCAACGCATTATGATGCGTAATAAACGGCCGGGCAGCCGCTCCCCCTGCCATGGTATTTAACACTGGCGTTTCCACTTCAATAAAGCCGTTATCATCCAAGTACTTCCGTACCGCCCGGATAATTTTACTCCGGTTAATAAACCGGTCATAACTATTCTTATTGGTAATCAAATCAAGGTACCGCTGACGATAAACCTGTTCGATGTTTTGTAATCCGTGATACTTATCCGGAAGTGGCCGCAGCGCCTTTGATAGGTGCGTCAACCTTGTCACGCGCAGGGTCAACTCACCCATGTCAGTCTTAATCACTTCACCGGTAATTCCCAGAAAGTCCCCAAGGTCAGCCCGCTTAAAGATATGATACTGATCCTCACCAACAACATCTTTCCGCACGTACAATTGCATTTTGCCGGTTCGGTCCTGCAGGTCAGCAAAGCCAACCTTACCCTTTCCCCGCTTAGCAACCATCCGCCCAGCAATCGTAGCCGTGAGCCCCGAATCATTGAGTTCTTCTTTACTCATTTTGCCGTACTTTGCGTGTAATTCCGCATTTGTCGCGTCCCGCTCAAAGCGGTGACCAAAAGGATCAATTCCCTCATCACGCAGCTCTTGCATTTTCTGCCGCCGTACCCGCATTTGATCGTTCATTGGCTGCTGCTTCTTTGCCATCCTTAATCGTCCCTTCTTCATCCTTAGTCCCTGTCAGTATACCATAAAACTAACACTGTTCCCGGCGGATCCGGCGTTCCTCGTAATCTGCAAGGAACTTGTCAAAAATCGCAACCATTTCTTCCTCGGTATCAGCATTATTTAATGCCGCCTTAGTCCGAGCAGACCGCGGAATCCCTTTTAGGTAGTACGCCGCTTGCGACCGAAATTCCTTAGGGCCAACCACTTCACCCTTAATCTTAATTAGCCGGTGAAGGTGCTCCTTAGCCACTTTGATTTTCTCCGCCGGCGTTGGTTGCGCAATCTTTTCGCCCGTTTCCAGGTAATGCGCAACCTCCCGAACTACCCACGGATTCCCGAGGGCTGCCCGCCCAATCATCACGGCAGTACACCCAACCTCATCAAGCATCTTCTTTGCTAATTCGGGAGTTCGTACATCACCGTTTCCGATAAATGGGATCTTAGTAAGATGATCGTTTACATCCCTTAAGATTTCCCAGTTAGCATGACCAGCGTACATCTGCTTCCGGGTTCGCCCGTGCATTGCCAGGGCCGCAACCCCCGCTTCTTCAGCTGCTAGGGCGTTTTCAACAGCCAAAATGTGATCATCATCCCAGCCGGTCCGCATTTTAACCGTAACCGGAATATCCACGCTATGCACAACAGCATTTAGCATGTGATAAATCTTGTCGGGGTCTAACAGCCACTTAGAGCCCGCCTCGGTTTTAGTTACCTTAGGCACCGGGCATCCCATATTAATATCAATAATATCCGTTCCGGTATTTTCCTGTACAAACTGGGCTGCTTCAACTAGGGTATCCTCATCGCCCCCAAAAATCTGAATGCTTACTGGATGCTCGTTGGGATTAACAAATAACATTCCGAGTGTTTTTTTATTTCGAAAATGAATTCCTTTATCCGAAATCATTTCGCACTCGACCAAACCAGCGCCAAATTCCCGACAAATTGTACGGAAAGCCACGTTCGTTACTCCCGCCATCGGAGCAACAACTACTTGATTCGGAATCTCAACGTTTCCAATCTTCCACTTTGTCACGGCTATCCCTCCTTTTGCGTTGCGTTCTTCAAAATCGTGCGGAGCTCCTGTTCACTGAACCGATAATCTTTCCCGCAAAAATGACACACTGCTTGGGCACCGTGATCCTCATCAATCATTTGTTGCAAATCAGCCGGAGCAACGCTTGCAAGGGCCGTTGCAAACCGCTCCTTCGAACAGTCACATTCATACTTAACCGGCATCGTTTCAAGTACCTTAAGGCGCCCTTTCCCACAAATGGTTGTCAGGATATCCTCTGGCTTTTTATGGGCCCGCATTTGTGCCGAAATTGGCGCCATCGCGTTAATCTGTTGCTCCACTTTGGTGATTACGTCATCATCCGCCCCGGGCATCACTTGAAGCATGAATCCTCCGGCCGTCGCAATGGTATTATCGTCATTAACAAAAACTGATAATCCCACCGCTGATGGAATTTGTTCAGATTTTGCCAGGTAATACGTGAAGTCCTCTCCCAGCTCACCAGACACCAGCGGAACTTCTCCGGTAAACGGTTCCTTCAACCCAAGGTCCTTCGTTACCGCCAAGAACCCCTTCGTTCCCACAGCCCCCTTAACATCAATCTTGTGCTGATCGTTAAGCGGAAGGTGCACATGCGGGTGTTGTACGTAGCCCTTCACCATTCCATGCGCATTACCGTCAACAACAATTCCACCAACCGGGCCGTCCCCATTAACCTTAACTGTCATTCGCTCATCATCCGTAAGGGATGCGGCGCTCAGCATCACCGTTGCCACAATGCTCCGCCCAAGAGCAGCCGAGGCCGCACTCCAGGTATCATGTAACTGCTGCGCCTGGCGCACAGTAGCACTTGCATCCACTGCGTATGCCCGGATTTGGCCATCAAACGCCAGTGCCTTTACTAAATAATCGCTCATCTTGTCCGCTCCTTTCACCCATAATTTCCAGTAGTGATTTTATCATGTTTACATGCACGACAAAAGCGGGCAGTCGTTCGTCCCGACTATCCCGCTTTGTTCTTATTCATCCGATTGGTGGTTATGCGGATAGAACGTTACCGTTTTATTAGCGTCCTTGTCGTCCTTCCCATCATAACGCTCCGCTTCCTTCTGTTCGAGGGCTCGCTTTGATTCCTCAAAAGTAGCAGCCTTCTCACTTGGAAACTCATCTTCCTCACTCTGCGCTGGCATCTTTCCTGTCTTGTACAGGCTAAGAATTTGCTTTTCATCCAGCGTCTCATACTTCAACAGGGCTTCGGCAATTACCCGGTGCTGCTCACGGTGTTCCTGAATAATTTTCATCGCCGTTGCCATTCCTTCATCGGAAAGGCGTTTAACCTCAGCATCAATTGTATTAGCGGTCTGACCAGAATAGCTATGCTGTCCAGCCATTTCGCCCGGATTCATGCTGGCGTCACCTTCGTACTGAACGGGGCCAAGTTTCTCACTCATCCCGTACTCTGTAACCATTGCCCGGGCTAACTGGGTTGCCTGCTGAAAATCATTAGCTGCTCCGGAAGACTGACTGTCAAAAATAATCTGCTCAGCAGCCCGACCACCCATTAATCCGGCAATCTGCTCCTTGAGGTTTTTCTTTGACATCAACATCTGATCTTCCTTCGGCAACATAATGGCATATCCGCCGGCCCGTCCCCGCGGCACAATCGTTACCTTATGGACAACCCGCGCATCGTTTAAGACCAGACCAACGATGGTATGCCCGGCTTCGTGGAAAGCCACCGTCTCACGTTCATGCTTGCTAATTACCCGGTCACGTTTTGCTGGCCCAGCAATTACTCGGTCCTCCGCTTCATCAAGGTCCGACGAATCAATCTGCTTCTTATTCCGACGGGCAGCTAATAGGGCAGCTTCATTTAACAGGTTTTCTAAGTCAGCCCCCACAAACCCCGGCGTTTGCTTAGCAATCATCTTCAGGTCAACGTCATCCGCAAACGGTTTGTTCCGGGCATGTACCTTCAAGATTGCTTCCCGGCCCTTTACGTCCGGCCGCCCAACTAAGATCTTCCGGTCAAATCGTCCCGGCCGTAGCAACGCTGGGTCCAAGACATCAGACCGGTTCGTTGCGGCCATCACGATGACGTTTTCGTCGCCTTCAAATCCGTCCATTTCAACCAGCAACTGGTTTAACGTCTGTTCCCGTTCATCGTGGCCGCCGCCCATGCCGTTGCCCCGACGACGACCAACCGCATCGATTTCATCAATAAAAATAATCGCCGGCGCGTTCTTTTTGGCAGTTTCAAAGAGGTCGCGCACCCGGGATGCCCCAACCCCAACGAACATTTCAACGAAGTCCGAACCAGAAATGGAGTAAAACGGAACACCCGCTTCACCGGCGACCGCCTTCGCGAGTAACGTTTTCCCGGTTCCTGGCGGGCCCTCAAGCAGAACCCCAGACGGGATCTTTGCCCCTAATGCCTTAAATTTTCGCGGATTACGGAGAAACTCAACAACTTCAACCAGTTCTTGCTTTTCTTCTTCTTCGCCGGCTACATCGGAGAACCGCACCTTGTTTTTCTTCTTGTCAATTGGCTTAGCCTTTGACTTACCAAAGCTCATCATCCGGCCACCCTGACCACCCTGGCCAGCCTGCCCCATCATCATATAGAAGAAGAACAAGAAGAAGATTACCGGTGCCACGTAGATCAGCAACTGCATCCAAATACTATTGGACGAATCCGCCTTCGCATTGTTCTTTACGTGGTACTTATTAGCATATCGCTGAATCTCGCGGGCAGTCGGGTCGTTTGCAAGAACGGTAGCCGTGAAACTCGTCACCTTATTCGTACTGCTTCCCGTTCCCAAAAGACCGTTATTGGAACTGTGGGTTTTTTGGGGGTGCCGGTACGTCCCCGTTACCTTATAAGTTGATCCCGACGGCTGCATCGTATAACTCTTAACGTTATTTTCCCTTAACGCCGTAATGAATTGGCTGGACTGAATCTGCTGGCTAGACGACTCCGTCTTATCACCAAAGAAGTAATAGCCCATCCCAATCACACCAAGAATTATCACGAGGTAGAACAACACGTTGCGGAATAACCCATTACGCTTGTTATTCATGCGTTCACTTCCTCAATTCTCAAAAATTATCACTATTCATTAATGACTATCACGGTAAATCTTACCACATTTGACTATCATTGACTAACCTATTAATCAGAATAAACTTCCGGTTTTAAAACGCCGACGTACGGTAGATTCCGGTACTTTCCCGCATAGTCGAGCCCATAACCAACGATAAATTCGTTGGGAACATTAAACCCAACGTAGTCTGGCGTAATCGCCTTTTCCCGGCGATCATGTTTATCAAACAGGGTGCATACCTTAACGGAAGCAGCATTCCGGTGACTCAATAACCCCACGAGTTTATCGAGGGTGCGGCCCGTATCAATGATATCCTCAACAATCAAGACGTCCCGACCACTCACAGAGACGTCCAGATCCTTTAAAATCCGCACGTCCCCCGTTGATTCAGTCCCATCGCCATAACTTGACACATCCATAAAATCAAGTTCCAGGTACGTTTTAATCTCCCGAACAATATCCGTCATAAACATTACAGCACCCTTTAAAATACAGATTACCAGCGGATTCTTCCCCGCAAAATCCACCGTAATCTGTTTTCCCATTTTCTGGCACGCTTGCTGGATATCTTCCTGACTATACAGGACCTTCAAAATATCGTTATCCACCGTTCGTTCTCCTTCCCGTCGCTGACCGATAAACTACTATGTATTGCCCTATTCTAGCATCTCCACCGGTGAGTGACAAATCACTATACTTAATGCCCAAAACAGCAATTACTTCGCCGGTCGCCATAACCACAACCGGCCAATCTACCCGCTGATTTCCCGGAACATGAGCGGCCTGTAATACCCGCTTTACCCGTTGATGTCCTGTCCGGGTAATAAGCCGATCACCCGGCTGCCGTGAACGGATCGTCAACGGCCCTGCAGGTACTAGAAGACTTGGTCCCTCAACAGGACATTCTGTGCGTTCAAAGAGTCCAACCATTCCGCCAGTAGGAAGCATCACCCAACTACCAGGTGTAAGACGGAGTGAAAACGGACTTGTCGTTTGGAACGAAGGCTGCTTTATTTTAACCAACCACCCTTGGTCTTTAATGATAAAAAACGAACCGCAATTTACCATTCCATCAGGCCGCTGCAAATTAGCTGCAAGTTGTTCCACCTGGGCCCGTTGCCGGATGGTCATTGCCGGCGCAAACCGGTCAAGCACTCCCGCTTGAATTGCAGCAGGCAACCGTTGTAGCTGCTGGCAGCTTACACCCCGATCGGGCGAAACGACCCGGGGCCATTCCCGATCAACCTCCCATTTCACCGCTGTAAGTAGCTGTTGTACCCCACTAGCGGCCATATTAATGTGCGCCACGGCCACCGGATTCTCCTGTTCCAACTGGGGAATAATATGGTGCCGAATCCGGTTACGCTGCACGTCATCCTCCCCGTTTGTTTCGTCATCAAAAAAGCGCACGTGGTGCCGGATAGCATACGTCCGGAGTTCTTCTTTGCGCATTCCTAAAAGGGGACGAATAATACGTAAATTATCCCCAAACGAACGACTTGGTTGAATTCCTTGAAGCCGGTTAACTCGCCCACCCCGAATTAGTTTTTGAATCACGGTCTCTGCCTGATCATCAGCATGGTGCGCCGTTATCAGGGTTGGAATTTTATTTGCTTGCATAACCCGGTTAAAAAAGGCGTACCGAAAATCCCGCGCCGCGGCTTCAATCCCCGTCTTAGGGTGCAGGGCCTGTGCCCACTTAACCTGGTAAAGGGGCAGGCGGTGACGGTGACAATATGCCACTATGTACGCTGTTTCTGCTTGGCTAGCTGTCCGGAGCTGGTGGTCAACATACGCTACGGCAAGGCGTGGCCGCTCTCTTTCAGGTAAGCGTTGGAGAAGGGTAATGAGTGCCATCGAATCACTTCCAGCTGAAACGGCAACGAGAACCAAATGATGTGCAAGGTGAAAAGTCGTCATTGCCCGCCGAAACCGTAATTCAAGTTGGTCTGCCATCTAATCCACCTCCACATTAACCGCTAAAAAATAAGGGCCGTTGACCACCAATGATCCGCAAGCCCTTCATCATGTTTACGTTCGTTCTAACTCCGGCGACCGCCACGACCACCGCGTTTTCCCTCAGTATTATGCTTAATCGTCGCCAACCGGGATTCACTTTCCTTTAGGAAGTTAGCCATCATCGAATCGAAGTCCTTGTTCCCACCAGACCGCTTCCGGCCACGAAAAGCCCCTCCACGGGTCTGACCACCCCGATGATGATCATGCTCATGCCGGTTTTGTTGCGGTCGATCAACCGCCTTTCGGATGGACAAGCCAATTTTCCCGTCATCACCAACACTTAACACCTTAACGGTGACTTCGTCGCCCTCCGTTAGAACATCATGGACATCCTTAACGTATTTATCCGAAACTTCACTAATGTGTACCAGTCCGGTCTGATTATCACCAAGATCAACAAATGCTCCAAAATTAGTAATCCCCGTGACCTTGCCCGTTACCTTTTGTCCAACTTCAATCGCCATAAAAAGACTTGCTCCTCCTAAACATTCCGTTCTCCACGGGAAAATCCCGTATCATTACCTAATTATTATTCGATACATTCGTTTGCGGAAGGTTGTAAACCGTTTCGCCCTTCTTAGTGTAATTATACCGTTGGCGAATTACCTTTTGTACATAGTCGTTATTACTGAGCTGCTGGACTTGTTGGCTAAGGCTGGCATTCCGGGCCTTTACCCGTTGAAGCTTTTGCTTTGCCACCGTCGTTTGCTTGTTCACCTGGTGAGTTTCAACTTCCGCCTGAACAATCCGGATACCACAAAAAAAGGTAACAATTGCAACAACAATTGCTAACAGCCCCATTCGAAACCGCGTTCCACGAGACTGCCGTTCATTTGCCGCATTTTCTTGCTTCTTTTGCTGAAAATAAGCGTTGTCGAGCACCTTAATTTTTGAGCGCTTTGCCACTCGCTTCCACCCCCGTAATCCCGGCTACTTCTAGTGAAAAATTATACCAAGAAGTCCCAGGGTTGTCTAACTACTCCTGCTAACTTTCCTCATTGAACGAACCAAAATCTTCCTTGTAGCTTTCCGAAATCACACGGTATAAATCAGCCGCATCACTCTTCTTAGTTGAATCTTTAATTCCTGTTATTTCAACGGTTAACGTTTTATTTCCAAAATTAATTACAAGTTCATCACCAACTGCTACACTGCTCGATGATTTGGCTGGTTTTTGATTAATTGTAATCCGTCCCTGATCAGCAATCTCCTTTGCAACCGCCCGCCGCTTAATAATCCGAGCCACCTTTAAGTACTTATCCAACCGCATTTTATCCACTCCTCTTCTAACTAATCATGCTCATTCTTATCGTTTCTACCTTGATCCGGGGACTGCTTAACCGTTACTACCTGAGCGACCGCCTGCATAAAGGATTGTAATTCCGTTAGCACTTGCGTCATCGTCATCCGGGGCTGAATTACAAACTGCACTCCTAGATGCCCAGCGCGTTCATCTAAGACAGCGTGCAGGTGAGTTTGGGCGACCGCCTGCAACAACTGCTTAGCCGTCAACAGATGATCAATCGCTGAATCAAAGGTCACCGTAATCCGCTTATCTTTTTGATCAATTGCCGTAACAAGGGCTGCCGCTGCGTTCATGCGTAACACGCCGACTTCTAGCAAATTAGCGACCGCATCTGGGTATTCACCGAAACGATCAATTAAATCATCCTGAATCTCCCGGTACTCGTCGATTCCCGTTAACTGCCGGATTCGCTTGTACATCTCAATCTTTTGCTGCTGGTCACTAATATAGTCTGCCGGAATGTACGCCTCGATTTCAAGGTTAATTTCCGGGTTTGTCCGACGTTCAGGCTGGTGCCCCTGCTTCCGGGCCACCGCCTCATTCAACATCTGGGTATAAAGATCGTACCCAACCGAATCAATAAACCCGTGTTGCTCCCGTCCCAAAAGGTTTCCGGCTCCACGAATCGAAAGATCCCGCATGGCAATCTTAAAACCCGCCCCTAGTTCAGTAAAGTCCCGGATAGCCTCAAGCCGCTTTTCACTCACCTCGGATAACGCCTTATTTGGTTGGTACATAAAGTATGCGTACGCAATTCGGCTTGACCGGCCAACCCGTCCCCGCAACTGGTAGAGCTGGGCTAATCCCATCCGGTCAGCATCCTCAACAAATAACGTATTCACGTTTGGCATATCAATACCAGTTTCAATAATAGTAGTCGTCACCAAAACATCATATTCGCCTGCTAAAAAATCCATTAAAATACGTTCAATTTGGGGTTCTGGCATTTGGCCATGAATCGCAGCAATCCGTGCTTCGGGAACCAGTGCTTCTAATTCCGTAACTACCCGTTCAATATCATGTACCCGGTTATGCAGGTAAAAAACCTGCCCACCCCGGGCTAGCTCCCGCCGAATCCCCGCAACAATTACATCGTAGTTCTGTTCCAACACGTACGTCTGAATCGGATAGCGGTTAAGCGGTGCAGTCTCGATTACAGATAAATCCCGCACCCCAAGCATTGCCATGTTGAGTGTTCGGGGAATCGGGGTCGCCGTTAACGTCAAAACATCCACGGTGGCCTTCATTTGCTTAAGCCGTTCCTTATGCTTAACGCCAAACCGCTGCTCTTCATCAATAATCAACAATCCCAGGTCATGAAAGTGAACGTCCTTTGACAGGAGGCGGTGAGTTCCTACAATAATATCGAGTTTTCCAGTTTGAAGGTCAGCCAACAAGTGGTGGGCTCCCTTAGTGGTTGTAAACCGGGAAAGCACGCCGACCGAAACGGCGAAGTTCTTAAACCGCTGTTTCATCGTCTCGTAGTGCTGTTGGGCCAAAACAGTAGTTGGTACAAGAAACGCAACTTGCTTACCGTCTAAGACAGCCTTATACGCCGCCCGGAGTGCTACTTCGGTTTTCCCGTAACCGACATCACCAATCAACAGGCGATCCATCGGCCGTTCCCGTTCCATATCACGCTTAACTTCCTTAATACTCCGGAGCTGGTCGGCCGTTTCAGCATACGGAAAAGCATCGTCAAACTCACGTTGATTAGCATCATCTGGGGAAAACGCAAACCCGCGCTTAGCCGCCCGCTCAGCGTACAGGTCAATTAAATCATCAGCAATATCTTCAACCTTCGCCGCAACCCGTCTCTTCGTCTTCTGCCACTCGGTTCCACCAAGTTTATTAATATGTGGTGGTTTAGCATCTGCCGCCACATACTTTTGAACCCGATCAAGTTGGGTAACGGGGATAAATAATTGGTCATCGCCCCGGTACATGATTGTCATGTAATCCTGGTGCTTTCCGTCAACGGTCATCGTCTTCATGCCCATGTACCGCCCTATCCCATGGTTAACGTGAACCACATAGTCCCCCTTTTTCAGGTCGGTGTATGCCTTCAACCGTTCCGTATTGGCCATCGTTGCCCGTTTTGCACGGTGATGGGTTACCTTAGCGAACAACTCACTGGCTGTTAGCACAACTACTCCCGCAGAAAACATTTCAAACCCCGTTGCTAGTTCTCCTACAACAACCTGGACCTTTCCTGGCTGCACGTTATTCGGAGTGGTTTTAAAAGCAGCAACCTCAAAGTCAGCGAGGGTCGCCATCACTTTATCCTGCCGCTCCCGTTCTGGAACAAGCAAAACTACGGTCTGGTGTTCATGACACCACCGGTCCAATTCTGCCTTTAGTGCCGGCATTTGCCCGTAAAATCGTTGAACCGGTCGGGTTTGAGCATTTACCAACTGGCTAAACCGTAAATGACCAACACTACGTTCCAACCCGGTAACAAAGAGCTCATAGTGCCCATTAGTTTGTTCAAGGTTCCGGATTGCCACTCCGAACCGCTCATTCTGCGGGAGAAGAGGGTGGCTATTAACCCACTCCTGCTCGTCAGTAACGAGTTCTTGCTCATAATCAGTAATCCGTGCGTAGTCATCAAAAACAACTAAACCGTCATCCGGCAGATAATCCACTAACGTGTTGTGGTCAGGAAACAACTGCGGTCCCAAAACTAAGTGCGCTGGGGTGAGCGCATGCGCTTGTAATCCTGGAAGTAATTGCACCACCTGCTGGGTAACTGCCTCATCCGCCGCCTCACGCTGTCTTTTTTGCAGTTCAGTAACCACCTGTTCCACCACTTCATCAGAAGCAAGTAACGTTGTCGCCGGTGAAATGGTCACCGTTGTGGTGTTCGCGATGCTTCGTTGGTTAGTTTCATCAAACGTACGGAGTGAATCAACCTCAGTATCAAACAAATCAATCCGTACTGGATGGGGTAAATTTAAAGGATAAACGTCCAAAATTGATCCCCGCACTGCAAAATCACCCGGGCGGCCAACCATTTGTTCTCGCTGGTATCCCATCCTGGTTAACTGGGCAACCGTTGCCTCCAAATCAAGATCATCACCCACAGTAATGGTAATGTGGGCCGCCTGCCAAGTTGCTGGAACTGGAAGGTAGTGCCGTATCCCCGCCACTGCGGCCACAACGATTCGCGGTTCCCCGGTCATCAACGCGTTTAGCGCCTGAATTCGCTGCGCCCGAAACTCCGGTGAACTGGTTGCCATCTCAGCTGCCAGTACCTCTTCAAACGGAAAAAGAAACACAGAATCAGGAGCTACGACGTTTTGGAGGTCATCAACAAGTTGTTGGGCCCTAAAGAGTTGATCGCATACAACCACCATGGGACGCTGGGATTGGCGAAAAGCCGCTGCTAGAAGAAGCGTTTTAGCTGATCCCGTCAATCCGGTTATCATATGCCGCCGCCCCTTATTAAGGTTTGCCAACCAATGACGGATATCCTTATTTTGTTCTAACAGCGTTGTAATCTTCACAATCCAGCCTCCTACCCGTTATACTGATTCATTATTTGGTTAAAGTCGCCCGTTAAAATCCACTCCTGCAACCCATCAACGGCCCTGGTAACTGTCTCGTCAAAAGTAATCCGTTCAGGAACACTAAACCGAGAAAGCACCCAATCAACCACCGTCACCTTCGTGGGGTGGCCAATTCCCAACTTCAAGCGCTTAAAGTCCTGCCCACCAACGTGAGCAATAATACTTTTAATGCCGTTATGGCCGCCAGCCGACCCCTTCGCCCGGAAGCGTAACCGTCCTAGTTCCATATCCATATCATCTTGAATGATCATTAATTCGTCACGAGTTACCTTGTAATAATCCATTAACTGCCGGACAGCTCGTCCCGACTCGTTCATGTATGTCGTTGGCTTTGCCAGCAAAACCCGCTCGCCAGCGATATGGGCAGTTCCCATTAATGCATCCCCCTGCACACGGTTAATCGCAACGTCATTCCGCGCCGCCAGTTCATCAATTACCATGAAACCAACATTATGCCGCGTCCCCGTATATTGTTGCCCGATATTTCCCAGACCGACAATCATTTTCATCCATAACTCCTCCAATTTTAACTGCCTACACAAAAAGCCCAGACACAACCGTGCCGCGGGCGACTCATTATTATGTACATTTATTATACAACGGCGCGTAAGTCTTCGGATGATCCATTGATAGCGAAACCGTTTTCTTTTTGCTTGTCGCGGGAATTAAAGCATGGTACATTATGACTAGTGATAACAGTCACAAATACTTACTTAATAGAAGGAAGGACGCACTATGAACAAGCACCATTCAAAAATTATGCTCGTGGGTGACGGCGCAGTCGGCTCCACGATTGCTTACGCCCTCACCCTCGAAGGAATCGGGGCCGAACTTGGAATCATCGACATCAAGAAGGATCACAGCTACGGTGACGCCATTGACCTGGAAGACGCCACGGCTATTAGCGCTCCCAAAAGCATCTATGCTGCCGACTATGCTGATTGTAAGGACGCTGATCTGGTGATTATCACGGCCGGTGTTCCCCGGAAACCCGGAGAGACCCGCTTACAGTTAGTTGGGAAAAACCTCACAATTTTAAAGTCAATCGTTGATCCGGTTGTCCAATCCGGATTTAATGGTATCTTTGTTGTTGTGGCGAACCCCGTTGATGTTCTTACGTACGCAACGTGGAAGCTTTCCGGATTCCCGAAAGAACGGATCGTTGGAGCAGGAACCGCCCTTGATAGTTCCCGGATTCGGGTTGCCCTTGCTAAGGAATTAAGGCTTGCCGATGCCCGGTCAGTTCATGCATACGTCCTCGGAGAACACGGTGATTCCCAAGTTGCAGCATACTCCGCCGCAACCATTGGGGGCACGCCGCTGTTAACATATGCTTCAGCAAAGGGCGTTTCTACTAATCGTTTACACGAAATCGAAGAAGACGTTAAACATAAGGGAGGGACCATCATTGCCAAGAAAGGCGCAACCTTCTACGGCATTGGTGCAGCTACAGCCCGGCTATGCAAAGCCATTCTCAACGATGAGCAAAGCGTAATCATTACGTCCGCTTACTTAGACGGCCAGTATGGCATTCACAACGTCTTTACGGGGGTTCCGAGTGTCGTTGGTGGAAATGGACTGGAAGAAATTATCGAAATGGATCTCAGTACCGAAGAGCGCGCTCAACTGCAACATTCCGCAACGGTCCTCCGTGGTGTCTTAGACGATGCACTTAAAGAAGCCGGTATTCCCGATTAATACCCGTTAATTAAAGGCCAAAAGCGTCCTGTTTCCCTGGCACAATGAACTTCATTGCCAGAATTACAGGACGCTTTTTAATTTACCCGTCTCATAAGGCGTTTTTTATGGTATGGTAGACGGGAAATTAAGGTACCGGGAGGATAAACCATGCTAATGAAGGACCTCATTAAGCCGAAGAACAAACTTACAACTGTCAAGGAGGACGCAACGTTAGCGGAAGCGCTCACCATTTTGGAAACATCCGGGTTTCGCTGTGTTCCAATCCTTGACGCAACGGGGAATATCTACCGCGGAAACATCTATAAAATGCATATCTACCGGCATAAATCTCGCAACGGTGATATGCAGCTCCCCGTAACCCACTTGCTGAAAAATGCAACAAAGTTTGTCACCCTAAACTCCCAGTTTTTTACGGTCTTCTTCGCTATCCGTGACCTGCCATACATTACCGTTTTAGATGAAAATAACCGGTTTTACGGGATTCTCACCCATAACCGGCTCCTTAAAATGCTCTCCCAATCGTGGAACGTTGACATTGGTAGCTACGTCCTAACGGTCACTTCGCCAGACGAACGAGGTGACCTTGTTAGCATCGCTAAAATCATCACGAAGTACACCGCCATCGCAAGCTGTATGACACTTGATATTCGAACGGACGGGGAACCCCGTCGCACAATGTTTACCCTGCCGGCCGATGTCACCCCAACGAAACTTAATAAAATTGTAGCGAACCTTAAACGGAAACACTTTGACGTTCCTGAAATCGAAAATCTCCGGGAATAGCACACTAAATTCGCGTTACCCGGAGGACAGCATCCACGTATTCTTTTTTGGAGTGAGCCGCATCATGAACAATAATTGTCCGTTCTGCTACCCGCCACTGGGCATTACCATCCCCCACAATTAATGTATCTCCGGGAACCGGAAGAACTCCCAATTCGACCGTCACTGTCCCTGAATTCCCTCGAAGCGGTTGATCTGCGTTTATTTGTACTCGCCACATCTTTCATCATCCTTACTATTATTGGGGCTAACTTTATTTCAACGGTAAAAAAGCGCGGCAAAACACCTAATGTTCCCGCGATTTTCCGGTATGTAACCGCACCAACCCTACGCTCACCTTTAATGCCTCATCAACATCATGCATCACCTGTGAATCCAGGTGGGTTACCCGGTCTGCCAACCGTTGCTTATCAATTGTCCGAATTTGTTCAAGTAACACAACGGAATTCCGTTCAAGCCCGGTTTTCTTAGCCTCCAAGGCAACATGCGTTATCATTCGCGGCTTCGTGATCCGGGAAGTAATTGCCGCAACAACTACTGTTGGACTATACTTATTACCAATGTTATTCTGAATCACCAATACTGGCCGGCTTCCTCCTTGCTCCGAACCAACAACTGGTGAAAGATTTGCGAAGAAGACATCGCCCCGCTTCACGCTATTCTCTGTCAATTAAAATCCCCCAATTACCGTAACCTTAAATTTGCCAGGGATCCGTAACCTCTTCTTGCTGAATTTCCTCCGCAATCGGTCGATTAATTATCCCCATTGCTCCATACCCAGTAATCAATTGTTCCAGGTATGGCTGGTACTTTAAAATATGAGCCACATATTCCGGGTGTGTCATTAAATCCTCTCGTGTAACCCCATAAAAATCACAATATTCCGCTAAATGCTTGTAACCCGTAATATCTGCTTGATTATTATTTTGTCCGTATTCAGTCATGGCGCCTCTGTCCCTTATCAAGTTCTCCAATTCCATAATAAACCACGGAACGGCACGCCAGTCAAGGTTCTTTTATTCACGGTATTCCCGTTTAATTCGATCTGATAAACAACATGTAATTTCGTAGTTAATTGTGTGCGCGTAGTCAGCAACGTCTTGCGGGGTAATCACGCTCCCGTTATTTTCCCCGATTAACGTAACCCGCGTTCCCTGGGGATAAGCGTGAGGTAGCCGAATCATAAACTGATCCATACATACACGCCCAACAATCTCGCAAAAATGGCCATCAACCAATACCTGCGACCCCTGCATTCGCCGAAGCCACCCATCGGCATACCCCATCGGCACTGTACCAATCCATTCATGCCGTTGTGCCGTATAAGTCTTCCCGTATCCAACCGAATCTCCCGGGTTAATTTGCTTAACAAAAACAAGCTCACTCTCAAGGGTCAGGGCTGAGTGAAATCCCGCCGGCATTGCCTGAGCCGTTCCCGCAGGATTCATTCCGTACATTGCCACCCCTAACCGAATTGCATTGCCGCCACATTCTCTGTGCCACAACGCAGCTGCAGAATTAGCAACGTGGATAAACCGGGGAATAACCGGAACAGCTGCCATTAATTCCTTAAACCGCGTTATCTGCTGCTCGTAGTAAGCCGGATTCGGATCGTCCGCCGTTGCAAAGTGGGTAAAGATCCCTTCCAGGTCAAATTCCTGGGAGTGGGCTGCAATAAACCGCAGAGCTTTTTGGAGTTCGTCTGCGCTGGTAAAGCCAATCCGCCCCATTCCTGAATCAAGCGCCAGGTGCACCTTTAATCGCCGGTGTTCCCGTGCTAACAGCGATTGTGCGGCGGTTAAAAAAGCAGTACTAGCAACCGTAACGGAGAGATCGTGCATTGCACTGTATACCGCAGTATTAGCCGACGTTACGCCAAGAACCAAAATCGTTTTAGTAATCCCCGCATTTCGGAGGGCAACTCCCTCGTCAATAACCGCAACACAAAAGCCATCAACGCCTGCTTCCACGGCTGCTTGGGCCACCGGCAACAACCCGTAACCATAAGCATTGGCCTTAACTACCGCAAACAATGACTGGTCTGCCGCCATCCGAGACCGTTCCTGCCGGATATTATCCTTAATCGCCCTTAAATCAACAATCGCTTTTGAGTTCCGGTGCTTTCCAATAATCACTTACTTTCCCCTCCGTTTCGTTCAAGAATTACTTCCGTTCCCGCCAACTCATCCGTATGTGTAATGCTGACGTGAGCGAATAACATTCCTTTTCGGGGATGAACGGCAAAGTATGGCTTGCCCGCCTCATCATTTAAAATAGTAAGGTCGTGAAAGCCCACGCACTTGCCAATTCCCGTTCCCAACGCCTTGCTATATGATTCCTTTGCTGAGAACCGGCCCGCAAGGTATTCAATCTGGCGTTTTGCTGACGGTAATGCATCATACTGCTCACGCTCACGGGGAGTTAGGACGTAATCAATAAAGTGGTGTTTAGCCGCGGCTTGCTTTATTTGGGCTAACGGCGCAACATCAATCCCAATTCCGTAAATCATCCGGTTCCCTCCTTAACTAAATTACTTCTTCTTACGGATCGTGTATCCACTTACCATTCGGCGACGACTATCCTGCCGTGTTCCTGTTCGTTGCTTAGCAGATTTATGAGGAGAATTTCCCCGCTGTTTGCCACTGCGCCGGTGTCCGCGATTATCTTCACGATGCCGCCGGGGAAGTGGTCGTTCCGCCGTGATCCGAACGGGGAGTGTCCGCTGCTGATCCTTAGTTAATTCATCGACAAACGCAGTTACCAAATCAACCGCATCATTTTGCGCCAACAGGTGCCGGGCAACGTCCTCGTATTTAGTATGATCAGTTTGCGCTACTAATTTTTGAATCTGTCGCTGCGCCTGAGTAAGCTGACCCGCAAACGCCTCATCCTGCGTTGGCGGCTTAAGGGGCATCATTCGCTTGTTAGTAAGCTGTTCAATCGCCCGGAGGTATGGCCGTTCATTTCCGGTAACAAAAGTAACCGCAACCCCATGTTTCCCGGCCCGGCCCGTCCGCCCAATCCGATGAACGTAGCTCTCTGGATCCTGGGGAATATCATAGTTATATACGTGGGTCACCGCGGAAATGTCAAGGCCCCGCGCTGCAACATCAGTTGCAACCAAAACCGCTAAATGACCCGCACGAAACTGACGCATAATAAGTGTTCGTTGCTGCTGTGTTAAGTCACCGTGGATTCCCCCCACATTAAAGCCGCGGGTTTGTAATCCCCGGGTAAGTTCATCTACCCGCCGCTTAGTACGCCCAAAAATAATCGCATACTGTGGGTGTTGCACGTCTAAGAGCCGAGTAAGGGTATCAAACTTCTCCCGTTCCTGAACCCGCACAAAATACTGATCAACAAGGTCCGTAGTCAACTCCTGCGCCTGTACCTTTACGATTGCCGGGTGCATCATAAACTGCTGGCTGACCTGCATAATTGCTGGGGGCATTGTTGCGGAAAATAGTAACGTCTGCCGCTTAGCAGGGGTATGTTTAAGAATATGCCGGATATCGTCCAGAAAGCCCATATCAAGCATCTCATCAGCTTCGTCCAACACCACCGTCTGCACGTTACTCAAATCAACGGTATGGCGGTTAAGATGATCAAGTAAACGCCCCGGTGTTCCTACTAAAATCTGGGGCGGTCGCCATAAATTTCGAATTTGTCGCCGAATATCTGCTCCCCCATAAACAACCTGCACGTGAGCGCACTTCTCCTTCCCCAGTTTGAACAACTCTTCCTGGGTTTGGCTAGCTAACTCCCGAGTGGGGGCAATAATTAACGCTTGAACGACATTCCTTCCCGGATTAATTCGCTGAAGAAGTCCCAACCCGAAGGCAGCCGTTTTCCCGGTCCCTGTTTGGGCCTGACCGACAACATCCGTTCCTGCTAATTCCAGCGGGATGGTCTTTGCCTGAATTGGAGTAGGTGTGGTATATCCACACCGGGCAACCGCAGCAAGTAACTCTTGATCTAAACCTAAATCTGCAAATTGTTCCACGTTTTTCTCCTAACCAACTGACGGTGTTATCAGCGCCGCCAAGACCTTCTCAAGGTGCATACCGTGACTTCCCTTTAATAAGACGATGTCATCGGCCTGCACGGTTGACAATAAATCACTAATTAAAACTGGTTGTTGTGCTAAGGGGTACCAATGAACCTGATCTTTCCCGTAACGGTCAGTTAAAGCATCCGCGAGGTTTTTCATCAGGTTGCCGCACAAATATACTTGCTGGATTTTTCGAGGATCAAGTGCATCAGCTAACGCCGAATGCATGGCAACGCCCTGTTCACCCAACTCAAGCATATCGCCCAAAACAGCAATCCGCCGCCCAGCTGTCGGAACCTGAGCAAACGCCGCTAACACCTCACGCACCGCCGTTGGGTTAGAATTGTACACGTCACTCAGAATACGCATCCCACTTGGCGCAATCCGCCACTCTGTTCGGTTAGCGGTAAGCGCAAACGTCCTTAACGCCTGCCGCATATCAACAACCGGCACCTTAAACAACTGACCCACGCTTAACGCCGCTAACGCATTCATCACGTTATACGTTCCAATCATGTTAACAGTCATCGGCTCGTCCGGCCATGCACTCGCAGTAAACGTTGTCGTCGTCGCATTACCCGCAATTTTCCGGGCAACAAGGTCGTTATTTTTCTGCATTCCAAACGTACGCACGGTCTGCACTAGGTTAGCCGTCCGCGCGCGTAGTAACGGCTCGTCCCCGTTGTATACCAAGGTACCATCCGCTTTTAGCCCGTGAGTAATCTCCATCTTAGCATCCGCAATACGCTCTCGGGTCCCAAAGAATTCAATGTGGGCCTCTCCGATCATGGTAATTACCGCAACGTCTGGCGAAACCAACCTACTCAGCGCATCAAGCTGACCGCTGCGATCCATCCCCATCTCAACAACTAGCACCTCAGTCCGTTCATCCATTCCCAATACGGTAATCGGTACTCCAATTTCATTATTGAAATTAGCGTTCGTCTTATGAACGGTAAAGGTCGTCCCTAGAACCGCCGCAATCATGTCTTTTGTGGTCGTTTTCCCGTTACTCCCCGTTACGGCCACCACCCGCGGATTAACCCGTTTAAGGTAATACCGGGCAAGGCGGTGTAATGCCGCTAACGTATCCGGCACAACAATTGCGGGCAAATCAGCCGGAGCCGGTCCGTGATCAGCCTGCCATAACGTTGCTACCGCCCCGGCCTGCTTTGCTGCCGCTACGTACGCGTGCCCATCGTGCTCACCAATCAACGGAATAAAAAGCGATCCCGCATCTAACTGGCGACTATCAAACCCCACACTTGTGATTGTCACCTGACCAGCATTCCCCGGTTGGGGAGTTGCAAGTGCTTGAGCAACCTCACTTAACTGCATGTCCATGTCATGTTTTCCTTCCGTTTTTCAAGGGTGGTTCCCCACCCGTTCTCCCCGTTATTGTACCATACCGCGTCTCCGATAAAGTGAACCCTAACTATATTCTCTTCACCGGTAAAAGTCAATTAAAAGGGCGCGTCCCCCAATATCGAACCGGGCGTAATGAAAAGCTACTAGCTACACAAAGCGCAAATTACAACAAACATGGCAACTGATTTTCCCCACTCAATCCGTTCGTTTTAACGCCAAATTAACCCCAAAAACAAGGAGACTGCGTTTCTTGCAACAGTCTCCTTATCTTACCGATTAATCATTTAATTACATTTCTTCCAACCGTTTAATTCTGTCAGCCACTGGTGGGTGAGTGTCAAAAAGATGAGTCCATGACCGCTTTTTGAACGGGTTAGCAATGTATAATCCAGCACTACTAGCATCAGCCGCCTTCATTGGTTCACTATCAGTAATCTTTTGTAATGCGCTGATTAACCCCTGCGGATTCCGGGTTAGTTCAACCCCCGAGGCATCAGCCAGGTATTCCCGGTTCCGGGAGAGTGCCATTTGCGCAAGGGAAGCTGCTAATGGCCCTAGTATAAGAACCAGCACTGCGCCCACGGCAAACACAACTGTTAATACGCCGTTCCCGTTGTCTTCATCATCCCGGTCACCCTGGCCGCCACCCCACCAAAAGAAACGCATTCCCATACTCACTAGCACAGAAACAACTGATACTAAGGCGAGCGAAATGGTCTGGAGTCGGATATCGTAGTTGCGAATATGGGAAACTTCGTGAGCAATTACCCCTTCTAATTCTTCGCGATTCAGCCGGGCTAACAGTCCCTGCGTTACCGCAACGGCAGCTTTCTCCGGTCGATTCCCCGTCGCAAATGCATTGGGACTAGGATCATCAATGATAAACACCCGTGGCATGGGGACGTTCGCCGCCAAAGCCATATCTTCTACTATGTGCCACAATTCCGGATACTCAGCAGCTGTATGAACCTCCCGGGCATGGTTCATATCCATGACGATTTCGGTTGACTGACTCCACGTAACGATAAAATAGATGACTCCCAAAACCACCGCAGCAACTAATCCCGCACTAATACTTCCAAAGAATAAGTCACCAACAGCTGCGCCCACGGCCGCAACTAACAAGATAAAAGCCGTAAGCACATAAATTGTCCGTCGTTTATTCTGCGCAATTTGCTGAAACAACACGGCCCATCACCACCTAGAACTTAACTTCCGGAACCTGCTGAGCCTCAGCCGGCGCCTGCAAGTAGTCAACTTTAGTTAAGCCACTCAGCCGCGCAATGATATTCGTTGGAAACATAACTAATTTCTGGTTAAAATTAGCTGCTTGGTTATTAAAGAGTTGCCGGGAGTACGCAATTTTATTTTCTGTATTACTTAATTCTTCCTGTAACTGGGAAAATTCTGCGCTGGCTTTTAAATCAGGATAATTTTCTGACAACGCAAAGATCGACTTTAAGCTATCAGTAATCTGATTAGAGAGTTCCATCTTTTGCTGATGGTCACCTGCCGGAACGTTGACTAACTGGTTCCGTAACTGAACAACCTGTTCAAAGGTACTCTTTTCGTGCTTAGCATATCCCTTAACCGTGTTAACTAAATTAGGAATTAGATCGTTTCGCCGCTGAAGTTGAACATCAATCTGGCTCCACGCCTCTTCGGTATACACCTTAGCCCGCTGAAGACCGTTATATAAAACGATGTAGCCGCCAATCAAAATAACGGCCAACACAATAATGATGATGAATAACCATTTCATCGTAGCTACCTCCTTGGAATTAACTATGAAATGAACGTAGGCCAATCATAGCATATTTAATCCTAAACCCAAACAATTATTAACAAAAAAAAGGAGCTCAAAAGCTCCCCGCGCAGAACCATCTTAAAAGACAGCGGAATAACCGCTCCACAACGGTCATTCCCTTCCCCACAATCCGGTGGTACGGAAGCCTGCAAGTACGTGTGGTCGGTGCGCCGCAGCGCTGACCACCTCGACTCATCGCATCAGAATCCATCCTAACTTATTTTAAAGAAAAACGCAACGATAATAATTGACATGCGCCTCAGCCGAGCGTTAACATGACATTGTGTCGTATGACATATTGTCATACGACAATACACGTTAGCGTTAAAGGAGGAGCTTATGCCAACCCAAACATTCTTAAACCTTCCCCAGAAGAAACGCCACCGCTTAATTGACGCGGCTATTCAAGAATTTTCCCGTGTTCCTGTTAGCGACGCAACTATCAGCCACATTATCAAACAAGCGAAAATTCCCCGGGGAAGCTTTTACCAGTACTTCGCGGATAAGTTTGATTTGCACCACTACATCATCGGCCAATTTCGCACATCATGGATTAACCAGTGGCGTAATTTCCAGATTGAAAACCATGGGAACCCCTTTGCCGCTATTCGGCAACTCTTCCCCATTATTCTTGACGACATTACATCCCCGCAGTACTACCGTTTCTGGCAAAACACCTTTATTACCTTTCGCGATCACCAAATGCAACCCAGCCAAAAAAAGGGACACCTAGCCAAGAAACCAATTCTCACCACACAAAACGTCGCTCTTGACCACCTAGCGATTACCGCTGATCAACTTTCCCTACTTCAACAGGAGCTATTCGCCTCCATTTTCTTTGGGATCCGCTTATATATCATGGCAAGTTACCGCGGGGAAAAACATCCCCGCCAGCAAACCCTTGACCAATTCAACACGTTAATATCCTGGCTAGAAAACGGCGTTGTGAAACGGAGGGATTCATATGATTAAGCTCATTCGTAATCGGCTCCCCAAGAAAGCCATCGTAGGGTCATTTATCTTTATGCTGATCCAAGTCATTACCCTATTATATTTACCAACATTAACGGCTAACATCGTCAACAACGGGATTGCCAGGGGGAACTTACATGCCATCGTTCGCATTGGGATAATCATGCTCTTCTTCTCCCTAATCAGTGTGGGAGCGGCGGCGGCCAACGCTTTTTTCTCTGCCCAAGGTTCCCAAAAGCTCGGGCAACGATTACGAAGCGCTGTTTTCCGAAAAGTCATCACCTCTTCCCGTGCTGAACGGGAACACTTCGGCACGTCATCCCTAATCACCCGAACAACAAACGACATTATGCAGATTCAAAACGTCGTCTTAATGTTCCTGCGACTAATGATGATGGCCCCGTTAATGTTAATCTGTGCTAGCATCCTAGCCTACGCTAAGAGTCCCACCCTAACACTAATCTTTATCATTGTCCTTCCAGCCCTCGCCCTGCTAGTCGGCATCATCGTGTACTTTGCCAGCCCGCTTTTTGCGGCCATGCAACACAAACTCGACGCCGTTAACCGGGTCTTCCGGGAAGGCTTAACGGGGGTGCGCGTTATCCGGGCGTTCCGCCAGGACCAGTTTGAACAAGAACGGTTTGACAACGCTAACCGGGATTATACGCAAAATGCCGTGAAAGTATACAGCATTACTGCATTGATGCTCCCCATTGCAACCCTCATTATGAGTTCGACCAACGTTCTTATCACGTACTGGGGGAGCCGCCTCATTGCGGTGCAAGCAACGATGGTCGGAAACATGATGGCGTTCATCGCTTACGCTACCCAGATTTTAATTAGCTTCATGTGGCTTGCAATGGTGTTTGTTCTCGTTCCCCGCGCTCAAGCCTCTGCCAAACGGCTAAACGCCGTTTTAGACACAACTAGCTCAATTGTTAATCCACAGCACCCAACGTCAATCAGAGATAAGGTTGCCTCCCTGGAATTTACCGCCGTGCAGTTTACTTACCCGGGCGGCAGTGCTCCTGCTTTGAGCGGAATCACCTTCTCCGCTTATGCCGGGGATACGGTAGCCGTAATTGGAAGTACCGGTTCAGGAAAAACCTCCCTGGTCAACCTTATCCCGCGTTTTTACGCTCCAACTGCTGGTGCTATTCGGGTCAACGGGGTCCCCGTTCAAGCGATTAGCCTCCACGAGCTTCGCAATCAAGTTGCTCTAGTCCCCCAAAAAGCGACCCTTTTTAGCGGAACAATTAGAAGCAACATGTTGTGGGGAAATAAAGATGCAACGGATGAAGAAATCTGGCACGCTTTAACCATTGCGCAGGCAGCTGACTTTGTGCGCTCCTTGCCGGACCAACTTGACGCTACCGTTGACCAGGAAGGCGCTAACTTCTCCGGAGGGCAACGGCAACGGTTAGCGATTGCCCGGGCACTGGTGAAAGACGCCAGTATCTACGTTTTTGATGATTCATTTTCCGCACTAGACTTCCAAACCGATGCCCGCTTGCGGGCCGCCCTTAAACATGATCCACGAATGAAGAACCGCGTGGTCGTCATCGTCGGTCAGCGAATTGCAACCGTAGCGGATGCCGCTCCAATCATCGTGTTGGATCACGGAAAAATGATTGGCCGAGGAACCCACCAGGAACTCTTGGCAACCAACACCGTTTACCAGGACATTGTTTACTCGCAATTAAGAAAGGAGGATGATCACCGTGACGAAAAGTGTTCGCAGTAAGGTCCAAAAACCCAAAAACTTCTGGAAAACAACGGGACGCCTTTTGATTTACATGAAAAACCGGTTGTTTACCATCGCCATCGTGCTCGTCCTGGCGGTAATTGGTCAAGTTTGTCAGATTCAAACACCAAAGATCCTCGGAGAAGCCACCACAACCATCTTTAAGGGAGTTATGCAGGGAACTGCGATGCAAAAGGCGGGAATTCCTATGAAGCACTGGCCAATTGATTTTACCCGGATCGAGCACATCCTTCTAATTGTCCTAAGCCTATACGCTATCGCAGCAATTCTTTCGTTTGGGCAACGCCTAATTATGAACGTGCTCGCCCAACACTCCGTTTACCAGATGCGTAAACAAATGAAACATAAGATGATGACCGTGCCGGTCCATTACTACGACGACCACAATAACGGGGACATCATTAGTACCGCCATCAACGACCTGGATAACATTTCATCAACCCTCCAACAAACCCTCACTCAGTTAGTAACAGCCATTGTCCAGTTGGTGGGAACATTCTGGCTAATGCTGACCATCAGTTGGCAATTGACCCTTTTAATTATCCTGGCCATTCCGGTAAGCACTATTCTGGTAGGAATTATCGCCCCCCAATCACAAAAGAACTTTACTGCTCAGCAAAATCACCTGGGATTATTAAATAACCAGATTGAAGAAAACTACGCCGCCCAGGAAGTCGTGCAGGCGTTTGCCCGTGAAGAGGACGTAATTACCCGGTTTGAACGAGAAAACGAGCAGGTTTACCAGGCATCATGGAAGGCCCAGCTCTTTTCAGGCATCATGCAGCCACTAATGCGGTTTGTTAGCAACCTTAGCTACGTGGTAGTGGCAATCGTCGGGGGAATTGAGGTCACCCATGGCCAAATTTCACTGGGGAACGTCCAAGCAATGCTGCAATACTCGACCAACTTCTCGCAGCCAATTATGCAGCTGGCCAACTTAGCTAACACCATTCAGCTGACAATTGCGTCGGCTGAGCGGGTCTTTGGGGTACTCGATGAACCGGACATGAAAGAGCCAACGACCACCATGCCCCCAGAAAAGGAGCCCGCTGGGATTATTGAATTCCAACACGTCCGGTTCCACTATCCGAATGCTACGGAACTAATGACCGACTACAACCTAACGGTTAAACCAGGACAAATGACGGCTATTGTGGGCCCAACCGGAGCGGGAAAGACCACCATCATCAACCTCCTCGAACGGTTCTACGACGTGACTGACGGGGTCATTCGGTTAAACGGACAAGACACCCGCACAATGAGCCGGGAAAAGGTGCGTTCCCACTTTGCAATGGTGCTTCAAGATACCTGGCTGTTTACCGGAACCATTTGGGATAACCTAAAATACGGCCGGGAAGAGGCTCGCGACGAGGAAATTTATGCCGCGGCCAAGGCAGCCTCCGCTGATGCGTTTATCCGTCAACTACCTGATGGCTACCAAACGGTCCTAACGGAAGGCTCAGCCAACATTTCCCAGGGCCAACGCCAACTCCTAACCATTGCCCGGGCCTTTGTAGCCGATCCGGAAATTTTAATTCTTGATGAGGCCACCTCCAGTGTTGACACTAGAACTGAACTGCAGATTCAACATGCCATGAATCGGCTCTTAAAAAATCGAACCAGTTTTGTAATTGCACACCGGCTATCTACGATTCAAAGTGCGGATCAAATTATCGTGATGAACCACGGTCAAATTGTTGAAACCGGAACACACAACACGCTCTTAGCGCAAAATGGGTTCTACGCCGACCTGTATAATTCTCAATTTGAGGGGAACGTAACAATGGACGAAGGAGGGTTAGCATGAATAAACGCTTAATCACCATCGCAACGATTCTTAGCCTCAGCGGCCTTGTTGCCGGTTGCCAGTCGCGGATTACAACTACGGCAAGAACGTACCAACAAACGGGTATGGTCGCGACCATTAAGGGCCATGCTGCTGGCAAAACCATCAAATACCGGATTGGAAGTGAAACGATACACACAGCTACCATCCACAATAATTCGTTTGTCGTTTCAATAGCACCAACTACGCACCAACAAACCGTTACCCTAAGTGCACCTAACACCTCACAACACAAGGTAACGGTTAAGGCCGCTAAGCCACTAGGAAACTACCGCCAGTTTGCCCGGCGATACAACCAGATTATTACAATGGCACAACTATCGTCAGAACAGCAACACCAACTACAGGCAACTCCCCAGCTAAAACACAATCCCCAGGCGGCCCAAAACAATCCACAGCTTCTACAGCAAACACAGCAGGCTCAAAAAAACCTTAATCAAGCCCGTCAAAAGGCCCGTGCATCCCAGCTTCCCGCATACCGCCAGGGCATCCATCCCTTAGTTAAAACGGCCAGTTACACCCTGCGAGGGAACATGCAAGAGAACCAGTTGATGGGCGTAACCATGATTATCCCCCTCCGCAATCTCAAAAATAAGCAGGCTGCCCGGCAATTTGGAACCGCCTTTATGGCCCTTAGTCAAGCATGCGGGGCGAATGGTAAACAAGTTCTCCGGGCATTTAAACGGGCCACTGATCACCAAAAAGAACAACAAACAACTCTTAAGACGATTACCAACCACGGCGTCCACTACCAGGTTGCCTTCTCCCCCAACGGGTTATACGTCTACGTTACTAAGTGAATAACTTTACGGTAAACAAAGAGGAGCCAGCTCCCATAACGGAATCCTGGCTCCTCTTTTTTATCCCCTTATTTCGTTCTAATTAACGGAATCGGGTTGATTATCATCGTTCATCTTAAGCTGACTTTCGACGTCGGAAATCGAGTATACGCTGTCCGTTGCAATTGCATCGGGCGTTTCCGGCTCGATGTTGCGGTACTTCGGCATCCCCGTTCCGGCTGGAATCAGCTTCCCGATAATGACGTTTTCCTTCAAACCAACTAGCGGATCGTTCTTGCCCCGAATAGCAGCATCCGTCAGTACCCGGGTTGTTTCCTGGAATGATGCAGCGGATAAGAAACTGTTGGTTTCCAATGACGCCTTAGTAATTCCAAGAAGGACTGGACGGGCCGTTGCTGGTGTCTTACCGGCATACAAAGCCTGCTCGTTATTATCGGTAAAGTCACCGATATCAAGTAGCGTCCCCGGCAGCATATCAGTTTCACCCGGATCCATGACACGAACCTTGCGCAACATCTTCCGGGCCATAACCTCAACGTGCTTATCGGCGATGTCCACCCCTTGCATCCGGTAAACCTTCTGAATTTCGGCCAAAATATACTTTTCGGTTGAAAGGGTGTCACGAACCTGAATCAGTTCTTTCGGGTCAATCGAACCAACCGTTAATGGGTCACCCCGGTGAACTTCATCACCCTCAGCGACCTTTAAGACAGAAGTGAACGGGAGGTCATACGTCCGCGTATCCGTCTCACCCTTAACGGTGATTGTCTTTGTCCGTTCGGCCGGATTCTCCTCAATTGCGTCAATTACCCCTGTAACCTCAGTAATGATTGCCCGTCCTTTCGGGTTCCGGGCTTCAAAGATTTCTTCGACACGCGGTAACCCTTGGGTGATATCGTCTCCGGCAACCCCACCTTGGTGGAAGTTCCGCATCGTCAATTGCGTCCCTGGTTCACCAATTGACTGGGCAGCCACCGTTCCGACGGCTTCACCCACTTCAACGGCATCCCCAGTTGCCATGTTCCGGCCATAGCACTTCTTACATACCCCATGCCGAGTATTGCAAGTAAATGCTGACCGAATCGTGACACGCTTAATTCCCGCATCAACGACACGCTGCGCGTCATCTTCGTCCATTAAGTGACCGGCCGGAACAAGCGTTTCGCCTGATTCTGGGTCATGAATGGATTTCATCGTGTACCGCCCAAGAATTCGATCGTACAGTGGTTCCACGATTTCGCCGTTGTCGTCCCGGATATCCGTAACAATCAGTCCGCGGTCGGTGCCACAATCCTCCTCGCGAACAATCACGTCCTGGGCCACATCAACTAACCGCCGGGTCAGATACCCAGAGTTAGCCGTCTTCAATGCGGTGTCCGTCATTCCTTTCCGGGCTCCGTGAGAGGAAATAAACATTTCCATCACGGATAATCCTTCCCGGAAGTTTGAGATAACTGGCAGCTCCATTGTCTTCCCGTTCGGGGCAGCCATCAAACCACGCATCCCAGACAGTTGCGTGAAGTTGGAAATGTTTCCCCGCGCTCCAGAATCTGACATCATCTGGATTGGATTAGACGGGTCAATATCTTCAACCAGCCGCTGCTGGATCTGATCCTTAGCATCGTTCCAAATTGAAATGACCTGATTATACCGTTCGTCATCCGTAATAAGCCCCCGCCGGAACTGTTTAGCTACCATTGCAACCTTCTGCCGCGCTTCCGCCACAATTTCTGGCTTTTCAGGAACTTCCGTTACGTCGATGAACCCAACGGTTAATCCAGATTTTGTTGATTCAAAATACCCAAGATCCTTCATCCGGTCCAGCAGTTCGGACGTTTCTGTCACCTTGAACTTCTTGTAAACGGCAGCAATGATATCCGACAAGAACCCAGACTTAAATGGTGGAACAATGTCCGTCTTGTTCATGTAATCCATGATATCTTGCCCTGGTTCAAGGAAGTACTTGTCCGGAACCTGTCCGTACAGATTATCGTCTGTTGGCTCGTTAAGGTACGGAAAATCGGTTGGCAAAATCTCGTTAAAGATTGCCTTCCCGGCCGTCGTTACCATGATCCGTTCCTTCTGCCAGGCAGTAAACGGCTTTCCTTGCTTAGCGAGTGAAGCGGTCTCCAATCCAATCCGCGTGTGCAGGTGGACGTAGTTATTTTGATAGGCTAACCGAACTTCGTTAACGTCCTTAAAGATCATGCCTTCACCCTCACGACCCCGTTCTTCTGTCGTGATGTAGTAGTTCCCAATCGTCATATCCTGGGATGGCGAAATAATTGGTTTCCCATCCTTAGGTGCCAGAATATGATGAGCAGCCAGCATTAACAGCCGGGCCTCTGCCTGAGCTTCCGCTGACAGCGGAACGTGGATCGCCATTTGATCCCCATCAAAGTCGGCATTGTAAGCCTCACATACCAGCGGGTGCAGCCGCATAGCCTTTCCATCAACCAGCTTTGGTTCAAAGGCCTGAATTCCTAGCCGGTGCAATGTAGGTGCCCGGTTCAACAGAACAGGGTGTTCCTTGATGACATCTTCTAGAACATCCCAAATATCGTCATCCTGCCGTTCAATTTTCCGCTTGGCATTCTTAATGTTAGAAGCCATATCCCGCTTTTCCAATTCGTGCATCAAGAATGGTTTGAATAATTCAAGTGCCATTTCATGCGGAATTCCCATCTGGTTTAAGCGCAGGCTTGGGCCAACATCAATAACGGAACGACCGGAGTAATCAACCCGCTTTCCTAGCAGGTTCTGCCGGAACCGTCCCTGCTTTCCCTTTAACATGTGGGAAAGGGACTTTAATGGCCGGTTTCCCGGGCCGGTAACTGGCCGGCCACGCCGCCCGTTATCAATCAGGGCATCAACGGCTTCTTGCAGCATCCGCTTTTCGTTTTGGACGATGATTCCCGGGGCGTTTAGGTCTAGCAATTTCTTTAACCGGTTATTCCGGTTAATAACCCGCCGGTACAGGTCGTTAAGGTCAGACGTTGCAAACCGCCCACCTTCAAGCTGAACCATCGGTCGTAAGTCAGGCGGAATTACTGGAATAGCATCCATTACCATCCACTCCGGCCGGTTTCCCGACTTCAGGAATGCTTCAAGGATATCTAACCGGCGAACTGCCCGGGTCCGCTTCTGGCCCGTTGCTTCACGCAGTTCATCCTTTAATTCGGCACATTCCTTTTCCAGGTCAACGTCGGCTAACAATGTCCGCACTGCTTCCGCTCCCATGCTAGCCTGGAACTCGCTGCCAAACTCTTCCCGTTTTTCCCGGTACTCCTGCTCGGTTAGCAGCTGTTTCTTTTCAAGCGGTGTTTCTCCCGGATCCGTAACTACATACGACGCAAAGTAGATAATTTCTTCCAGTGCCCGGGGGCTCATATCCAGGACAAGTCCCATCCGGCTTGGAATCCCTTTAAAGTACCAAATATGAGTTACTGGTGCAGCCAACTCAATGTGGCCCATCCGTTCGCGCCGAACCTTGGCGTTCGTGATTTCAACCCCACACCGGTTGCAAACGTCACCCTTATACCGGATACCCTTGTACTTTCCACAGGCACATTCCCAGTCCTTTGTTGGCCCGAAAATCCGCTCGTCAAACAGCCCATCCTTTTCGGGCTTCAACGTCCGGTAGTTAATTGTTTCAGGCTTCTTGACTTCCCCGTAAGACCAACTCCGGATCTTATCGGAGGAAGCTAAGCCAATCTGCATGCTATCGAATTTATTAACATCGATCACTGAACCAACCTCCCTTTCGTTGTGTTATCCATTATTCTGCATCGTTATCCGTTGCCGCATCATCAGAAGCACCGTTTCCTTCGGTCTCCTGCTTCTTTGCAGCTTCTTCCTTTGCCTTCTTTGCAGCCTGTTCCCGGGCTACCCGGCTCAGTGCATCGACGTTAACGATGTTATCGTCTTCTTCGTCCATGTCGCGCAGTTCGATTTCCTTCTTATCAGGATCTAGAACCTGCATATCTAGTCCCAATGCTTGCAGTTCCTTAACAAGCACCCGGAAAGATTCTGGTACTCCTGGCTGTGGAATCGGTTCGCCCTTAACGATCGCCTCGTAAGCCTTAACACGCCCCACAACGTCATCTGACTTGTACGTTAGAATTTCTTGCAGGGTGTATGCAGCCCCGTAAGCTTCCAGCGCCCACACTTCCATTTCACCAAACCGCTGGCCACCAAACTGAGCTTTTCCTCCAAGTGGCTGTTGGGTAACTAGTGAGTACGGTCCAATTGACCGGGAATGAATCTTATCTTCAACCATGTGGGCAAGTTTCATGTAGTACATGACCCCGACAGCAATTCGGTTATCAAATGCTTCCCCGGTACGGCCATCGTACAAGACTGACTTCCCGTCGTCCGGTAACCCAGCTTCCCGAAGCGCATCCCACATGTCTTCGTCGGTTGCTCCGTCAAAGACTGGTGATGCCACGTGCACACCAAGTTCCTTTGCAGCCATTCCAAGGTGTAAGTCCAATACCTGCCCGATATTCATCCGGGATGGAACCCCCATTGGTGACAACATGATGTCAATCGGCGTTCCGTCAGGCATAAACGGCATATCTTCTTCGGGGATTACGATTGAGACCGTCCCTTTGTTTCCGTGCCGACCAGCCATCTTATCACCAACTTGGAGCTTCCGTTTCTGGGCGATGTAAACCCGAACCATCATGTTAACACCTGGTGAAAGTTCATCGCCGTTTTCCCGGGTGAAAATCTTAACATCCTGGACGATTCCGCCACCACCGTGAGGAACCCGCAGGGAAGTATCCCGAACTTCCCGAACCTTTTCACCAAAGATAGCGTGCAGTAACCGCTCTTCAGCGGATAGTTCTGTCATTCCCTTTGGCGTCACCTTTCCGACCAGAATATCACCATCGTGCACTTCCGCTCCAATCCGGACAATTCCAAATTCATCGAGGTCCTTTAAGGCATCCTCCCCAACGTTTGGAATTTCACGCGTAATTTCTTCCGGCCCAAGTTTAGTATCCCGTGCTTCACTTTCGTGTTCTTCGATGTGAATTGACGTGTACACGTCTTCCTTGACCAGCCGTTCGTTAATAGCAATGGCATCTTCGAAGTTGTACCCGTCCCAAGTCATGAACGCAATCAGCGGGTTTTGCCCCAGCGCTAATTCACCCTGATCCATTGCTGGCCCGTCTGCTAACACTTCATCAGCGTCGACCTTTTCACCCACACGGACAATCGGGGTCTGGTTGTAGTTCTTTCCTCCGTTTGACCGGCGGAACTTCATTAACTTGTACGTGTCCAGGGACCCATCCTCACGCCGAACACGAATTTCCTTCGCATCCACGTACTCAACCGTCCCAGCATTTTTACATAGTAAGGCTACTCCAGAGTCGTGCGCTGCCTTGTATTCAATCCCCGTTCCAACAAGCGGAGCGTGCGGCTCAATTAAAGGCACAGCCTGCCGCTGCATGTTAGCCCCCATTAGGGCCCGATTAGAGTCATCGTTTTCCAGGAATGGAATACATGCCGTTGCAACGGCAACAACCTGCTTCGGTGACACGTCCATGTAGTCAACTTTATCCACGGAAATTTCAACGTTATCATCCTTATGCCGGGCCATAACCACCTTGTCCTTAAAGGAACCGTCGTCGTTTAACGGTGAGTTAGCCTGAGCAACAACGTAGTTATCTTCCTCGTCAGCTGTCAGGTAGTCAATCTTGTCTGTAACCTTATGAGTATCCCATGAAACGCGGCGGTATGGTGTTTCAATGAATCCGTACTTATTGACCCGCGCGTAGGTTGACAAGCTGTTAATCAAACCAATGTTTGGCCCTTCAGGTGTTTCAATCGGACACATCCGGCCGTAGTGCGTGTAGTGCACGTCCCGGACTTCGTATCCAGCCCGGTCACGCGTCAACCCGCCCGGTCCAAGGGCTGATAACCGCCGCTTATGCGTTAATTCGCCAAGCGGATTCGTTTGGTCCATGAACTGGGATAACTGGGAGCTCCCAAAGAATTCCTTGATTGAAGCGACCACCGGCCGAATGTTAATTAATTGCTGGGGCGTTACCGTAGCGGTATCCTGAATGGACATCCGTTCACGAACAACCCGTTCCATCCGGGAAAGCCCAATCCGAAACTGGTTTTGGAGCAGTTCACCCACGGAACGAATCCGCCGGTTCCCTAAGTGGTCAATGTCATCCGTCGTCCCAATCCCTTCCTGCAAATTAAAGAAGTAATTAATGGATGCCACAACATCAGCTGGCGTAATGTGCTTGTAGTTCAAGTCAACGTTTCCGTTACCAATCATGTTTAATTCTTGCTCTGGATTTTGCTCAGAGTAGACCTTAATAATCTGGAGTTTCATCGGCTCTTGAACAACACCATCTTTAGCCGGATGGAACGTAACCATCTTGAAGTCGTCCCGTTTCAGGTACGGTGCCAACTTATCCATTACCCGCTTATCCAGCAAATCGCCCTTCTTAACAAGAATTTCACCCGTATCCGGGTCTGCTAACGTTTCGGCAACCCGCTTGTTTAACAGCCGCCGCTTTAAATCAAGCTTCATATTCATCTTATAACGACCAACAGCTGCCAAATCATAGCGCTTTGGGTCAAAGAACCGGGCTGTCAGCAAGCTCCGTG
The DNA here is from genome assembly GCF_045033025.1 of Ligilactobacillus sp. LYQ139. Lineage (NCBI taxonomy): Bacteria > Bacillati > Bacillota > Bacilli > Lactobacillales > Lactobacillaceae > Ligilactobacillus > Ligilactobacillus sp. LYQ139. The sequence continues at coordinate 34,616 of NZ_JBJFZW010000005.1, forward strand.
CTGAGTCCGCCGTCTTCGGTTCCCCCGGCCGTAACCGCTCGTAAATGTCCTTTAGTGATTCCTCTACCCGGGAATCTTCCGTGTTCTTATGGATATCCTTTTCCAGCGTCAACATTAAGCTGTCAGTTTCTCCGAGCATCTCAATGATTTCACTATCAGAGCCATACCCCAAGGCCCGAATCAGCTCGGTAATTGGGAGTTTCCTCGTCCGGTCAATCCGCACATACCCGATATCCTTGGTATCCGTTTCGTATTCAAGCCAGGCACCCCGGTTAGGAATTACGGTCGTCCCGTAACTTGTCCGGCCGTTCTTATCAACTTCAGAGTTGTAGTACACCCCTGGAGAACGAACCAGCTGGGAAACAATTACCCGTTCAGCCCCATTGATAATAAACGTTCCTTGCTTGGTCATCAGCGGAAAGTCCCCAAAGAAAACATCCTGGGACTTAATCTCGCCAGTTTCCTTATTAATTAGGCGTAAGGTAACGTGTAACGGCGCCGAGTAATTAGCATCGTGCTGCCGCGCTTCCTCCACCGTATACTTTGGTTCCAATAACTGGTAATCAACAAATTCAAGCGATAGGTTCCCGGCGAAATCTTCAATTGGCATGATGTCTTCGAACATTTCGCGTAACCCTTCATCGAGGAACCAATTGTACGAATTCGTCTGAATTTCGATCAAATTCGGGAGATCCAAAACTTCCTTGATTCGGGAGTAACTTCTCCGTACACGGTGCTTGCCGTATTTTACCAAGTGTCCTGCCAAGCTGTTCACCCCTCATTAAGATTCCGCAAATTTAGCAATATTACATTTTTGTTACAAATCTCCAAAAATCACCCTTACCAGGGCTTTTGTAGCAAAAAAAAACCAAAAACAGTTTCAAACGGTCCATCCCGCCATCACTATTTTTGCTTCTTCATAACCCAGCATGGACAATAGATCACACTGAGTTGCTAAATTCACAGTTTTTTCAACTACGTATTCTACCTTGAATCTACTAATAAGTCAACGGTATCCTTACTTAGGCGTTACCGTAATTTGCCCCCGCCGGGCACCAACGGTCACCGTCATTCCTGCAGTTACCGTTCCTGCTAAAATTGCAGTACTCAACCGGTCCCCAATCAACCGCTGCAAGGCACGCCGCAATGGCCGTGCCCCGTACTCCGGTTTATAACCAGCATCCACAACCGCATCAACGGCTGCCGGAGTTATTTGAAGCCGAATTTTCTGATTGTCAAGGCGCGCCGCCAATGGTTTCACCATCAACCGCACAATTTGCCGGAGCTGTGGTTTAGTTAGTGCATGAAAGACAAGCACGTCATCAACCCGATTAATAAATTCAGGACGAAAATGGCGTTTCACCGCCGCATGCACCGCAGTCGCCATCGCATCGTAATCATCAGCGGCGTTAACCGCGCCAAACCCAACGCTTTTTTCGTCGCGCAGCGTGGTGGCACCAAGGTTTGACGTCATAATGATGATCGTGTTTCGAAAATCAACTTTCCGGCCCTTTGAATCAGTCAAAAAGCCGTCATCCAAGACCTGGAGCAAAAGGTTAAACACGTCCGGATGAGCCTTTTCAACCTCATCAAACAATACCACCGAATACGGGTGTTGGCGAACCTGTTCGGTTAGCTGTCCTCCCTCATTAAACCCAACGTATCCGGGCGGGGATCCAACTAACCGGCTTGCGTTAAACCGTTCCATATATTCACTCATATCGATCCGAATCAGACTTGCCGCATCACCAAACACACTTGCCGCTAACGCCTTTGCGAGTTCTGTTTTTCCCACCCCCGTCGGTCCTAAAAACATAAATGAACCAAGAGGCCGCTTGGATGAACTGATCCCACTCCGGGCCCGCCGAATTGCCCGGACAACCGCACTGACCGCCTCATCCTGACCAATTACTTGCCGGTGAAGTTCCCGTTCAAGGTGCACAAGACGCTGCTGCTCACTCCGGGTAATTCGGGTAACTGGAATCCCCGTCCACGCCGCAACTACTGCCGCAACATCTTCCGCCGTAACGGTTCCATGTACCCGGGGCTGTTTTCTACGACCAGACGCTCTCCTTAGCTGCATTGCCCGGGAAAAATCCCCCTGTTCAAGTGCCCCTTGGAACTGCTGGCTCTTATCATCCCGGCCATCATTCTGATTCTTACGTTGAGCAACACGGAGCTGAACGTGGGCTGCTGCCTCATCCATCAAATCAATCGCTTTGTCCGGCAGCTGCCGGGCAGGGAGGTACCGCACACTAAGGCGAACCGCTGCATCCAAGGCAGCATCACTAATTCTTACCCCGTGATGCTGTTCGTACCGGGGGCGCAACCCCCGTAAAATCATTCTTGCCTGTTGCGCGCTTGGCGCCGCCACCGGAACCCGGGCAAACCGCCGTTCGAGGGCGGGATCCGCTGCAACGTACTTTTGAAATTCTGCCTGGGTAGTTGCCCCGATTACCTGAACAGCGCCCCGAGCCAAAGCGGGTTTCATGATATTCGCCGCATCAATTGCTCCTTCCGCGCCTCCAGCACCAACGAGGGTATGTAGTTCGTCAACAAAAAGTATAACGTGCCCATCCCGGTTAACCTCAGCCAGCACCTCTTTTAATCGGTCTTCAAATTCTCCCCGGTACTTTGTCCCCGCAACAAGCGCCCCCATCTCAAGGGCCATTAACCTTACCGAGTATAGGGATGGCGGAACCTTTCCCGCAACAATCTGCTGAGCGAGGCCCTCCACAACCGCGGTTTTACCAACCCCCGCATCTCCTAAGAGCACTGGATTATTCTTTGTGCGCCGGCTTAAAACTTGAATCAACCGGTCAATTTCCGCCTCACGGCCTAAAACAGGGTCTAACTCTCCTGCACGCGCTTGGGCCGTCATGTCGGTTGCAAGCTTATCCAGTGTTGGGGTGGCAGAACGTTGGGCTGCTTTATTCTCCTGGTGGAGTTTTTTTTGTAGCCGCCGGTAATCTGTCTCCGTCATTCCAAGCTGCTTTAAAACCCGCCGTCGTAACTGGCGAACGTTAACTCCCAGGTTCACCAGAATCTGAACGCCAAGGGTTTGTTCGTTCTGTAATAACGCTAATAATAACAAACCAGTATCAACCTCTGCGCGGTCTAATAATCGGGCCATCGTTAGCGCCCGTTTCTGGATTATTTGAACACGGGGGGATTCTGGGTGCTGGGCCCGCCGCCAATGCTGTCCCGAGCGAATCATCCCGCTAAGCTGTTCAATCACATCAGCAGGTGTAATAATCTCTTGCCGCAAAACAAGTCCTGCAACCCCATCTTCCTCGGTTAACAACCCCAATAGGAGGTGAGGAGTAGCTACAGTATCATGATGACACCGCCGCGTCTGGGTTTCCGCCATCTTCAAGGCTTGTTGAGCACTCTTTGTATACTTAACTATCATCCAATTACCACCTCACCCTTAGTCCACACACCGCAGCCGGTTAAGCAGGGCAATCATCATCCGGGCCCGCACCGCTGCCTCAACCATTCGGTCACCTACATTTAACGCATCGTGTCCCATTACCGTTAACAAAAGGTTTCCTTCCTTCCGTGACAGCAACTTATTCTCGTACAACGTCTGGACGATGTGAAGCGCATCCACTGAGCTTAACCGGTCGCCCACCATCTCAATCAACTGATCAATAATTTGAGTGTCATTCACCAGGTCGACTTTTTCAATTCGAATGTAACCACCTCCGCCCCGCTTGCTTTCAACCAGGTATCCATCCTGAACAGTAAACCGGGTTTTAATTACATAGTTAATCTGTGACGGGACGACGTCAAAACGCTCAGCAACTTCTGAACGCTTAATTTCGACCTGCCGACTTTCTGCCAAAATTTCCTTTAAGTACCGCTCAATAATATCAGAAACGTTTCTGCTCTGCATCAAAGTCACCCCCTTGTCTGACTATTTTTGACTAAATTATAGATGATTTTCAACCGGATGAAAAGACGCACCTAGCCATTAAAAAAGAACCGTAACTTACATCACGCTTCCCATCAATGACCGAAATCATAGCAGTTTTCCGCCGCTTTTTCTATTTTATTAAATCGCACCGTTACCAGTCCCGTTTACGCTGTCATATCAGCATAAACGGCTCTCACCCTTTTTCTAGCCATCTCACCCAAACCGTTGCAAGCTTTTTATCAATTCTTCTTAAGAAGGTCGCTAGCAAACTAAAAAGCAGCCCAATTTACAGGTCGCTTCCCTCTTTATTTTAAAATTAATGCAACAATTATCAAAACCGCTCCAACTAAGAGGACTAACCCCCAAACCCAAGCAACCTGCCCCAGGGATTTCTCTCCATCCTAATAACTTGCCAGCACCACTAATAATTAAAACCGCCGCACACCAACCCATTATATAGTGAAAATCGTTGGCCTTCATTCACTTGGATAAGTTCTCTCTTCTCCGGGTTTCCCGTTTAACCTTTCCGGCCATCATCTGTGTCGTAATCCAAATCACCAGGATAACCGCAATAGCCGAATATAACACCATCATACTTTCCGCGACAAAAATCTTAGAATTTAAATAATAACCAAACGTTGCCTTTAACTTATACAACAGAACAAACAGGGCCAAGTCGCCCCCAAACATCCCAAAAAACAACGTGTTAAACGTCATCCCCATAATTTGGAACCCGATATTCCGACCACTCCGCCGTACAGCTGCCACACTAATTCCTGGGTTTTGTTCAATCACTTCCCGCAACCCGCTTGCAATGGCAATTGCGGCCTCTGAAATTGCGCCAAGGGTGCTAAGCATCGTTGTTGCAATCGTAATGGCCTCAAAATTTGCCCCCACAAGGAGGTTAAACTGCTCAATTTCATCCGTTTGCTCGTTACCAAACCCCTTAATCTGGGCAAAATGGTCCAATGGAACGATCAAGATAATCATGGCGCACAGTACAATGAGGGTTGCAATAAAGGCAATCCGCGCCGTTTGTTCATCGTTATTTCCCAGATAAATCGTAATCGCCAAGATTGCAATCCCAACAAATAATGCCACCCAAATCGGGGCAAACCCAGCTGAAATCAAAATAATCGCAATAAACATTAGCACAAAATTGAGGGCAACGCTGCCAAAAGCAGCAATTCCTCGTTTCCCGCCAACAAGGCACATCAACACCGCCATCACAACCGTTAACGCACTAATTGATGCCATTTAACCGTCCCTTCTTTCCTAACACAACCGCTGCCAAACAGCTGGCCGACGGAATTACAAGCGCAATCCCAATCCCACTAATTAGGGCTTGAATAATCCCCAGTTCCATCGTCCACTGGAACGTATACCCAATTGGGTTCCCCGTTCTAAAGTAAAGAACGGCCACCGCAATTGTCTCCGCAAAAAAGATCAGGAGCAAAACGTTAATCAACGGGCCTAAAATCGACCGTCCGACTTCCTGCCCCGACTTGAACAGTTGCAACCGGGAAATGTCCGGGTCCGCCCGGTGCATTTCAAACAGGGTTGAAACAATATCGGTTGCGGCATCCATGACCGCCCCTAAGAGCCCAATCACGGTCGCCGATAAAAACAGTTCCTGTGGTGATTGGGTAGCATACCCCAACGCTTCATAGTGCACCCCTGCGTTATGCGTAAACTGGAGTGTCCCGATTCCGATTACGAATGCCAACGTGGTCCCGGTAACAATCGCCAGAAACGTTACCAAACATTGGCGGTTAATCCCAATTACCAAGCACAGCGTTAATCCCGTAAAAAGAAGCGCACTCAATGCAAACAGCCAGAAAAAATGGGTTAAGTTTAGGTTCACATCTAGCCGAACAAAAAATAAAAACAAAATAAAGTTAACCGCTACGCTTAATAACGTACGCAATCCATGGGCGTGCATCACAAGATATAAAAGGACAACCACCAACCACGCTAGCATTAACAGTGCCGTGTCACGCTTAAACCGCGAAGCCGTCGCGTAATACGTTCCGTGAACCCGCCGAATATTCGTCAGAAAAATATGCTGTCCCCGATGGAAATCCTGATCAAGCGCGCCTGACCGCGAAAACGTGTTATGAATGATGATCCGGCGTCCCCGGTGACGCCCATTTGTTTGTACCACCGTAAGTCGTTGCCGGGTTTGGTAGTCGACATTTTTGTACTCGTCGGTCTGCCGGACTGCCTTCCCGTCCTTTACCGCGATAACTTCACCAATTGTTTGGTGATACATAAAATCATCGTGCGTACTAAAAAGAAAAAGGGCTAATCCGCTCAGGATAATCACCATAATTTCAATTAATGTTCGTCGTCTTAACTTCATCAAATCCCAGCTTTCATAAAATGTTCCGGTTCGTTATCACCGGGCGTCTGCTGGAGCGGCGAACGCCTTAAGGAACTTAGGGTGTTCAAGGTTCGCCCGGTCACTTCTCAGCGCCACCGTTACTTTCACAAAATACCATTATCCGCATAACTTGGAAAGGTCTAATCCCATATTGAACCCAATTCTTTCCTTTCCTATAATGTTTGTAACAGGGAGGGGTTCTCATGGAAAGTTATCATCAAATTCTTCAGTTACTTGCGACCACGGATGGGTTTATCTCGGGGCAAACCATTGCTGACCAGTTAAACTGCTCACGCACTGCGGTATGGAAGGGAATTAATACCCTCCGCGATGACGGCTATGTCATTGAAAGTGGGGGAAAACGAGGCTATCACTTAGCCGATAATGGCAAACTAGCCGTCCCCCTAATCCAGCGGGCAATGCATTCCACCACCCCCCTATCAATCGAGGTTGCCGCAACTCTCCCATCGACAAACGCGAAAGCAAAGGAGCTCAGTACAAAACACCCCACCACCCCCATTGCCATTATTGCGGATACCCAAACCGCAGGATATGGCCGGCAGGGGCGAACGTTTTTTTCCCCCGCAGGAACGGGCATCTACATTACGCTTCTTCTGCCGCACCTAACGAATTCTCTTAACCCGGGGCTTCTTACGACCAGTACGGCCGTTGTCCTAAGTCAAACAATTAGTCGCCTTCTAGGCGTTGAACCAACAATTAAGTGGGTTAACGATGTCAACGTTAACGGCCAAAAGGTTGCTGGTATTCTAACAGAGGGAATTGCCGATTTTGAAACCCGCGGTCTTGGCGCGGTAATTATCGGAACGGGCATCAATTATCTCACCCCCGCTGCCGCCTTTCCCCCTGAGGTGGCCGGCAGGGGCGTCGGTACCCTGGAAGAAGCCGCCAAAAAAGCAGGGGTCTCCCGGAACGTCTTTATCGGCGCGTACCTCGACGGTTTGTTGGGGATGCTAAACAGTTATACTACCGGTAAGTACATGGACGAATACCGTAAACGGTGTGATTTAATCGGGAAGGCCATCACCATCCAACAGGGAACAACTAAGATTACTGGTACCGTCCAAACCATTAACAACGTAGGACAACTAGTCCTTACAACCGGACAAGTATTTAGTGCGGGTGAAGTAACCAAAGTACGCCCACAATAAAAATAAGCATAATCAATAGTGGGTAGCCCCTATCAGGGACTACCCACTATTAATTTTAGTTAAACAGTCAACGGAAAACTTTGTTAGTTATGGATTTGGAGAATGCTCCGTTTCCTGTAATAACCTACTTTAATTCAGCCGCAGCCGCTTCATCAACAATCACCGTAACGTCTGGGTGCCGTTGCAAAATACTTGCCGGAACTTCTGGTATCACCGGGCCGGCAACCATCGCCGCGACAGCAGCTGCCTTTTTTTCACCGAATGCCTCCAGCAAAATTTGCTTCGCTGCCATAATCTGCCCAATTCCCATCGAATAAGCGTACCGCGGCACGTCCGTTTCGTTATCAAAGTAGCGGGCATTCGCTTCAATCGTTGACTTTGTCAGTTCAATCTTCCGGACCTTCCCGTCAACCGGCGATCCCGGTTCATTAAACCCAATGTGACCGTTTCGCCCAATCCCTAAAAGCTGTAAGTCAACCGGATGCGCCGCAATCACCTTATTGTACCGGACGATCTCAGCATCCGGATCCGTTGCTAACCCATTGGGCAGATAATTAGCCTTAAACGGCTTGGCGTCAAAAAGATGCGTTCGCATATAATAGTGATAGCTTTGCGGGTTGTCCGGCCCTAGCCCAACGTACTCGTCCAGGTTAACCGACGTACACTGGCTAAAGTCCAGGTCACTGGCAACTAATTCCTTATACGTTGTCTCAGGAGTCCCCCCTGTCGCTAACCCGAACGTCCGGGCACCGTCTGTGAGTGCTGCTGCAAAGATCTTCAGGGCTTCCTTGCCCCCGTCATTTTCATTTGCAACCCGAATAACTTTCATGGTTTCGCCCCTTTCAAATTGGTATAGTCCTTTTTGGTATAGTCCAATTATAACTATTCAAACGCTGAAATGCAACCATTTTATGCTTTAAATTAAACCGGTTTCATCTTTTGAGTGGCAGTCCCGGATAAAACGTAATATAGTAAGATTAAAAGAAAGGTTATACGGAGGAAAAACAATGAAACTTACAATTACTCCTGCGGCCAGCGAATGGTTCCGCACCGAACTTCACGTTCCTGCTGGAGGGGGCGTCAAACTGTTCGGTAAGGTTTACGGTAACACCAACGTTCATCAGGGTTTCTCACAAGCCTTTCAACGTTGTGACGAACCCGTTGATCCGGTTTTTGATCAGGTGATTGACGGTATCCACTATTACGTGGAGGCATTTGACGCGTGGTTTTTTGACGGTCTCGACCTCAGCATTGACCTCGACGCAGAGTATGACGGGCCTAAATTCACGTTTAGCCACACCGACGGCATTACCGACACGGTTGTCGGTGATGTTGATGGGGTTTCGAGTGCATCCTATCACGGGGAATAGCAGTGCGTTATTTAAAAAGGAGGCTGGAATTTATATTCCATCCTCCTTTTTATTGTGCTCATTACCTTTCCACTCAGTCTAACCGCCGTTCGTAAAGAAGCATTCTCACTTCTCCGTGGGTCCCGCCAACCAGTTGCTGGCGTAAGTAAAATCCCGTATGCTGGGCAACACGTTGGCTTCGCAGGTTATCAGCCGCGGTAATTAACTGCAAACTGGTTAACCCTGCTTGCTGAACCCGGGGAAAAAGTTGTCTCAAAGCTGCAATGACATAGCCGTTCCCCCACGCCGCATTCTCCAACCAGTACCCCACATCCGCCGTTATTGCGGACATGTTTTCCAGCGTAAGCATTCCCACGGCTTGCCCGTTAACCCGGATAACATACCCCACACCACTTCTCTGGCGCCAAGCGTCAACGTACTGGCTAACGAATTGCTGGGCCGCAGCGAGCGTGGTAACTGCCCGTAATGCAGGGAGCCACCGTTCCAACTGGACCCGACTTTGCTTAATTAAGTGGTACAAAACCCTTGCATCCTGGGGACGAACCCGACTAATTGTTACCGGTGTTTTCACCTCATCCCTCCAAAAAAGGAGGTGCTTACTGGCACCTCCGGTGATTCATTAATGCTTAGCACTCTCAAACCGGGTGTTAAACAACGGGCTAACTGATTCATTTTCATGGATCCGGCTGATGGCATCCCCAATAAGTGGGCCAACCGAAACCTGGATTAACTTATCAATCTGCTTTTCTTCTGGCAGTTGAATGGAATCAGTCACAACCAACTGCTTAATCGGTGAATTCTCAATCCGTTCAATTGCCGGCCCGGATAAGACCGGATGTGTTGCGCAGGCATACACATCGGTGGCACCTGCATCCATTAATGCTTGGGACGCAAGCGTAATAGTCCCCGCCGTATCAATCATATCATCGATTAAAATGCACCGCTTGCCCTTAACGGAACCAATGATGTTCATCACTTCTGCTACGTTTGCCCGCGGCCGCCGTTTATCAATAATTGCAATTGGCGCTTTGAGAAATTCAGCAAGTTTCCGGGCTCGGGAAACACCCCCATGATCAGGAGAAACAACCACTGCATCTTTATCTAAATTATTAGTTAAAAAGTAATCTGCTAACAGCGGCGCCCCCATCAGGTGGTCAACCGGTATATCAAAGAAGCCCTGAATTTGAGCAGCGTGGAGGTCAAGCGCAATCACCCGGTTAGCCCCTGCCTTTTCAATCATATCAGCCACCAACTTAGCGGTAATTGGCTCCCGGGAGCGCACTTTCCGATCCTGCCGGGCATAACCATAATACGGAATTACAACATTAATCGTTGCCGCACTAGCCCGCCGCAAAGCATCAATCATGATCAACAGTTCCATCAGGTTATCGTTCACCGGCGCCGACGTTGACTGGACGATAAAAATCTCGTCCCCCCGGACACTTTCCTCAATGTTAATCCGAATTTCTCCGTCACTAAACCGGTCAACCGACGTCTTCCCCAGCGGAATCCCCATGGCGTCAGCAATCTTCTGTGCTAACGGCTTATTAGAATTCAACGCAAACAGCTTAATCTTTGAGTCTGAATTATGTCCCGACATGGTAGCCTCCATATGTTTAAATCTATGGTTAATTCTAATTCATGCACCGTCATTCAAGCAAGCAGATTCCTACTTTTCACCGTACTTTTCAGCATTTTTCTTTGCGGCTTCCGCCACCGGATAACGATCGTAATATCCCTTCTTATTAACTTGCCGACCACGAGCAATCCCCATGGCGTGGGGCGCAACGTCATCCGTTATCGTTGACCCCGCTGCAACGTATGCATGGTCCCCAATTTCAACCGGTGCAATAATGTTTGATCCGCTTCCGATGAACGAATAATCGCCAACATTCGTATGGTGTTTGTTTTCACCATCGTAGTTAACGAAGACCGTCCCACATCCAATATTAATTTCTTTCCCCAGGGTGGCATCCCCAACATAGGTAAGGTGCCCCACCTTGGTGTTTTGACCAATCTGCGCGTTCTTAATTTCGCAGAAGTTTCCGATATGAACCCCTTCACCAATCTCTGCCTTTGGCCGGAGGTGACTGTACGGTCCAATATTACTATCCTTATGCATTACCGCATTTTCAAGGAATGATGCCGTTACCGTTACGCCATTCTCAATGACACTATCCCGAATCTCGGAGTGCGCGCCAACCACACAATCACTCCCAATGATTGTCTTCCCTTTAAGCACCACCCCAGGTTCAATTACAGTATCGTTCCCAATCTGGACATCCGCATCAATGTACGTGGTCGCTGGGTCGATCATGGTAACCCCGTTTTGCATGTGGTGGGTGTTAATTCGCTGCTGCATCACCCGCGTTGCGTTTGCCAGCGCCACCCGATCATTAACGCCCATTGATTCCGTGAAGTCGTCCATTTGGAAGGCGTCGACCTGTTTACCAGCCTGTTTTAAGATACCAATGACATCCGTGAGGTAGTACTCACCCTGCGCGTTATCGTTGGATAACTGGTGAAGTGCGGCAAATAATTCCTTATTATCAAAGCAATACACACCCGTGTTAATTTCCTGAACAGCTGCTTCTTCTGAAGTTGCGTCCTTCTGTTCAACAATCTTGGCAACCGTTTCATCCGCATTCCGGATAATCCGTCCATAGCCAAACGGTTGTTCCGTATGCGCCGTTAAAACCGTGGCTGCCGCTCCTTGTTGCTCGTGGTAAGCAAACAACTGTTTAAACGTCGTCGCGGTAAATAATGGGGTATCACCACACGTTACGAGGGTAACGCCATCCTTGGGACCCAAAACATCCTCCGCTTGCATCACGGCGTGCCCCGTTCCAAGCTGTTCCGCCTGCAAAGCATAGGTGGTTCGCTCACCAAGAAGGCGCTTAACCTGATCCGCACCGTGACCAACAATAGTCACAATCTGGTCAATTCCAACCTGCTCCAGTTGAGTTAATACGTGATCAACCATTGCCCTCCCACAAACGGGGTGGAGGACCTTATATAACTTCGACTTCATTCGGGTTCCCTGACCTGCTGCTAAAATCACTGCATATTTCTCTGTCATAATTCCTCAAATCCTTTATTAACTAACTAATCTTAATCTTACTCCATGTCCTGAAGAGACGCAATTTTAGCTTCAAATCATAATTCCAACATTTAATAGAATAATTGAAAAAATATTCGCCTTTCCTTGACGATCACGAATGAACGTAGTATAAAGTTGGTAAATAAGGTAATAGAGGTCGCGACCAATAAGAGTACCTTTTCGGAGGCTTGCCCACGCCGATGATGAAAAGCGAAAGGAGCGGTTGCCGAAGCATCAGTTCTTGGGATGAGCTGAGTGCTGGGACGTAGTTGAATAAGCTACGGACTGTCGCAGTAATGCGGAGCGCTATTCACACGGAACGGATAAACCCCTCCTGGTGCATGTGGTGCCCGGAGGGGTTTTCTTCACCAGTAGTGTTAGCCAACCTTTATTAATTATTTAATCCAATTAATTAAGGAGCGGTTACTGATGGAAAACAGTCAACGCAAAATGTCAATGTGGAGCCTGGTCTTAATGATCTTTGCCGCCATTTATGGGCTTGGTAATACGACCGTCGGCTTCTACCAAATGGGATACGGTGCAATGCTCTGGTACGTTTTAGGGGCACTATTCTTCTTCATCCCTAGTTCACTTATGTTCGCGGAATATGGTTCCGCCCTCCAAGACAGCCAAGGAGGAATCTACTCGTGGCTCCAAGCTAGCGTCGGCGAAAAGCCCGCGTTCATCGGAACTTTTATCTGGTACGCAGCATGGGTTATCTGGCTGGTGACAAACTTCTCAACGATTTCAGTTTCAATCTCGGGGGCTATTTTTGGAAGGGATACTACCCAGTCATGGCACCTCTTCGGATTAACGTCCAACCAAACACTTGGATTAATCGGAATTACCCTCCTCGTCTTCGCGACGTTCGTATCAACCCGCGGGTTTGATAAGATTGAAAAAATCGCCAGTTTCTGTGGAACGTTTATTATTGGAGTAGCCATCTTCTTTCTTATTGTCAGTGCTATCTACCTGGTAGTCGTTCATGGTCACCTCGCTCAACCATTAACCACCCAGAGTATGGTAAGATCCCCGAATCCCGCATTCGACTCACCCATCGCACTAATGTCGTTCTTTGTTTACGCGGTCTTTGCGTATGGCGGAATGGAAACGATGGGCAGCACCATCGATAAGGTAAAGGACCCAGACAAAAATTTCCCACGGGGGATTATCATTGCCGCTATCGGCATGATTGTAATCTACTGCATCGGTGTCCTTGCTTGGGGGGTTACCGCTAACTGGCACCGGGTTTTAAGTGGCAGCAACGTTGACCTGGGGAACATTACCCTGGTATTAATGAGTAACCTTGGATATTCAATTGCGCACACTCTTCTCCACACATCCGTTGCCACCGCAAAAATATGGGGATTATGGGCCGACCGGATTATCGGGATTGAAGAAATCTTTTCAATTTTTGGGGCCATCTTCATCCTCATCTACTCCCCGTTAAAGACAATGATTATTGGAACCCCGCAACGGTTATGGCCAACTAAACTCACCAAGCTCAATGAACACGGAATGCCAGCAACTGCCATGTGGCTCCAAACCATTATGGTTGTGCTGATTATCCTCGGGGTTTCCTTTGGGGGTAAATCCGCGCAGGCATTCTACACTGTTCTGCAGGATATGAACAACGTCACAACCTCCATGCCGTATCTCTTCTTGATTGCGGCCTTCCCGTTCTTTAAGAAACGGCATGACTTAGAACGGCCATTTGAGATCTACACCAACCGGGCATTGACCACAACAGTTTCGTTTATTAGCTGGACTACCGTTTTCATGGGGATCGTCTTTACGGTTATCCAACCACTCCTTCAACACGACCTTTATACCGCCTTCTGGACGGTCTTTGGCCCAGTCTTCTTCGGCATCGTTGGCTGGAGCTTCTACTCCCTAGCTGGTTACCGGCAGCGCCACCGAACTGCAACGGAAATTCCCGTTGCAGAAGAGCTAAACAGCAACGATTAGTTACCATAATAAAAAATGAGGGTGTGACGAATGTCACACCCTCATTACTATTTTCGTTAATTCGGTGCCAAGGCAACCGGGCCAAATAGAAGTACTAACCGCCGAATCTTTCCCTTGCGATTCACGCGGCTTGCCCATCACCCGTTTTCTTCGTCCACGATTACTCCCGGACAAAAATATAATTTGCTGCTTTGTAACCAACGTCAAATTGTTTGCCATTATCTAACCGAACTACAACGGGGCCTTCAAACGGTGTATGCTGTTCAACAGTTAGTTGATCGCCGATGTCAAGGCCACTGCCGTCTAAGTACGTTAGGAGTTCATGGTTATCCGTAAACCGCTCCACCGTTACGCTCATCCCATCCGGGACACTCACCAGCGTTTGGTGACTCTCCTCAACATAGCGGCCATCCTTGTCAGGAATTACGCCCCCGTGCGGGCACCGCGTTGGATGACCGAGATATTCATCAAGGTGATTCATTAAGTTTTCACTCATATCATGTTCGAGGACTTCCGCATCGGCGTGAATATCTTCCAACTTATAATGTAGTTTATCTACTAAAAACGTCTCCCATAACCGGTGCCGCCGAATTAGTGCAGCCGCAAGGCGTTCGCCCGTCTTTGTTAGCCGCACTCCCGCGTACGGAACATAGTGCACCAATCCCTCTGCGGCAAGTTTGTTTACCATTTCAGTTACAGAGCCCGCAACAACGTTTAACCCCACCGCAATCTGTTTATTTGTAATTTCTTTTTTGGTTCCACCCAACTCAAAGATAATTTTCAAATAGTCCTGTTTCTTCGGCGTCATGCTTGATCCCCCAGTACTCCGCTTCAATTACCGCTTCCATTATAGCAATCTTTATCTTTCAGGGAAACGCTTTTTTGGGTATCCCAAAAATAACTTTTACTGCAAAATAGTAACCAGGTCCTGAAAATCCACCGGGACGGGAGCACGATAGGTAACGGCTTGACCAGTAAACGGGTCGGTAAAACCTAGAGTATAAGCGTGCAGGGCCTGCCGCCCAATTAAAGCGGTAGAACCCCCGTATAACTCATCGCCTAAAAGTGGATAACCCGCCGTTGCAAAGTGCGCCCGGATCTGGTGGGTTCGGCCGGTATGGAGCCGCACACGAACCTGCGTTGCGGCCGAAAACCGGGTTATCACCCAGTATTCTGTCCGCGCCGGCTTACCAGTTGCACTCACCCGTTGTCGGCTCGTCCCGGGTTGCCGCTCAAGGGGGCCATCAAAAAAGCCATGGTCGTTCGGCAGAATCCCCTGAACCACCGCTAAATATTCCTTTCGTAACGTATGCTGTTCAACCTGCGGGTTTATTAATCCCTGCGCCACTCGATGACGGGCAACCAGCGTTACACCACTCGTAAACCGATCAAGTCGGGTGATGACGTGGGGAACAAGGTCCCGCGCATCCTGCTGCATTAGGTATCCTTTAATTCGGTTTACCAGCGTATCTACCCGATCATGTGGGCCGGGTACACTCGTTAACCCCGCAGGCTTATTGATTACCATCCAATTATCATCGCTAGCAATAATTGACAATGGCCCCTTGCTCGGAGGAACGTTTTCATCAGGGTACTCGGGGGGAAGCATTACCGTCACCGTCGCCGGTTCATCAACCACCGCTTGCAGCCGTACCTTCCGGCCGTTAACGCGGACCTGACCTTCATGGTGGTTAATCCTACTTAGTATTCGGTGGCTTAACCCCCGGTCACGTAAAAACCGCCGGACCGTTATTCCTTGCGTTATTCCTTTTTGCCACGAAAATTTCACGCGCATTCCCCCCGCCGACTAATAGTCGTTTGCACCCTCCATGGAAGCTTGATAGAATTAGCGGTGAATTACTATCCGACATACACAAGGAGGATTCTCATGATTAACATTCAGGATGATTCCCGCCGCTCAATGCGCGCGCTGGTCCTCATCATTTTATTCTTAATTCTAGCATTTTTAGTTAAGACCGGAAACGGCCTGGTGTATGGGTTCGATTACGCTATCCAGCGACTATTGCAACCCATTACCTTCCCTGCTTTAACCGGCCTTATCCACCTCGTTACATACCTGGGATGTCCCCCACTCGCCCTTCTCCTCACTATTGGGGCAAGTGCGTGGATCTTTTTCAAGTACGACCACATTGATGGGATGTGGGCTTTTGGAACAACCGTTATATGCATGGGCATAGCCTTTATCATGAAACATGTTGTTGCCCGACCACGTCCCCTAGATAAATTGGCTCCAGCAGATGGTTTCAGCTTCCCCAGCGGTCATGTTTTTACTACCATGCTGCTTGTGCTAGTTGTTTTAACGTTTATCTTACCCCACATGAAAAACCAGGAACGCCGGCAAATACTGCGAATTGCACTAATCTGCTGGGTGATCTTTATTGCCTTTACCCGGATTTACCTGCGTGACCATTTCGCTACCGATACAATCGGAAGCGCCCTCCTTGCTGGCGGATTATGGGAAGTATCATTGCTCTGCTACACCAAGTTTATTGGGACATCCAAATATTTTAAATAATAGTGAACCGTGAATCATTAAGATAATTTATATTCCTTTGTTACTTCCAGAAACGATGAACAAAAAACAACGGGGCTATGACTAAATCATAGCCCCGTTGTTTTTTGTATTGAATTAACCCTTAATTACATCACGTTGGTTGTCACCCACGTCTTAAACAGACCAACCCACTGTTGCACTGCCGGAACAATTTGGTCGTCCTTCGCTGCCGTTTCTGCACTAGCCAGCGCTAACCCGTGTGAGCCGTGCGGGAACATATGATACTCACAGTTAACCCCGTGATCCCGAAGTGCCTGTGCAAACATAATAGTGTTATCAACCGGCACCGCCTGATCCTCATACGTCTGCCACATGAACGTCTGCGGGGTATCTGCCGAAACCTGCTTTTCAAGTGAAACCTGCTCTAATAATTCAGCAGACGGGTTCTCACCAAGTAAGTGATCAAATGATCCCCGATGCGCCTTCTCTCCGCTCGTAATTACCGGGTAACCCAACGCTAAAGCGTTTGGCCGAATTTCTTCCGGGTCAAATCCAAGATCCTTAAGCACCGGTTGATTCCACATTGTTGCTAGGGACCCAGCTAAGTGACCGCCAGCTGAAAAGCCCATTGCAATAATCTTATGCGGGTCAACGTGCCATTCATTTGCATGCTCCCGGATCACCTTTACGGCCGTCGCTAGTTCAGCCAATGATGCCGGAAAATGCGTTGGGGTGCAGCTATAATCAAGAACGAACGCCTGTAAGCCAATCGCGTTCATTTGATTTGCAACGGCCTGTCCTTCTCGCTGCGAAACAAAAGCATAACCGCCCCCCGGACAAATCACAACGGCTGGCCGGACCCGATTCTCATCAATTTCTGGAGTATTGTCCAAAACATAACCCGTCAATTTCGCCGTTTTGGTAAGCGGCGTTGTTAGTGTTTGTGTAATAACTTGCATCATTATCCTCCCCTTACTCGATATTTCCCATTTATTATACCGCTTTTCAAATTCATCCTGGTACATTTACCACTCTTAAACGAAATAAAAATCTCCGCTGGTTATACTCACCCTCACCACCGGAAATTCTTTAAGATATTTGAAATCCTTTTTAACTAACAACCTACGCCATCCCAAACGCCCATGTTAATAATGCTACCGCGATTAAGCCGCAGATAACCGATAACCCCATGGAGCGGCTACGGTACGCCACAAGAATGACCAACAAGGCAGCAACTAACTTTGCCCCACTATGGAGCCCCACAAAAGCATAACTTGAGTTTAAAAACAAATCCTTTACTACCAGCGCTGTAAACAACGACACCGGCACATACTTCATCCATTCATTAAACCACTGGGGGATATGGTGCTGGGTAAAAATCCGAAGCGGGAAAAAGCGGGGACAAAACGTCACGCCCGCTGCCAATAAAATTAAAATCAGGTGATCCGTTGATGTCATCACGCGCTCCTCTCACTTACTCTTCCTTGGCAACCTCTTCTTGATCACTTCTAGGACTAATAATATGCTTTAACCAGAAGCCCTTTGCTTTCCCGGCCTTCCGTAACCGGTCCTCAATAAAGAAACCGGTTAGCGAAGCAATGATCGTTGCAACAACTAATCCCATCGTACTCTTAAGAGCAACCATCGCAATAGCAGCAATCACTCCTGAGAACATACTGATAACAATCGTCAGCCGGCTCCGCATTTGCATCACAATCATGTATATGAACCGTGATGTTAACGCAAAATCAACGATTGTCAGGTTAATGTGGATGACCCCGCCAATAATGCACCCAACCAGGTTAGAAACCGACCAAAACAGAAGCGAATAATGCTCAACCATTAGCGCATCACTTGGGGTCCACTTCTTATCAGTTATGAACTTCAAGTAATTAACCGCGTAGTTTTCATCGTTCATGGAAATCGCAAAGGCCCATACAAACCGCTTACTCTTTCCGCGAATATACTGTGACAAACTTGAACCCAGTAAGGCATACCGTAATTCTAGGAAAAACAGCATGATTAAAATTGTGTGCAGCGGCGAATGCGCTAACACCATTGAAGCAATTAAGAACTGCGCCCCGCCTGAAAAAACCGTCAACGACACTAACAATGCTAGGAGCGGCATAAACCCTGCTTTATTTAACAAGATTCCGCAAGCCAACCCGATCGCAATGTAGCTCAAGCATAATGGCAACGAGACCTTCAGAACTTCAAGCCACCGTGGTTCCCTTTTTTCCACAAAAAAACCTCCAAATAATGCTTTTTTGCCTTCACAACGTGATTATAACATATCAACCTGTACTCCCAACGATTAACGATTGCTAAAATAACTAACTTGATAAACACGGTCACGAATAACATCAACTGGATGGTGGTGCCGGTTAAGCGCATAAACCAACCGCACGGGAACCCGGTGCCAAAATTGAGAACTGTTAGTTGCCCCGTTTTTTTCACCAACCACAATTAACCGGCCGTGCCAGCCCAGGGTCGCTAATCGCTGAATTACCGCCACATCACCCGTAACTTGGTCCGGCGCCCATGCCATAATAATTGCGTTGACTTCTGGCGCATATCGGTCCACGGCAGCTACCGCATCAAGCGGTTCAACCACTGTCCACGGCGCGGGATGCTCATTATCCTGTCCGTGCCAGTCAAGATTATCTGTTGCCACCGTTCGCGGTAAATACCGGGAAAGTGCGGCATTGCCCGCCATCAATTCTAACCGATTACCCGGACCAAGGTATTCATCCAAATCATGTACCCACTGTGCCGTAAAAAGATGCCACAACCCAAAGGAGGTTACCATTACCTGCCTGAAATCAGCCAGTAAATCACCTACCATGCTTAGCTTAGGGCAGTCATCAAGGTGTTGCCAAATCAGTTCATCACTAAACCCCAGCCTGGGAAGCTGCTGCGGTAACTGCTTTTTTGCCACTGCACAGAGTGCCGCTTGAACCTGATCAATTTGCTGACACGCTGGCCGCACCATCCGAGCAGTAATCCGAGCCTGCGCTATTGCAGCGGTGTATGCTGCAAGGGATTGCGTAGTTTGCGTATCCACTAATGATTTGCCCCTAACGCTTGCTGACAGTCTGGGCACAAGCCATATACCTCATATTGACTGCTCTCAACCGCAAAGCCAGTTGCCTGCCGGGCTGCACTCTCAAACTGCCGGAAGGAATCGTCAAAAACATCAACAATCCGATTACACCGCGTACAAATAACGTGGTAATGCGGCTTACCGTAGTAATCATACCGCACATGACCGTTATTATCATTTTCAACTTCAATTACAATTCCTGTCTTCAACAACAGTTCCAGGGTATTGTATACCGTTGCTAAACTAACTCCGAGTCCGTTTTTCTTAACGTAATCATAAATCATATCAATTGTTGGGTGCGCCGTGGAAGTTAACAAACAACTTAAAATTGCCTGCCGCTGGGGGGTACTCTTAATTTCATGTTCTTTAAGAATCCGGGCGGCACGCGTCATCACTTTTTGATCATGCATCATTTTTCTTCACTCCCCGCTTTTTCTTTTCTACTTTACATTATACTGAAAACCGCCCTCACCGGGGCAAAAAACTCTGGCATTCCCGAATCCAATGACCGACTGTTACTAGCCATCCTCCAGGAATCAGGTGAGACAAGGTCCCCAACCACATCAACCGAAATTCGATCAATAACAAGCACCCCATAAATCCTAGAATCAGATACTCGCTGATTTTACCCGTCGAATAGTAAATCCCCCCGCCAAAAAGACGCATACCTCGTTTACCAAACGGCCATAACCACGGAACCCCATCCTTTGAACCAGCATCCTCTACCAAATGTGCCAGGTAGCCAAAAGCCAGCCAGAACGGCAACACCCCTGCAGCCGCTGTTAAGTAGTGCCGTTGAAGAAGGGCAGCAATCAAATAAACCCCGACCAACGCAACGATTGAGTGAGTCATCCCCCGGTGACCAAACGCACCGTGTGCTACCTTACTCACCATCCGGTGCCGCCGGCCAAGGTGCGAGGTGGGCTGGTCAATATCAGGCAGCAGAGCACCTACCGCTAAGGCCCCTAAATTAATGATGGTTAACTGATGATTAACTGCCATTAGCGGCACCCCGAGCGCCGCGGTTGTTACTAGGTGCGTTTGGTACTGCATCTGGTTTACCTCCTAAAATGGTTGCTGCACTTCAACGCGGCTCCTTCCGGCCTGACTTACCACCCGTAACTGGGCTGGAATCGTTGCCCGCAGTTCGGTTACGTGGCTGATAATTCCAATCATTCGGTGTTGCCCTTCTATCTGGCAGAGGGTCGCAATTGCCGTTGCTAGGGCGTCTTGGTCAAGAGAACCAAACCCTTCATCAATAAACAACGTTTCCATCGTAACCCCACCGCTTTGCTCCTGGACGGTTTCCCCCAATCCAAGAGCTAAGGCTAATGCAGTGATAAAGCTTTCCCCGCCTGAAAGGGTTCGGACACTCCTTTCCCGTCCCAAATGGTCATCGTAGACGTTCAGTTCCAGCCCGCTATTTTTGCGGTACGATCCTTCCGCTTCAGCAAGCGTTAACTGGTACCGACCGCGTGAAAGAACTGCCAACCGTTGATTAGCATTCGTAAGAACGGTCTGAAAGAGGTGCCGCTGCACGTACTTTTCCAGACTAACCCGGGAATTATCAGACGTCCCTGCCATGACCTGGGCTAGTTTTTCTAGTTCACCCAAGTGGGCTGCCCCAGCAGTCATTTTCTTATCAATGGCCTTCACCTGATGCAAAGTCTCCTTCAACTGTTGTACCTGGAAAACCGCATCGTTTAGGGCGTGATTAATTTGTCCTGCCCGGGCTTGTTCGTCCTCAAACCGGCACTGGGTTGTTGCAAGATCCGGCTGTTTCTGGTTAGCTAATTGCTCTTGTAACTCTTGTAGTTTTGCACGGGTGGTCCGGTGTGTTTCAACCACCGCTGCGAGCCGCTGCTTAACCTGAGCTACCCGGGAAGCATCGACACGCAGTGCTAACAACTCCGCCATGCTAAGCGTCGGCACAACCTGAGCTGCTTCCCACTGAAGTTGTTCCATTTGCTCCTGCCGCCGCTGATCTAACCGTTGTTGTTCCCGCACCGCCGCCTGAAAGTCCGCCACAACCTGAGCCTGGTGCTGGGCAAGCGTCTTTTGGCACTCCTGGTTATCCGAAACGGCCTGGCGGTACTCTTGCACCGCCCGCTCTTCTTCCGCTAAGAACTGCTGTAAGTCCTGCTTCGTCGGGTATTGTTGGGGAAGAGCCTGCCGCGTCGTTGTCGCCTTCACCTCAGCCGCACTAACCCGCTGGTGCGCGTCCGTAACCGCCTGGCGCTGGTTATCAACGGCGCGCTGGGCCATTCCAACCTGCTCAACAAGAACCGCCTGACGTTGCTCGAGCTGCTGACCCTTCTCCTGATCACGGTGTGCTTGCTCCTTTGCGGCTTGGGTCGCAATTATCTTAGCCTTAACCTCCTCAACAACCGCTGCCGGTGTCTGCTGGCCAACCGCTTGTTGAAGCGTCGTCCACCGGGAAGCAACCTTTGCCCGGGCTTCATTCACCTGCTGTTGTTGGGCAGCCAGTTGCTCTTGAAGACCCCGGAGCTGTTGAGCGGCCTGCTGGGCCTGCTCTTGCAGTTGATCAGCTTCATCCTGCGTAACCACTGGGGCCGCATTCGTCGCCGGGTGCGGGTGCGTTGTTCCCCCGCACACCGGACATGGCGCTCCTGGGCTGAGTTGCCGGGCAAGTGCCGCGATTTGATTGCTAATAAACTGGTCGTGGGCTTGCTTAGCCGCTTGCTGGGTCGCCTGGACAACCTCCTGCTGGGCGCTAACCTGCGCCGTTAACTGCTCAATTTGGCGCTGCATTGTTGCAATGTCATTTTCCTGTTGGTGCGCATCTGTAACCTGGTTGCTCAAATGTTGGGCTTCCGCATAATCTCGTTCGGCCGTTGCCAGCCGGGCTGCGGGGTTCCCCAGTGATTGGAGTTGTTTATTAATTTCCTGCTGATTTACCGTCAACTGTTTCAGGTACGTCTCCTGCTCAGCCAATTGCTCTTCAGCCTGAACCTGCACCTGCTTAGCCGCTTGCCATTCCCGGTCAGCTTGGGCAGCCTGGTCGTATAAAGCGAGCTGGGGCGTTCGCTGGGCAAGCCGGGTCGCCCGCGTGGTCATTTCATCCTGCCGGGCGGTTAGTTTTTTCGCCTGGGCCATAGTTTCTTCCACCTGGCGCTTAATGGCTGCTCGCTCCGTCGTTAAATGCTGAATCCGTTCACCAGCATCGATTCCTTGCGTAATAAGGGCATTCAACTGAGTGACCGCCGGCTGTTTGCTAAGCAACCATTCCCATCCTTGAAGTTGTTCTTGCCACCGGCGAACCGCTGGTCGTAGGGTATCATCCGTTATAACTTGTTGGTGCAGTTTAGCTAACCGGTCAAACCGGTGAACCAACTCCCGCTCCTGCCCGAGCTGTTCTGCCAGTTTTGTCGCTTGAGCATTAGCTTGCTTATACTCTTGCTGAAGAGTCGCGACCTCTTTGTCACCCGCAGCAACGAGAGCTTCCAGGTGCGCCTCCGCTTCACCAGTAACAGGGGCTTCTTTTGGCCACGAAACACCTGCAAATAACCGTTCCCGTTCTTCTTGCAGCTGCTGGTTAGCAAGCCGCTCCTGCCGGTACTGGTCGTTGATTGCCGTACTCCACTGGGCGTACATCTCCGTTTGAAACAACGACTGCAGGATCTGACCCTTTTCATCGCTCGAGGCAAGTAAAAAACGCCGAAACTCTCCCTGTGGAAGCAACACAATCTGGGTAAACTGGACCGCAGTGAGGTGCAGTAACTCCTGAATAAACTGTTTAATCGTGGTAATTTTTTCTAGGGTTTGCTTGACCCCGTTTTGATCGTGGTAACAAAGTAACTGTTTACCACTCCAGTTCCCCGATTTCGTACGGTGAATTTCCCGGGAAATATTGTACTGCGTCCCCTTTTCACTAAAGGTGAACCGAACCTTCATCGGACCATCCGGGGCAAACGCCGCCATCATTTGCTTGGGCGTACGTTCTCCCGGGAGTTCCCCATACAACGCATACACAAGTGCATCGAAGAGGGTCGTTTTCCCGCTCCCCGTCTTTCCGGTAATTAAAAAGAGTTCCTGCCCACTAAACGCCGTAAAGTCAATTTTCTCGTGAGAGTACGGGCCAAAATTATCAAGGACAAGCCGCTCAGGGCGCATCGTGCATCGCCTCCACCTTACCAAGAATTTCTGTCGCAATTTCCTGCTGAAGAGTACTTAACGGTTCGCCAGCGACGTCCTCATAATAGGCGGTCAAAACGTCCAGGGGCGCCATCCGTTTAACTCCTTTAATTTCTCGGGATGCTGACGTCACTCCGTTTACCCTGGTCATTTCAATAATTCGGGGATAAAACTGCCGGAGCTGATTCATTGCATCCGGAATAATTCCCTTATCTGTCAGCTGTACTGCCACAAACGTATTTGGATCAAGGTGCGGGTGCGCCGGCCCAACCAACGTAGTAAATTTATCCCGTAACACTATCACGTCGTGCAACGGAGTCAGCGGGAGAAATTCCTGCGTCCCTGCGGTAGTGTCCACCAACCAGCACCCCTTTTGGTCGTGAACCTCACTTACCGAAAACTTTAATGGTGTCCCGCTATATTTAATCCGGGAATGTTGCAGAGCAGTGTGTGTGTGTAAGTGGCCGAGCGCTACGTAATCAAAACACTCCAATCGCGACAGGCTAACCGGGCCTAAGCCGCCAACTTCTAAGGGAGTTTCTGATTCAGTGCGCATACTCCCCCCTGCAAAAAGATGGGCAACTAATACGTGGCGCATGGCTGAGTTAAAGTTATCCTGCATCCGCATCACTAGCTGACCAACCGCTTCGTCCATGGTTCTCACCGGTTGGTCTAAAAAGTTGCGGGCGGCCTGCAGGCCAAAGAACGGCAGTAAAAAGAACTGGGTGTCCCCTAAAGTAACGGGCGTCAGGCACTCATCAAGCGTCGTGCGTAAAACAAACCCCTGATCGGCGTACCATGGTGCCCCCGTAGCAAGGCGAGGGGCCGAATCATGGTTCCCACTTATCACTAATAGTGGCAGGTGATCTTCCCGGTTTAACCGCGCAAACATTTGGTTGCCAAGTTGCACGCTTTTTTCACTCGCAATGCCACGGTCATAAATATCACCCGCAACGACTACTGCATCAACGTGGTGGTAAAGCGCAAGCTGTTCAATTTGATTAAAGGCATCCGCCTGTTCCGCGGCAAGTGAATAGCCATGAAGTTGTTTTCCAATATGCCAATCAGCCGTATGCAAAAACCGCACCGTACTTCTCCCCCATCATGATTGATCATCCATATCGTACCATAAAAAAGAAGCCGGCTTACATGCCGACTTCCCGTTTCTTAATCACCTAATAATTAAAGCTTTTCCTTAGAAACAATGTTCAGCTTCTTGTCCATTTCGTAAACAATCGGCTGACCCGTAGCAATTTCCAGGTTAATGATGTCTTCGTCAGAAATTCCTTCGATGTACTTTGTTAAAGCCCGAAGGGAGTTCCCGTGAGCAGCAACAATCACGTTCTTGCCGGCAATCAGATCCGGAGCAATGTGATCTTCCCAGAATGGCATAACCCGCTCAAGGGTAACCTTTAAGTTTTCCCCACCAGGAATGATGTGCGGATCAAGGTTAGCGTACCGCCGATCCTGTGCCGCCGACCGTTCATCATTTTCGTCCAAAAGCGGTGGCAGAACATCGTATGACCGCCGCCAAATGTGAACCTGTTCAGCACCAAACTTTTCAGCAGCCTCTGCCTTATTCTGACCTTGCAGGTCGCCGTAATGACGTTCGTTTAGGCGCCATGACTTCATTTCTGGAACCCAGAGCTGGTTTGATTCTTCCAGGGCGTAATGTAACGTCTTGATGGCCCGCGTCAGAACTGATGTGTAGGCCTGATCAAATTCAATACCCGCCTTTTTAATCTTCCGGCCGGCTTCCTTGGCCTCTTCAACACCCTTATCACTTAACTGAACATCCGTCCAGCCGGTGAACAGGTTCTTTAAGTTCCATTCACTCTGCCCGTGACGAATAAAGACTAACTTTGCCATTAATAATGACCTCTTTCTTAATGAAATTACGGTTTCATTTTACACTGAAAAAAAACATTCTTGCAAGTCAATCAGTCAATCATTCTTCGTAAGTATCTAATGCGGCCGTCAACTGCTTCATGGCCCGCTTAACATTTGCCGGCGTAGTCGCCAAATTCATCCGGATGAAGCCGTCACCGCCTACGCCAAACCATTTTCCAAAATCAACGGCAATCTGTGCTTGCCGAATCATAAAGCGCTCAAGATTTACGGGATCCACTGTTGGGCGCATATCAATCCATAGAAGGTACGTCCCTTCAAGTTCGCCAACCCTTACCCGGTAATCCGCAAGTTCATCCTTCACAGTAGCGTAGTTTTCCCGAATCGTAT
This sequence comes from Ligilactobacillus sp. LYQ139, assembly GCF_045033025.1. Classification (NCBI taxonomy): domain Bacteria; kingdom Bacillati; phylum Bacillota; class Bacilli; order Lactobacillales; family Lactobacillaceae; genus Ligilactobacillus; species Ligilactobacillus sp. LYQ139. The sequence goes on from NZ_JBJFZW010000005.1 coordinate 60,536, forward strand.
TTAATAGTCCGTCCAGCCAATCGGCGCCGTCTTCGTACGCTGCCTGAGCTGCGACCTGGCCAAGAAGACTTCCCTTACTTGCGTGGAGCTGATCAACGTAAGCATCGTACCGCTCCCGAAGTTGCGGGTTCGGAATAACCACGTGGCTGTTCTGCAAAGCCGCCATGTTAAACGTTTTAGACGGCGAGTCTAGCATGACAACGTTGTCCCGGTAAAAACCATCCTGAACGCTTAAAACAGACGTAAACTTATCCGCTTCTACCAGTAAATCATGGTGAATTTCATCGGCCACCACAATAACGTTCTGCATCCGGCAAATATCAAGGAGCTGCGTAAGCTCTTCTTCACGCCAAACCCGACCAACGGGGTTGTGCGGACTGCATAGTAAAAGCAACTTAACGTTTCGAATGTTCATTTCATGCTGCATCGCAATCGGGTCCATCGTGTAGTGCATCCCGTTTCGCTGAAGCTCACTTACTACCAGTTGCCGGTTATTCTTTTCAACCACGTTCATGAACGGATAGTAGACCGGTTCCATCACCATTACGGCATCACCCGGCATCGTGAGCGTTTGGACAAGGGTACTAATGGATTCCACTACGCTTCCCCCGAAACGAAACCATTCCGGGTGCAATTCCGTTCCGTACCGTTTCCGTTGCCAGTTAGCATATGCCTCAAAGTAGCCATCACTCGGGATGGAATAACCATACGCCCCGTGCTGAATTCGTTGCTCAAGGGCGGTCGTGGCTGCAGGTGGAACCTTAAATTCAGTATCAGCAACCCACATTGGTAGTAAATCATTATTACCAAACTTTTCTACCATTCCGTCCCATTTAACGGCATGCGTATTTTTGCGTTCAACTGCAAACCGTTCAACAAAATCCTTTGCTTTCATTTTACTCACCTAACCTTCATGACCATTCTGCCGCCGGGCGCGCCGTCGTTTATACGCCTCGTGCTTTTTACTAATTGGCTTAACTTCAAGAATGTCGAGAATAAACGTAAAGACGGGGATCCCGACAATCAACCCCCAAATACCAAAGAGGTGTTCCGCAACAAACAATACCATAAACGTAAAGAAAATTGGTAATTCGGTCTTGCTGGCCATTAAGTGTGGGTTTAATACATACGACTCCAAGGCGTGCACACAAATCAGCATAATGATAATGTAGAAGACGTAGTTAATCCCGCCAACCGAAAAACCGATCAAACACAATGGAAACGCAGAAATAATGACTCCCGCAACCGGAATCATACTCAGGATAAAAATCATTAGGGACAGGCTTAGCAGCTGGGGCATCCGCATGATTCCCAAACAAATCGTCGTAATCATCGTATTGCAGACTGCAATCATCAGTTGAGCCTCCAAAACTACCCCAAACGTATTAACAAACTTTGCTCCAAAATAATATATATCCCGGAAAATCCACGAGTAGTATCCACCATGCAAAAAACTCTTTGCAAAGACCGCAAGCTCATCCCGCTCAATCGAAAAGAAGAAGCTTAACAGGAGTGCCATCACAAACATGAAACCAAACGTTCCAATTCCTTCAAGGTATTTCATGATAATCCCAAAGCTCCCCTGAATTTGATGAAGGATGCTTGCATTCCCCAAATAATGATTGATCATATGGATTAGCTGCACCGTTTCGTCCGTTGGGGGATTTTTATAAAAGTGGATTAGATGCCGAACAAGGTGTTCAACCTGTCGGATAACTTTGGGCAGATAAACTGTAACGGCGAAGTATAACCCGGCAATGATTCCCCCGTACAGGGTCACCACGATAATCTTATCTGAAATTCGAGCATACCGCTGAACAAAGCCAATTAACCGTGAAATCATGTACGTAAAGATGAACGTTAATAAAATAACATTAATTAATTTATGCGCCATAAATAGTCCAGCAATCAATGCCATCAAGACGACAAACCGTCGCAACCGGACGTTTCGGACAAACTTCTCCCACATAGCCGTTTCCTTTCATCAACGTTTTACCCCTATTCTACAATTTATCGGGCTAAATGTCTGCCGTGATTCCATTAAATGCTAGCGGTACGCCAAAATAAAGAAACGAGTGCAATATAAATAACAAGGAGGCTGCGCCTTGTACCGCACCCTCCTGGCCTTATCCTGTTACCTTAAACCAACCATTACGCCTCTTTGTAACTAAACTTAATCCGGTATGTCTTCTTAGCTCCTCGCGGAAGCACAATATCACCAAAGTTTTCCTGGTTAATGGCATCCGGTAACGTCTGGGCTTCCAGGGCAACTCCTTCCCCTGGAACCGCTGGCTTACCATTGTCCCGGGGGTACCGGTTGCCTTCTTGTGATCCACCCATCGTGTACATAATCAGAGCATTCCGGTCAGAATCAATCGTGATTTGCCGCCCACTTTCTGTATCCCGAAGGACAGCAACCGGTTGACTTCCCTTTCCCGGCTCATTCACAACAAACGCATCATCGAACCCTTCTTGATTTAGCGTTTTGGTGATTGCCTCTTTAATGTTTGTTGGCGCCCGGAAATCACGGGGCGTTCCGGCTACTTCCCGAACGCGACCAGTTGGTAAGTTATGTTCATCTAAATCAAGGTAACTCGAGCTATTAATTTGCAACTCATGCGTTTCAAGATCCTGATGATCACTCAAGTTAAAGTACACGTGACATGTTGGGTTAAAGAGCGTATCAACCTTCCCGTTCAGGGCACTGTACGCAATCGTTACTTGATTATTATTATTCAACGTAAAGATAATCGTTGCTAACATGTTTCCCGGAAATCCGTCCATTTCGCTGCTAATCGTCCGCTGAAAAATTATACTGACTTCGTTCTTCCGGGTAGTTGTCGTGTAGTTCCAATTAAGGGTATTAAATCCATGTCCCCCGCCATGGAGTGTATTTCCATTTTCATTAGCCGGGAGGGTTACCTCTTGACCATTGATCGTACACCGGGCATGGGCAATCCGGCCAGCAACTCGTCCAATTGATTGACAAGTACACAGGCCATTAAGGTAGTCGGTAACATTATCGTAACTCAATAATAGGTTCTGGGTCCCCCCACCAACCGTTGGAACGGTAAAACTATGCCAGGTTGCCCCCAATGTAAGGCACGAAATCGCCACTCCGTTATCGTTAACTGCCGTAATTTTCATAACGTCTTCACCATTATAGGTGTCAAACTTGTACGTACTAATTTTCATACGGAACCCTCCAATTAATGTAATCGTTCTCATAATCATTTTACAGCGACTCAAAAATGAAATAAAGACTATAATCAATAAAATAAATATCCTTACAATTAAGGGTTAATAAGGATTAGTTACCTTATTTTATACAATTATCATTATATCCGCGTGACAAATGCGCTTTTAATAATGATTTATTCTGATTTAATTATTATTTTCCAAAAAACACTTGACGATGATCTGAAACCGTTTTATGGTATAAGCGTTCACTACTTAATAGGGGGATTTTTTAAATGAACGACATTCTCATTGAACAGACCGAAGCACGCGTTGATCATAGTAAACAGTGGCGGCTGACCGACCGAACAACCAGCCGTTCGATTACCGTAACTTTTGACCGCAATCTGGAGACAACGATGAAAGTGCACCGGACATTTTCGTTCAACCGGTTTGAATCCGAACAGCTTAATCGCCTATGCCCGCTTGTAGCCGAGCTTGACACTAACTACGCCCTTAACCTTGACTGCGAAACAGTCGGCGTGGCATTCATGCCGCTTTCAAGCAAACAGGCCAAGCAATTAATGACCCCGACTGAATAAGCCACGCCATTACTCCTTGTGAAATAATAAAAAGATACCAACATCAAAGACGGGGATAACGAATACAAAAGACCAATGCTAAAGCTTTCAATCATCCCCTTCGCCCAGTTGTTCTATATAAAAAAGAAGGGGGGACCCTGTGTCCCGCCTTCTTTTTTAAGGATTAAATTACCGTTCCGTGGTACGTTCCACTTACCACGTGCCGAAAATCAAACGTTGCCAGTTCAGATAATGGGATAATCCGGCTCACCCCGTAAGCAATCATCAGGTTTAACGTTGTCTTCTGGTCCTCATCCGGGATAACCAATACGGTTTGCTTATGGCATGCCCGCAGGTACCCCATCTCAAATGCCATCCCATCGTCCGGACACTGAGGGGTAAACAGCATAATGCCCAAATCAGCCCCCATAATTCCCTCAATGTCAGCGGTATAAGTTCGCGCTTGCCACTCAACCTCCTTCATTGCTTCGGGATGCTTAGTAACGTCAATCCCGTTATACGCAAAGTCAAGCGGATAATGCGATAACTCTCGTGAAACGGTTGGATTTGCCTCAATCGCAGCGAGTCCCGCTTTCATGTGGGCCTGCTGCTGTTCGTTAAACCAACAACACCCGATATATGCCCGGACGGGTGCACCCGGTAATTCATTTGCCAATTATTTATCCTCCAACTAAATTATGTTGTTATTGTACATGAGCACATGAACAATAACAACATAATCATCATAATTAATACCTATTTCCAAGTATCAACCTTATTCTGAGCGGTAAAAGTATACCGTGCCCGCTGACCACCGATCAACTTTGGGCGGGAGTATAATCCAGTAACCGTTGCTGCACCGACCGTGTGATGAGACAAGCGAACTGGCACCTGAACAAACCGGATGTGCATCCCAATCGCCGTTCCGCCAATGTCAATGCCACCATCCGCAATGATGTGCTCCACCTCAACCGGATCATTCATTCGCTCGTAAGCAGCGACCTGGGTCCCCCCACCGGCATGCATCGTCGGACACACCGAAACAATTTCAAAACCATGCCGCACCGCTGCGTCTCGCTCCATTAGTAATGCCCGGTTAATGTGCTCACATCCCTGAATAGCCAAGTCAATGTGACGGGGACGCAAGTACGCCATTACCGTTTCGTAAACGGTTACCCCAACCGCCAACGCGGAATCGGTTCCCATCCACTCACCACGAATCATACTCGTACTACATCCCACGACAAATAAGGAGCCTGCCTGGAGGGTAAACTTCTCGTTGTTAAAATAATCGTCCAGCACCCGCTGCAAATCAGCCCGAACATCCATCATTTTTCCCCCTTTGATACTCACTGCTTTACTCGCCGGGACCACCAATAAACTGGAATTCCAACAGACGTTGCTAAAATCCCCAATACCGTTATCTGTGTTTGAGTAAAGAGCGTCATCCCAAGAATGAAACAGCCCCCTGCAATCGCAACCAATGGAATCATCGGGTATCCGGGAACACGGTATGGTCGAGCCAACATTGGTTGGGTCCGGCGTAACCTAATTACGCTACAAAACGCTAACAGATAAAAGATCCAAATGACAAATATCAACATATTTGTCACCGCGTTAAATGAGCCAGATAGGGCAAGCAGCGCAGCAATCACCAGCTGAATCACTCCAGCAAACCACGGCACTCCTCCACGGTTAAGCCGGGCAAACCAACTGCTTCCAGGCAACCGCCGTTCCTGACCTAAAACATAGGGAACCCGCATCCCCGTCATAACATACCCATTCAACGCACCATACACCGAAATCAGAATACCTACCGTCACAATTCGACCACCCAAAGAGCCAAATAATCGTTCCGCTGTCAAGGCCGCAACATTCAGGTTCCCCGTTACTAGACTAAATGGAAGAACCAGCAGAAAAACCAAATTAACCATAACATACACTGCCGTAACGAGGGTTAATCCCCAACCAATCGCCCGCGGGAGATCCCGCCCCGGCCGCTTCATCTCACCGGCGATGTTGCCGACGTTGATCCATCCATCATAGGCAAACATTGTCGCTAATAAACCGTTCGCCAACGCAGTGGCCAATGAATGATGACCGGCGTGGGCCGGCGTCCCAAGCTGGGCAAAGGATAAATCCCGCCCGTGTGTCAAACCAACCACTACGATTAATGCCAGGGGGACTAATTTAACAATTAACGTGACCGTTTGAACAATCCCACCGGCCCTCACGCTAACCAAGTTAATCGCCAGAACAATCACTGCAGTTACTATCGCCCCGGGAACAATCCACCGTGACGACCATCCCATTAAATTATCAAGTTGGGTGCTAAAAACAATAGCTATCGCCGCAATGTTTGCCGGAAAATAGATGAATGATTGGGCCCAGCCCGCTAAAAATCCCCAGAAACGACCATACGCATGCTCAATATACTTCATCAGACCGCCCGTTTCCGGGAATGCAGCAGCCAACTCAGCACAGGTTAACCCCGCGCAGACAGTAATAATTCCCGCCAAGAGCCAAACCCCGAGGGCTAAGAGGGGGGAGTGCGTAGCTGCCGTCACAGCGCCAGCCTTAAAAAAGACCCCGGCACCAATAACCGTTCCCGCAACGGTTGCGAGGGCGGCCATTCCACCAATTGATTGTTGCATGTCACGTTTAATTTCTGGCATTCTCTTTCTCCGTTCACTAATTCTTTCCCGTAGTTTACCCCTTTATTTGCTACAAAACAACTAATTTTTCATCATGAAAGGTATTGGTCAAGAACAAACTGCACTGCAGCTGCCACCCGTTCGCCTGCTTCCTTATTTGGATGCAAACGATCGCCTAGATCATATTCCCGGCGTAACCGCCCCGTCTGCGGATCAGCAAGAAGCGTAAAAACATCCACGGTATGCGGCTGGTTACGTAACCATTCATTAACCCGGGACTGAATGTGCCATAACTGCCGTTGCTCGGCCAGTGAGACCCGCCGTCGGTCAATTACAAACGGTGGTAGTGTGCTCATTATTAGCCACGTGGCGTGCTGTTGGGCGAGTATTTGAATCCGCTTTAATCCCGCAATTAACGCTTGGCTAGTTGGCACTTGATTTCCAGCAATCGCCTGTAGCATTAGGTCATTCGCTCCAATTGAACACCACATTACCGGTGGCCAAGCGGTTAACCGGCGAAGCTGATGCAATAGGCTCTCTCCGAATGTTCGGGGCACTTTCCCAAGAGGAAGAGCGTCAGCAAGTAACTGCCGTCCCGCAGTCGCAGCGTTAGTCACCACGACTGGACGATGCATGTAGTGGGTAATTAATGCATCCGTAATTGTCCCCACTTCAATCACAGAATCGCCAACCCCCATCACGGTTGTTGCCCGGAAAGCCCCCTTAACCGCCAGTCCCGTAAGACAATACCAGTTTTTTCGTCCTGTTCGGGATGAGAGCGATGGGATCACCTTCCTTCGCGCTATTGCGGCATTCACTAAGCCAGGCAAAATCGTGAAATTATAATCAACGTACGTTTGCGCTCGGGTTGCAACCAGCTGAACGTATATTGGTTCACCGGCCGTGACCGGATAAGTCATGTCGTCCAACCAACTAACCGTGTGCGGGGGAAGAACAATTTGCTGGTTCCCACATTGGGTAACGGCAATGCACTCATGTTGAAACCGTGCATCCCGCGCAACCCACACGTGATTAAAAACAACCGCCTGCGAACCAAACCGGTTACTCAACTCCAAGCTAAACGCCGTTCCCGTTAATTGCGGGGTTACCTTAATCACCTGAACGAGTTGGTCACTTTGAAATGGTAACGCAGTAAAATCACTGCTTGTTTTCTGCCAAGCAACCTGCCACCCGTCTGTTTGCTTCGCCCCCATTAGCCAACCAATAGCCGGACAATTTCTTGGGGGTCAATCCCCACAAAATACTTGGTGAGATCAAATTTACCCAGGACGGTCCGCATCGCCTCCATTGTGTACGGCTGATTACGAAGTGCATCTTCAATTTCAGTTACTTCCGCCGTCCCAAAGAAGTCCCCGTATATCTTTACGTCCTTAATTTGGCCCGCCTTTACAAAGAACCGCGCATCAATCGTTCCTCCGGTAAAATGGCGCCGTTTTTTATCCGTAAACTCAGGTGATTTCCCGTAAACCCAATCCCAGTTATAATACAAGTCATCACCAATCTTTTGAATTGCCTTGCGGTCTTCATCCGTAAGGTGATATTCATTTTTTTGCGCTTCCGCTAACGTATCCACGCCCCAAATTTGCTTAATTAACTCATCACGGAACTGCTCCATTGTGAGGTTCTGGTACTCCGGCTTCAGATATGGTTTAATGTTCGTTACCCGACTACGAACCGACTTAATTCCCTTGGATTTAATTTTATCCTCCGGTACATGAAGGGCGTCGGCTACCGCTGATGTATCAACATCATACATTAACGTTCCGTGACAAAACGTCCGGCCGTCCCGGGTATACATCGCATTACCAGAAAACTTCTTACCATCAACCACAATATCATTCCGCCCCGTAACAGTTGCGCCCGTTACGCCCATCCGGTGAAGCGCATCAACGACCGGTTGAACCAGCTTCTTAAAATCACCAAACTGCGCATCATTGGCGGGAACAATAAAACTGAAACACATATTCCCGCGATCTTGATACATGGCTCCCCCACCAGATAATCGCCGGGTTACGGTAATATTATGTTCCTCACAATATTGCTTATTAATTTCTTCAAGGGTATTTTGATTGCGGCCTACAATAATACACGGGTCCTCAATATAAAACAGCATAAACGGAGGGGTCATCCGATCACTGTTCATCAAGTACTGTTCAGTTGCAAGGTTGGTTCGAATATCGTTGGTATCCATTGCTAAGTATTGCATCATTGTTAGTTCCTCCATTCCTAAAGGGGAGCCCAGGATCATCCTGAGCTCCCCGGTTACTGTTCTAATGCTTCGGTGCGGTGCGCCCTTAATCAGGTTTTTTTATGGTTCGCACCTTCTTAAATATTTGTCGGGTAACCCGTTGCTACGTCCGCTGCATCCTGCACGGATTCGCTAACACTTGGATGTGGGTGAATCGTCAGGGCAATGTCATCCACCGTGGCCCCAGACTCAATCGCCAGTGTCATTTCACTAATGATTTCACTGACATGAACCCCAACCATTTGGGCACCGACAATTATGCCGCTTCCCTTGATGTAGACGAGCCGCATGAACCCATTTTGAGCGTCCATTGCAACTGCCCGACCATTGGCAGCTAACGGGAACTTCGCTTGCTTAACGTCTAAGCCCTGTTCCCGGGCCTGATCGGCCGTCAATCCAGTGGTTGCAATCGACGTATCCGTGTAACAAACCGCCGGCATTGCATGATAATCAACCGTCGTTTTCTTCCCGGCGATTGCTTCAGCCGCAACTTTGCCTTCATAGCTAGCTTTGTGAGCAAGCGCAAAGCCCTTAACAACGTCCCCAATCGCATAAATGTTTGGAATCGTTGTCCGCCCCTGGTTATCAACAGGGATTAGGCCCCGGTCATCTAACTGAATACCAACCTGTTCAATTCCCATATCAGCCGTATTTGGCTTCCGCCCAACACATACAATGCAGTAGTCCGCCTTCAATTCCCGTTCCTCACCGTCGATTTCGGCTGTCACGGTAACGCTGGCGTCATCTTGATCAGCATCTTTTGCCAGAGCGTTCGTATAAATGTCAACTCCCTGCTTGCTGAAATGGTGCTCAACCACCTTAACAAGGTCCTTTTCATAGTTTGCAAGAATACTATCCGAACCCTCAAGAATCGTTACGTGAGCCCCTAAGTTAGCGTATGCGGAGGCTAGTTCACTTCCAATGTAACCCCCACCAACAACAACCAATTCCTTCGGCACTTCTGGAAGACTCAGGGCGCCAGTTGAATCAATAACCCGTCCCTCAAACTTAAAGTGCGGGATTTCAATTGGATGACTTCCGGTTGCGATAATCAAGTTATTAAACGTGTACGTTTGCGCCTTGTCATCCGTAATTACCCGGAGACTGTGGTTATCTTTCAAGTAAGCATTGCCCCAAATTACGTCGATGTTGTGCTTCTTAAAAAGCATTCCAACACCACCGGTCATTTTATCAACCACAGACTGCTTCCATTCTTGGGTTTTTGAAAAATCCAATTCAGCAGCCGTCACCCGTAATCCCATATCCTGTGAGTGCATGGCACTTTGATAACGGTGAGCAGCTTCAATAAGTGCCTTAGATGGAATACACCCAACGTTTAAGCAAACACCACCTAAAAATTCACGTTCAATAACCGTGACTTTTTGGCCCATTTCGGCGGCCCGAATAGCAGCGACATAGCCGCCGGGGCCCGCTCCGATAACAACTGTATCTAAGTCAATTGCAAAATCACCAACAACCATTATCTATCCCTCCATTAACAGCAGTGCCGGGTCACTCAGTAACTCCTTCAGCCGGTTCATTGCTCGTTGACCCGTTCCACCATCAATAATCCGGTGATCAAAGGCCATCGAGAGTTTCAGTACCCGGGCAATTTGGATCTGATCATCCACTACAACCGGTTCCTTAACAATCTTTCCCATCCCAAGGATTGCAACGTTCGGCGGTGCAATCAGTGGTGAGAAGAAGCCACCACCAAGAGAGCCAATATTTGTAATTGACATTCCTGTGTGGGCCATGTCACCTGACGTCAGTTTGCCATCCCGGGCCTTCGTGGCATTATCGGCAATGTCCCGTGCAAGGGCAAACAAACTCTTCTTATCCGCATCCTTAACGTTTGGTACGAATAACCCCTTGTCAGTATCCGTTGCGATTCCAACGTTAACGTAGTCGTGATAAACAATTTCGTTAGTTGTCAGATCAAGGGACGCATTTAATACCGGGAATTCCTTCATTACAATTGCCAACGCCTTCGTAATGTAGGCCATAAATGTCAGGTGAATTCCTCGGTCAGCGGCCATCTCCTTGTATTTCTTCCGGTGATCCCACAGTTTATCAACCACTACATCATCGTACAAGTGGAAATGTGGAATCTGGGACCAGCTGGCTGCCATTGTCTTAGCGGTTGCTTTCCGAACACCGGACATCTTTTCCCGGTGATCAGGCCAGTCAGCATCAGTTGCAATCGGCTGTGGTGCAGGTGATGCCGAAACTGTAGCTACCGGAGCACTTTCAGCAGCTTTAGCAGCTCCCGGTTGTGGAACCCCACCATTCTGCAAGAAGTTTTCCACGTCGCTCTTTAGAACCTGACCATGATTTCCGGTTCCCTTAATCTGGGCAATATCAACGTCATGCTCGCGTGCAAAGGCCCGAACAGCGGGCATTGCCAAAACCGGTAAACTGTGGTCCTGGGCTACAAATGCCGCCGGCTTCACTGCTGGTTGTTCGGCAGCCGGTGCCGCAGGTGCGGACGATGCTGACTCTTCTACGGCCGGTGCCGCGGATGACGCATCGTCTTCTTCTGGAGCGGCATCTTCTGGAACATCCCCATCAATTTCAATTTCAACCAACGGGTCACCAACACTGGCAGTATCTCCTTCAGGAACCAAAATCTTACTAATAATCCCACTCACTGGTGACGGAATTTCCTCAACAGATTTATCGTTTTCGATTTGAACTAGGTCACCATCTTCTTCGACCTTGTCGCCTGGCTGAACATGCCACTCGCCGATTGTTCCTTCGGCGATTCCCTCCCCAATATCAGGGAGCTTAAATTCATACTTACTCATATCGTTCCTCCTCAGTTCTAGAAATTCACCGTTTCTTTAACCTGGGCAACAATATCCCGGGTATTTGGAATCCACGCACCCTCTGCTTCACCGAACGGGTACGGAGTATCTGGCGCCGTAACCTGAGCAATCGGGGCTGATAATGACAGAATTCCCTTTTCAGCAATTAACCCAGCGACCTGATTACTAATTCCTGCACGTCGCTGAGCTTCCTGAACTAATACAGCCCGGCCTGTTTTCTTAACTGATGCAAGGATTGTTTCTTCATCCAATGGTGCAACCGTCCGCAGGTCTACAACTTCGGCGTTAATCCCGTCCTTCGCAAGCTGGTCAGCTGCTTTTAAGGCTTCCCGCACCATTGCACCGTACGCGATAATGGAAACGTCCGTTCCTTCGCGCTTAACGGCTGCCTTGTCCAGCGGAACAGTGTACTCTTCGTCCGGAACATCCTGTTTGAATGACCGGTACAACTTCATGTGTTCCAAGAAAACAACCGGATCATCCGACCGTACGGAAGAAATTAACAATCCCTTCGCATCGTATGGATCACTTGGAATAACCACCCGTAATCCCGGACACTGAGCAACTAATCCTTCCAAACTGTCGGAGTGCAGTTCTGGTGTGTGCACCCCTCCACCAAACGGTGACCGGATGGTAATTGGCATCTTCCGCGTTCCCCCCATCCGGAACTGTTCCCGGGAAATTTGACCAGCGATTTCGTCCATTGTTTCATAAACAAACCCAAAGAACTGGATCTCTGGAACTGGCCGGAATCCTTGAAGAGCCAAGCCACAGGCCAAACCGCCAATTCCTGATTCGGCTAACGGTGTATCAAAAACACGCTCCTCACCATGCGTTGCCTGTAACCCTTCAGTGGCCCGGAACACACCGCCGTTTTTCCCAACGTCTTCACCGAAAACTAAAATCTTATCATCCCGCGCCATTTCCTGGTCAAGCGCCTGAGTGATCGCCTTAATCATCGTTGTCTTCGTCATTGTTACTTGGCCTCCTTTGCTTTGAATTTGTCCGCTTCTGCCTGAACGCTAGCAGGAACATCATTGTATTCATTCTCAAAGAATTCGCTGATCTTCTGCGCCGGAGTAGCTTCAACCTTTTCCATCGCAGCATCAATCTGTTGGTTGACCGCGTCACTCCAAGCGGCCTCCTGCTTATCATCCCATAGTTTCTTGCTTTCAAGGAACTTCCGCATCCGAATAACCGGATCCTTCTTATGCCACTCATCCTCTTCAGACTTTGAGCGGTACCGCTTCGGGTCATCTCCAGATAACGTATGCGGTCCATACCGGTACGTTAACGTTTCAATCAATACCGGCCCGTTCCCAGCTGCTGACCAATCCCGGGCAGCCTTTGTCACGGCGTAAACAGCCAGGGCATCCATTCCGTCAACCTGAACACCAGGAATTCCGACAGCAACGGCCTTCTGCGCTAATGTCTTCGCAGCTGTCTGTTTCTTCCGCGGAACGGAAATTGCGTACCCGTTATTTTGAACAATGAAAACTGCTGGCGCCTTAAATGCTCCCGCAAAGTTCATTCCTTCGTAGTAGTCCCCTTGTGAGGTCCCACCATCACCGGTGTAGGTGTAAGCAACGTTTGCCTTCCCATTCTTCTTAATTCCCAAAGCAACCCCGGCCGTCTGGACGTATTGGGCTCCAATGATAATTTGCGGTGGCATTGCGTTAAGGCCTTCCGGATACTCATTTCCAACAACGTGCCCCCGCGACCACAAAAAGGCCTTCTCAAGCGGTAGACCGTGCTGAATTAACTGCGGTACATCCCGGTATGCCGGGAGCAAGAAATCTTCCTTTTCCATCGCAAAGTTCGATCCCATTTGACTAGCTTCTTCTCCTGAAGTCGGCGCAAAGAAGCCTAATCGTCCTTGCCGGTTAAGTTTAGTGGAACGGTCATTTAAAATTCGCGACCACAACATTTGCTTATATAATTCAACCAACTGCTCGTCAGTTAAGTCGGGCATTAAATCTGGATTAACTACTTTTCCCTCTTTGTCTAACACCTGGTAGGTCTTAATCTCTGGGGAAACGTTGAGTTTATCAAAATCAAGTTTTGCCATCTGACTGCCTCCTCGTCTATGTGAAACTCCTTTTATTGAGTAACCGTTTACATCCTAATTATAGCGTGCTTCTTCGTGTTCGTAAATTTTGTGAATTTTCTTCATTTCTATTTTCAATAAAAAGACACAATTATAGGGATTTTCATAGCATAAAAAGATGATTTAACCATAATTTGTGATAATTAGCACATCTTCCTTTTAAGTCTTACTAATTTAATTACATAAATTAAAGGAGCCACAACCTAGATTGTAGCTCCTCCATCAATATCTGCTTTTACGTTTACCGCCGCTTGTGCTCAATGTCCAAGTCATCCTCTAACTCATCAACCTGCTGGCGAACCTGCTGGTAATCAGCATTGGTTGTCCGCGCCATCAACACATCGCACCGCGCTGCTCGCACCACGTACGAAGCCACCGATCCAACAACAATCCGCTGAATAAGCGTCTTCCCACTCGTTCCAACAATAATCAGGTCATTTTGGTATTCTGGTTGAAAATCCTTCACAATAACGTTCTTAGGATTCCCAAACCGCAAATGAACATGAACTTTATCGGCATCAAGGCCCCGCTTCTCCACAATAATCCGTTTAAGTTTTGTCATGAAGTCCTCGTTGCGGTGCTCAATCTCGTATACCTTTTCCCCGTCAAGGGCAATCCCTGCCCCGCCGTATTCCAAGGCATTCAAGTCCAACACCCGCAAAACGTCCAGGACGGCCCCTGTCCGTTTTACCGTCTCAATCGCTGTGTTGAGGGCAACAAAGGAGTTGTCCGAACCATCAATACAAACCAAAATCCGGTCATACGTTTGTTCTTCCATCACGACTCACCATCTTTCTTTTACCTACTTTTAGGATAACGTTTTCACAATGATACTTCAAGGGATGGTCGGCGATTTCCCCCAATAAATTCAAAAAAATCGATTACTTTACCTGAATTCCTCCGATAATCGCCGCAAGGGCGTAAGCATACATTATAATCACGGGCAGTCGACTTAAAGCAGCCAGTAAGTTACCACGCTGAATCCGCTCCCCTCGCCACCAGGAGATTGCCCGCCGGCCGTAACGAACAATTATCCAAATTAGCGCTATACCGCTCAATAACGTAAAAGCCACCATAAAGAACGGAATGTGCAACCGCTCAATTAGCTGTAAACCAATACTTAGCCCCAAGTTGTTGAAAATATGGGCCGCAATTGACCACTTAATTCCGTAACGAAAGGCAATGTAACCCAACAGCAGTCCCATTAAAAACGCAAACGGGGTTTGAATAATATTCCCATGAGCGCACGCAAACAATACGGCTGATACTACGATTGCTAGCTTTGCTCCAAGCGGTTGGAGCCGCCGCATCACAAATCCACGGAAAACAAGTTCCTCGCAAACCGGGGCACACAATCCCGCATACAGCAGCATACTTACCGACCGCATTCCCAGCTGGCTAGCCTCTTTTATCTGATCCATTGCAGATAAGCCTAGCTGGTTCAATATGGCTTCAATTCCTACTCCATAGATTCCAATAATTAATTGAATCGCAATGCTGGCTGCAATGATCACCACCCCTGCCCGCAACGTCATTTGCGTTTCGTGTGCATGAAGGTACTGGTGGCGGAGTTGATGATTCGATCCCAAAATCAAAATTCCAACCCCCACTCCCACAGCAATCATGTACGCCCAACCGTTGCTGAGTACCGCAGACAATACCGCCCGCATCGAAAAAGCTTGCCCGCGAAGCAGCATTATTATTGTCGTGATAAGGAACACCCCGATGTTCAACGCAAAAATATAAACAATTGCGCCCCAGCCAGCCTTACTCATAGTTCGACGTACTTGTCGTTCTCTTTCGCCCATCATAATTCTCCTCCTAATTATAGTAAGTTTATTATACTGGACTGCAATAATTTCGCAAGAAAAACATTATTAATCCTCCACCCAAATAAAACGTCCCCAGCACCCCTTAATTAGCGCTGAGGACGAATAATAAACTATTACTACAAAGTCTGCTGGTGCTTCTTCCGGAGATTTACCATCGTTGCTTCATCGAGATTCCCAAGGTCAACTAGTTTTTGCTCAATGGCTTCCAAAACAGTTACCCGATCTTGTGAACTAGCCATGAAGTCGTACCGGTCACCATCAATAATCAATAACGGGGAAGCATCATACGTCTTCCGCCACTCATCATACTGACGAAGAAGACGGTGGTAATAATCAACTAGCGACGGATCCTGCTCAATCTGTTCGTAATCCCGGCCACGCTTCCGGATCCGGGTCATCATCGTCTCATATGAAACCTTGATGTTAACCATCAAATCCGGGGATTTTTTATGTGCCGCCATCGGGAGTTCCTCCATCATGTTATTAAGAAGGCTCTTATAAATATCGTATTCAACTTTCGTAGCGTTCCCCATCTCAGTGTTCATTTTCATGAAGATTTCATCCTCATAAATCGACCGGTCGAGAATATTATTATCCTCCCGCATCGCCTGCTTAATCATCTTAAAGCGCCGGTTAAGAAAGAACGTCTGAAGTAAGTAAGCATACGGATTAGTCGCTTCCTTGTCACCTGCTGCCCGTTTCTTCGCAGCAATTTCATTTCCCTTATAAAATAACGGAAGTACCGGATTATCTTCGACCGGCTCGTAAAAAGCCGTTGATCCTAACTCCGCGGATAATAACTTGGTTAGGCTTGTCTTCCCCGAACCAATAATCCCTGATAACGTAATCAAAATGACTGAAGCATCCTTTCTATTGTGGTTTGTGCCTTCCCATTCTACCACATGTTGGGGGAGCGAACGAGCAGAATTTACAAAACAAACTCATGATTCTGGCCGTCTCCTAAACTTAACGTCCTTTAAGACACGAACTAATACCACAGCAATAATTGAACCGGCAATTCCCTGCACAACGTTAGTAAAAATCCCGAGGACCCCTGCTGTTATTCCGTATAAAACGATATCAGCGATGAAATATCCCAATACCATAATCACCGCTCCGCTAAGGTTAGCCAATAATAAGCACCAATAATGTTGCTTATTATATAATTTTCCAACGAGATATCCTTCTAATCCGTGGACTACTAATGAAAACAACATAAACTGACCGTACCCTGATATCAGATCGAGCAAAAATCCCGAACAACCTCCGACTAATAACCCCGCTTCCGGTCCAACAAGAGCAGCAATTAACATTATCCCCGCATCGCATAAATTAATATATCCATGCGTAAAAGGCACAGGGATAAGAATTATTCGACTTATTGCAACGTTTAGTGCTGTGAAAATTGCTAAAAAAATTATTTTTCTTATCTTATTGCGCTTCATAGGCCAACCTCCACATAATAAACAACACCCTTAAAGTTAACCTAAAAAGAATATTTATTCTTTAGATATAAATAAAACGGTATTCCGATTAAAGTTGCTACAATTCCTATCAGGGTAGTTACCATCTGGGTAAATAAGGTCATTACAAGAATGAATAATCCACCTAAAATTGCAATTATTGGAATAACCGGATACCCAGGAACCTTATACGGTCGTTTTAAATTAGGCATCGTTCGCCGTAGTTTAATCACACCAATAAATGCCATTACGTAGAAAAACCAAATGACAAAAATCAACATATTAGTGACGGCATCAAATGAACCCGATAAAATCATAATCCCTGCAATCACGTATTGCACTACACCCGATGCCCAAGGTACTCCGGCAGTATTTAACTTAGCAAAAAAGTCAGCAAATGGTAGTTTCTTTTCCTTTCCCATAATATATGGAATACGCATCCCGGTCATCGTATAGCCATTCAACGTTCCGTAAACCGAAATTAAAATGCCAATTGTGACAACCTTGCCACCCATTCCACCAAAAATCTTAGTCGCTGCCGCTGCAGACACATTAAGGTTTCCCATCACTACACTAATCGGGAGAACAAAAAGAAAGACAGCATTAATTAACAAATATGCAGCCATGACAATGCCAAGGCCACCAGCGATAGCTCGTGGAAGATCCTTGCCAGGATTCTTCATTTCGCCAGCAATGTTACCAACATGAATCCACCCGTCATACGCAAACATCGTTGCAAGTAACCCATTTGCAATCGCAGTTGCTAACCCCTTATGAGCACCGGGAACAATTGGAAACAACGAAAACCCCGTATGCCCACTGTGCATAAATCCAAATACAATAATTAATACCAGCGGAATAAGTTTAATAATTAACGTTATGGTTTGAATTGTTCCACCAACTTTGGCGCTAACAAAGTTAAGAAGAAAAACTGAAGCAGCCGTAATAAATGCGATTGGAATAATGTAAACCGCCGATATTCCCAATAAGTTGACGCACTGCGTCCCAAAAACAATCGCTAACGCCGCTACGTTCGCCGGAAAGTAAATAATCGCTTGTGCCCAGCCAGCTAAGAAACCCCAAAAGCTACCATATGAGTGTTCAATATAACGCGTCAATCCGCCCGTTTCAGGAAATGCCGCCGCTAACTCTGCACACGTCAATCCAGCACAAATAGTAATGAACCCCGCGAGAAGCCACACAAACATCGCTAAACTTGATGAACCTGTATATTCTGTAACAGCACCCGCCTTAAAAAAAACTCCCGAACCAATTACAGTACCAGCAACGGTTGCAAGCGCTGCTACACTACCAATTGACTTTTTCATCCCACTTTGTGTCTTACCAGCCATCATTATTAACCTTCCTTCTTAAAAAGGAGTACTAACCGATTAATTAGTACTCCTTCATCCCGTACATTTCCAATAGACAAGTTGTTTAAAACTTAACTTTACTATTTGGGTTCGAGAAGAAATCAATAACCTGTTCTTCACGTTCAAGGTCAACGTTTCCTCCTGAAACCAAACCAACAACCTTCTTTCCTTTGATGAATTTATCATCAATTTTATGCGCTTCGAGCGCAGCAGTTGGCAATGCCCCAGCACCTTCTGCAAGGATTTTTGTCCGCACTAACAAATCTTTCATTGCACGCGCAATTTCCTCTTCACTGACGATTACCATTTCATCAACTAGATTCTGACAAATTGGGAATGTTATTGTACCTGGCATTGCAACATCCGTTCCATCAGCGATGGTAAAGTCATCATGATGATATGTCCGACTACCTTTGTCAATCGAACGGGCCATTCCGTGAACATTCTCCGACTGAACTCCTACCACGTGAACATCCGGATTAAACGATTTTATAGCAGTTGCAATCCCCGACATTAATCCGCCACCACCAACAGGAACAATCACTGTATCGACATCCCACAGATCATCTAAGATTTCTAATCCAATCGTTCCCTGACCAGCGATTACAAGGCGGTCGTTAAAGGGATCGGCAACGGTTAGTCCTTCCTTTTTTGCACGTTCAAACATCCACTCATGCGCATCATCAAAGGTTGCACCATGAATATCAACGTGTCCACCGTATCCTGCTGTAGCGTCCCGCTTTAATTGCGGCGCCTCTTCCGGCATTACAATATACGTTTCAATTCCCAACATTGAGCCAGAAAGTGCAATCCCTTGAGCGTGATTACCAGCTGAGGCTGCAATTACCCCACGCTTTGCTTGCTCTGATGATAAATGCTGCATAAAATTATTAGCACCACGGAACTTAAACGACCCAGTTAATTGCATATTTTCAAGCTTAAGGTATACCTCTCCACCAGTTACCTCTTCGCCCAAAAACCACGAGCGTAACAAGGGCGTCCGCCGGGCATACTTACTAATGTGTGCCCGTGCATCCATGATGTCTTTAATATTACAGTACTTTGCGGTTTTTTCAACCAAAGAATTACTCATTTCAAATCCCCCCAAATTTGATCTTTATAATTCTGTGTATGGCAAATTCAATGAATCCGCTAACCCTTTATTAGTTACATCACCCTTGTATACATTCACGCCTGAACGTAGTGATCCATCCTCACGGATTGCTGCATCAATTCCCTTATCCGCAATCTCCAACAGATATGGCAAATTACCTTGAGCGAGTGCCATGGTAGATGTCCGGGGAACAGCACCCGGTTGGTTAGGAACACCATAATGCACAACACCATATTTTACGTATACCGGATCATCAATCGTCGTTGCATGCATGGTTTCAACTGACCCCCCCTGGTCAATCGACATATCAACAATCACCGATCCCTTTTTCATTGATTTAACCATGTATTCCTTTACCAGCTTTGGTGGCCGAGCCCCCGGAATAAGGATAGTCGAAACAAAGATATCTGCTTCTTTAATCTCCCTAGCAAGATTTTCCTCGTTTGATTTAACCACCCGAACATCCTTACCGGCATACATGTTCTGCAGTTCCTTAATCCGGTCATCATTTAATTCAATAATTACAACAGATGCTCCTAATCCAAGGGCAACTTGAGCGGCGCCTTCAGCCGCATTACCACCGCCAAAGATTACTACCCGACCGGCAGGAATATGAATATCGCCTTCGTCTAACCCAGTAATAAGAATCCCTTCACCTTGGTGTTGTGCTTCTAGATAATACGCTCCCATAATCACAGAACGTTGTCCGGTCATCCTACTGATTGGCGCTAATAATTCAAGTTTTCCGTTATGCACAACGGTTTCTGCCCCAATAGCGGTCATCTTAGCATCCATCATCGCCTTTACAGTTTGTGGAGCTGACGCTAAATGCTGGAATCCCCAGACAATTTTTCCTTCCTTGAAGTATTTGTACTCTTCTTCAACTGGTTCTTTAGCCTTAATCATCAAATTACCCTGATTCCATGCCTCTGCATGGCTCACAATCTTGGCGCCAGCTTCTTCATACTCCTGGTTAGAAAAACCCGATCCAATACCAGCATCTTTTTCTACTAAGACAGTGTTCCCAGAGTTTACCATTTTTTTCACATTCTCGGGGGTAGCAGCAACACGAGCCTCTCCCTCTTTTTGCTCCTTAATGACCGAAATAGTCATACTCATAGTAATCACTCCCGCATAATCAATTACTTTTAGGCTGCAAATTTGTCTGGATCCAAAAGTCGTCTACATGCCTACAACCCCAGTATATATACATATACATATACGTGCAAGCGTTTTCCGGAAAATAAATCAATCAGCAAAAAAATTTTATTAACGAGCGATTTAGTGTACTAATAATGTTGATTGAATTTACAAAATGTAAATCTAAATCGCCTATTTTTATATGTGAAATAATTATCAAATAATACTGAAATAGGCCTTCCATAAAAGTACAATACAAAAAAGACACATTTCGTAAAAAACAAAATGTGTCTTGACTGCATAACTAATATCTGCATACACTAGCTTGCACACCATTAATTCTTAATTACTTACTATTTGAACAACGGTTCCCTTACTTATTATGGGGAAATCCTTTTTTTCTACATATAATGATCCTGGTAAATCAGCTTTCTTCTCACCAGTAAACCTAACGGCAATATGCCCTAGTCTATTTAAGTTATCACTAACCTCATTACCAACTGCTGTAATAACATAGCTTTGATTATCGATTTGCAGTCTCATTCCTGTCGTTATTGGCATGCTTGTTGGAGAAACACGAATTAAAAAACACGACGGCTTTAATGCGCTAGGAGCATTTTCACCAAAGAAAATCAACATATTAATTGAACTAAAATCCAGAGCTTCTTCCCCAATAGACACAACTTGAGTTTTAAAAATCACTTTTTGCATATTTATCATCCTACTTAGCTGAATAAAGCCCAAAACTAGCCAACCAAGCAACAAGCACTCGTGGCACCCCATTTATAAACCTAGAATACAAAACCGAAGTGACCCCAACTTCAACAGTCTTTGCATCTGCCTCCATTAGCCCTAAGCCAACCGGGATAAAGTCGCATCCATTTTGTGTATTAATGGCAAAAAGTGCTGGTAAAGCATATTGTGGCGGAACATGTCCTTTCCCAATCTCAACCCCAATAAGTGTTCCGATAACCTGACCAATTACGGCTCCCGGTCCCAGTAATGGTGATAAGAATGGCAACGAACAAACAAATCCTAAAATCATTAATCCCCATACACTGCCTGCTAGCGGCGTCATAATTCGAGCAAACCACTTGCCAATTCCTGAGCCCATAATAATTCCAATTAATAACGATACAAATGCCATAAAAGGTATAATCGTATTTATTACTGTTTGAACGGCATCTTTGGCTGCCTGATTAAAGACAGCGACAAATCGTCCAACACCAATACCGAGTTTAGCAATAAAGCCACTACTACTCTGTTGAGTAATTGTCTTACTCGTATCAAATGATCCACTTTCCTCTTCAGTTGAAGACAAGGCTACTTGACCACCAGAATTATTACTCATTACCGTATCGTCTTCATCTGCCACGCTAATTTCTTCTACACCCACATTTGAAACGTATAATTCTGGTGTGATGAACTGTGCTAACGGTCCAGATTTCCCTGTAGGTAACACATTAATCGTCTTAATCCCCTTCTTAGGATATATTCCGCAGCGAAGGGTTCCCCCGCAATCAACAATTGCAACAGCAATTTCATCGTCGGGAATTGACGTTTTAAAACCATCAATTTCCTTCATTCCTGTAACCTTTGAAATTTTATCAACAATTGCGGGTTTACTTCCACCCGTTATATATACAATCTTATTTTTCTTTCCTTCCGCTTTAATTACCAACGGACCGCCATATCCACCTGATCCATGAATAACCTTAACTGCCTTATTCATTACTGACCCTCCTAAGCTTTTACATCGATCGTTTTTGAAAGACTAATTCCCGTTGTTTTACATACATACGCAGTTGTATAATCAGTAATCCAACCACCAATAAAGTTCATGACCAAACCAACTAGCAAATAGCGAATTGCTAAGTCCATTGTATTTAAACCTAAATGTTGTACTCCTTGAGCAATGCCTAGCCAAATAAATAATTCCGCCGGATTGATATGTGGAAACACCCCATTACTAGTGTGGCAAAACTGTGCACACGCAGCGTAATAACTCGGTTTATAAAACTCAGGTAAAAATTTGCCCATCGTGTGAGCCATTGGATTTCCCAACATAAAACACGCAAGGAAAGGTAATGCTAAATATCTCATAAAAGGATTTCTTGATGATATTTGTGCGAATTTATTCATCCGCTTTTCACCAACAAGTGCAATAATTGAATTCATTAATACAAGAAGTAGTAATACTACTGGAACAATCGATCCCATCCACTGGATTAATTGCTTTCCTCCTGTTTTGAAAAGCCCCATAAAGCCTGACGCAATATCTACTATTACTTTCATTACATATATCCCCCTCTATTTATTATTCGCTTCTCCAAAGCGACCAATATAGCTTCCTATTGTGCCTATCCATCGCATAACGGCATTTTTAACCGAAATAAATACGGGTAAAGCAAAAAAATTAATATTTACTTGCGATTCATTTTCAGGTAAATTACCTGTCCTGAAATTAACAAAATTGCGATATGCATTTAATAAGCATCCTCGAATTAACGGGTTAAATTGCTTTAGATCCTTATATGAAGACACTAATTCAGGTAACGATTGACCCTTCAAGGAATCTATTGATTGAAAACGCGCAAAGGACGTCACGCCCTTTAGCAACTCTGCACGGTTTATGTTTGCGCTTTCATCAATATTCAATAAAATAATACTTCCAGCTTGTAACCGTTTAGGATTCTTCCCAATGAGCACTTTACCCTGCCGATTCATTTTACGAAACATATTAATAAAACGTTTCAATTGCATAAATCCCAATATAGCTTGAATAAAGAATGCCCCTGCTAAAAATATTCCTAACCAAATAACACTCATTTATATCCCCTCTATTATCTGAACAAACGGTTTACTCGGATCGTAATTTAATAGGTTATTATATAGAACTTTATTATGAGCAACAGAAGTGATTAAATCATATATTCGCGAAACAGTGCTAACCAGCTCATCATTAAGCTGTTCTGGCATCCCAATAACAAAAATTAAACGCACAGGCATCTCTTTATACTTAAAGGGGCGCTTAATTATTCCTATCCCTAAAACTACCTTACTTGTTTGAAAAGCATCGACGGCGTGCGGGACTGCAATCCCGTTGGGAAATAAATTATCGACCGCCGAACCCCTATTTACCCAATTTTTTCTGAAATCATCAGATAGTTGTCCTTCCACAATTAGCTCCTGGATTGTTTCATCCACAGCATTATAGTATTCGTCAGCTTCGATTTTCATGACACTTATATGACACAAGTGAATATTATCCATGTATTCAACCATCGAAGTATCGATAACGGACGCCAATACGTTCCCCCTAAACACCATATTAATATCAACAAGAACGCCATTAGAGCATTCAAAAGGACGCTCAGAAAACACCAATAAATATCGCTTTTTACTATTTTGGAAGTCATCCGGCGTAAAATATTCATCTACATCTATCGTACCAAGGACTTTCTTTACCTTTTCACATATAAATTCGCGTAATGCAGTCCGAATCTTTCCAACGTATGCTATTCGCACCCCCTGTAACCCACTTCTTTTTTCCTCTAATAACATTTGAAAATAAACCACTAAATACGCCAATTCATTTATAGAAACTTCCATTCCACAAAGTTCCGTAACCCCCAATGCAATTTTTCTACCCAATTCATACGCCACAGGATATTTACGGATAACGTTATGCGGTAAAATTTGGTCAATATCAATATGTGCTCGTACTCTACCAATAAGGAATAATAAATGCCACTTAATTCGGTTATATACGTTTTGAAAAATCAAATTGCAACCACTTAATTCGGCTTTTACCCATTTATTCATCCGCAAAAAATTAGCATTCATTTCCTCCTGCACTAACGCCGAGTCCAACAATTGATTTGATTCAATCATAAGCGGCATAAGCAAAAAATCCTGCTCAGCGTTAGTAAGGTTCGGCAAAAGATCATTCACATTATCTATAATCTTTTGTGATTTTTGCGTGTTCCATATTGGTTGCCAGCCATTATTGCTTCCCTCCAAACTAAATCCAAAACTATGCGCTTTTATCAAAGTCTTCAAATTAAGCTTTATCCAGCGCTTAATATTTGCTGATAATCCTAATAAATTAAGAACAGATTCAAAGCTTTCAGGAATTACATCATCGATATCTATTACGTTAATAGCACAATCTCGTAATGCAAAAAGTATATTTAATTGATTAGCTGCTGTAAGTTTTATTCCCCGTCCTGGTTTAACATTGCACTGTACATTTAACGCGGTCAACCTCTCCTTTAAGCGCACAATATCTCTACGAACTGTTTTTACACTGATATTAATAGCATTCGCTAATTCGTCATATGAACACCACGAATGTCTAGATATCAAATACTCTAAAATGAAAGCTTGACGTTGACATGGATCGTTAAGATCCAGTTCTCTTTTTAAACCCTTCGTTTCAACGGTCCAAAATCGAGCATAATCTAATATTACTAGACTGTATTTCTCGGACCTCCGTTTGATAACCGCAATGCCTTGTAAAATATCATTTAATTCCTTAATACGTTTCTCACACGTTCTCGAGGAACGCCCTTCATACCACGCAATCTCTTCAATAGACATGGCCCCATTTTCAATAAGTAACTTTAATAACTTAAAGAGGTCGCTTCTCAATTTAATCACGCCCTAGCGATCTATCCACGCGACTTTCCGCCGGCAACATTAATGGTTACACCAGTAATATAACTTGAGCGATCTGATAGAAGATAAGATACTAAGTCAGCAACCTCCATTAACTTACCGCTTCTTCCCATTGGAATTGTCGAAGTATTATTATAGCCGGCTCTTAATTCATCAACTGTTTTATTACGCGTGTATGCTAATGCTTTTTCATAACTCAGAGTCCGTAACCCTGTAGCTTCCATAATTCCTGGAGCAACTCCAACAACACGAATATCTAAATTCCCTAATTCCTTAGCCCACGAACGCGTAAATCCATTAATTGCACCTTTAGTTGCTGAATAAACACTCTGACCTTGAGAGCCTTCCAGTCCCGCCTCCGACGACATATTCACTACAACACCCGCTGTCTTCTTACCAACCATTTCTTTTACAACTGCTTGACTTACCAAATAGACACTTTTAACGTTAACGCTAAACATCTTATCGAAATCATCCTCATGAATAACGTATTTACTATTTGGTTTTTTATCATCTGCCAATAACCGCGGAAGATTGATGCCCGCATTATTCACCAGACCATCAATTTTTCCAAATTCATCAATGGTCTTATTTACCAAAGCTTGCACATCCTCATGCTTAGTCACATCTGTTTTCACAAAACGCAATCGTCCATCTTCAAACGCTGGCGCATTTAAATCAGCATTAATGACATACGCCTCTTGACTTAAAAGTTCGCGCACAATTGCCTCCCCAATTCCACACGAACCCCCGGTAACAATGTACACGCGATTATGAATATCCATCCAATTTTTCATTTGCTACATCCCCTTTTCTATGAATTTATTATGCTATGTATCCGTTTTCTTATGCAATCACCTTTTTTTCATCCTACTTTGAAAAAAAGGGCATAACATAATAAAAACAGAAGACCGTGACATAAATCACAGTCTTCCTGCCGCTTAATCAAACCGTTTCCAATATGTTAACCAATGGATAAACACCACACCTATCTATTAGTGTAGCTACACTATATTGATATTACTAAATTTATGTCACACTTAATTACTTGCTCTACACTAGTAGAGAGAATGTTCGCAAACTTTTAAACTCATACTTTGCAATTTACTCAGTTTACTTCTTCATATTCGCTTTTTTACTTTGGTACATCTTTATTTTAGAAATCGTATTTCTCAATCCTTTGTTCTTCCAAAACAAAGTCCTTAAAGTACGGCAACTTAAACGCTACGTAGGCGTATGCCTTATCCCTAATAATCTGCTGCTTAATTAGTCGTTTCCGGTACGTTGACCAGTAATTAGAAGGCTTCCCTGTTTGCCGCGCAATCTCTGCCATTTTAACCTGTCCGCCTTCACTTTCACTCATGGCCATTGCACGCAAAAATTCCTTATCGCCCGCAGTTAGTTGCTGGTAAACCAGCGCGTATGCTTTTCTCGCCAACGTGTCCTGATACTCATTAACCACTTGGTTGACTACATTAGCACTAATTTCATCCCCTGGTGCCGTACTTTTCCAAACCAGGTATCCTAATAGTTGAAAAGCATAAGCATATCCTCGCGTCATCAATGTTAACCGGGTAGCTATTTCATCAGAAATTTGCCGCCCCCCCCTGCGCGAAGTTTGTTCGAAATGCCCGTTCAATTGATTTTCCGTGCAAAAACGGAAGTTCCAGCTGATTACTCCGGAGTAGAAACGTCAACACTTTGTTATGCTGTAGTTCAGAAATATTTTCCGGCAAGCCAGTCATCACCAGCGCAACCCCAAAACGTTGCCGAATAAGCTGCTGATAAATCATTGCTAAATCCCGAATTTGCGGGGTTGACGAAACTTCGTCAATCGCAATCAATACCTTTTTATGGTGCGCCTTCAGCTGCTTAAATATTTCCATTAATAGCCCAATTTGTGTAGCGTTTCCGGCAGCTAATTTAAAATCAAAATGCCTTGTTTTGACCTTATCAATCTTACTGAAAAAGCTCTTTAATTTCAGCTCCGGCTGCATTTGTAAATTTTCAATTAGGTTATCAACAATCAATTGATTATTTAACAGATCCACGACAACCCAATCATCATGCCGCTCAATCTGACCAATAATCCCAGTTAAAACGGACGTCTTACCTGATCCCCGGACGCCACAAATCATCGTTGTCTGATATGGTGTGTCAATTTCAGCACCCGCATTGGTTAATTCATCAACGTAATCCGTAATTATCCGTTCCCGATCCAAAAACAACTGCGGAACCTTCCCAAAATTAGGGTTAAATGGCGACCGCTCTTTCATCTCGCTCACCTCCACTTGTGCCCTTATTATAATTTGTTTTTGCATTTTTTGCATTTTATTTTGCTTTTGCATTTTTTGCATAATTTAAGTCGCATTTAAGTTGTAACACAAAAACGGCCGCTAGTTCCCTAGCGACCGTTCCTATTACTTTTTTATCAAGCAATCCTACTTCTGGTCATCGTAACCATTCGGATGCGTTGAGTGCCATGCCCATGCCGTTTCAATGATCTTGTGAACATCGTCATACTCCGGCTTCCATCCAAGAGTCTTACGTGCCTTGTCCGAAGCGGCAACCAGTGAGTCGGGATCTCCGCCTCGCCGGCCAGCAATTTCAGCCGGAATTTCTTTCCCCGTTACTTCCCGGGCCGCC
Source organism: Ligilactobacillus sp. LYQ139 (assembly GCF_045033025.1). Classification (NCBI taxonomy): domain Bacteria; kingdom Bacillati; phylum Bacillota; class Bacilli; order Lactobacillales; family Lactobacillaceae; genus Ligilactobacillus; species Ligilactobacillus sp. LYQ139. Next base: position 88,400 of record NZ_JBJFZW010000005.1, read on the forward strand.
TTCAGCATCTCTAAGTTAGAGAACCCAGTGGCTGACCCCAAGTTAAAGGCGTCAGAATCGTGACCTTCTCGCAGGTACTTAACGGCCAACATGTGCGCTGCGGCCAAGTCAAACGGGTGAACGTAATCCCGAATGTTTGTGCCATCCGGCGTATCGTAATCATCCCCGTAAACCTGGAGCTTATCACGCTTTCCTTCAGCCACCTGCAAAATAATTGGCATCAGGTGAGTTTCAGGATTGTGATCTTCCCCAATAGAACCATCCGGCTTAGCCCCAGCCACGTTGAAGTACCGCAAAGCAACGTACTTGATACCGTATGCTTCGTCAGCCCACTTCATGATCTTTTCCATAATTAACTTACTCTCACCGTACGGATTAATCGGCTCTTGCGGATCCGTTTCCTTAATTGGCATGTGGTCCGGAATCCCATAGGTTGCAGCGGATGATGAAAAGACAAGCCGTTTAACACCTACTTCTTTCATCACTTCGAGCAACTTAATTAATCCAGTAACATTGTTGTCGAAGTACTTTAACGGCTTGCCCATTGATTCACCAACCAGTGAGTAGGCGGCAAAATGAATAACGGCATCCACGTCCGGATTTTCCTTGAAGACGCGCCGCATAAAGTCCTTATCAGCTACATCGCCTTCATAAAACTTTGCCTTCGGGTTAACGGCAGCCCGGTGTCCCGTTACTAGATTGTCGACCACTACAGGTTCCTCGCCGTAATCTAGTAGCCAGTCAACCATGTGAGAACCGATGTAGCCGGCCCCCCCTAATACCATAATCGCCATAACGATTCCTCCTTTATTAAGTAAACATTAGGTAAACATTAACTAAATATTCCACCGATAGTATACCACAAATTACTACCGGTGGAACAAATAACTCCTTATTTACTTTTCAGCGGAATTCTTAACTTCCCGCAAGTGAATGGTAGTATCCTGCCGTTGCTTTAAGAAAAGCGGCACCTTTTCAACCCGGACATCACTGAATTCCAGCCCAAACCACTGCACTAGGTTAGTAAGGTGATTTTGCAGAAAAATCCGCGCCGAAATCAAGAACCGTTTCCAATTTGGAATCATGACGTTTGCGGGCAATAATTCCCGAATCAAGATAAAGCAAAAGTCTCCCACACGCCGCCCTGGCGTGGTTGTGTACGTCTGCGGCTGTTCATCAATCATGCCCTTATCCATCAGGTCATGCACTACCTTCCGGATGTAGAGGTTTACCCGCGGCCGCATCTTAAACCCAACATATAGCTGCAAGTTAACCACGTTCCGGGTGCCCATCATATCGACGGTGTAATAGTTGGTAAACGGCTTATCCGTTTGATTAACCGTTACAAACCAATATACCCGGGCCCGCTTGGGGTGCTTATCCAAAATCGAGTAAAGTGTTTCCCGGTCAATTGAGTAATCGTCCTTCACCCGGGAAATCATCACAAGATTATCCGTATACCGCTGGACCGAATTATCATTTGCCAACTTAACCAATTGATCGAGGTAATCCTTAAGCGAGACCTTCTGTGACACGTTCCGGATTGGTTTCCGCACCTGACTTCCGTAATACCAAATAACCATAACGAAAATAATCATCCCCATGATGAATAGGGTGACGTACCCGCCATGAATGAACTTGCTCATACTTGCGATAAAGAACATTGTTTCAATAACAACGTAGAGGCCGCAGAAAAGAATCGCGCCACCCTTTTTAATCGTATCCTCGAGGTAATTAAACAGCAACATGGTCGTCATTAACATCGTGACCGTAATGGCCAATCCGTACGCCGCTTCCATGTGCTCCGAAGTCCGGAAGAACAACAAAACCGAGCAGGTGATAATGCACAGCAGCCAGTTAATATCTTTAATATAAATCTGACCACGGGACATACTTGGATGTTCAACAAACATCCGCGGTAGTAGCTTAAGTCCTTCCGCCTCTTCAACGAGGGTGAACGACCCAGTAATCAACGCCTGGGAAGCAATGATGGCAGCCAATGTCGCAATAATGACCCCGAACATGTAAAACTTCCCCGGTAACATTGTATAAAACGGGTTAATTGCTCCGGACATGTGATGGAACTCACTCATATGCCGAATTAGATAAGCTCCCTGACCAAAATAATTCAAAATTAAGGCTAGGAAAACAAACGGCCAAGTGATGTAAATGTTCCGCCGGCCAACGTGCCCCATATCAGAATACAAGGCCTCCGCTCCAGTCGTTGCCAGGAAGATACTCCCGAGAATAAAGAGCCCGTCTTTATTTACCGGTGAGAATAACACTCGCAAACCATAAACCGGTGAAAGTGCCTTAAGAATTCCAAGGTTACCAGACATGTTGTAAATTCCAAAGAATGCCAAGAAACCAAACCAAACCAGCATAATTGGTCCGAACGCCTGGCCAATGAAACTTGTTCCAAAGCGCTGAATTAAAAACAGTACCAATAGAATCGTAAGTGTGATGATCACCACGTCGTTTTGGTCGTGTACGGGAACCGCATGGTGAAACGCCACGCCCTTTAGTCCCTCAATCGCACTGGTGACCGTCACAGCCGGGGTTAATGTCCCGTCGGCTAACAAAGCTGCTCCCCCAATCAACGCTGGGAGAATCAACCATTTCGCCTTATTTTTAACAAGGGCGTATAAGGCAAAGATTCCCCCTTCACCATTATTATCCGCCCGGAGAGCAACCAATACGTACTTGATCGTCGTAATCAGCATTAACGTCCAAAAGATTAATGATAAGCATCCGACTACGTAATCAGGGGTTAAATACTTCATTCCCCCGGCGTTCCCAATTAACGCGTTCATTACGTATAGCGGAGATGTTCCGATATCGCCGTATACAACCCCGATGGTGATTAATGCCCCCACCAGGATTCCCTTGCGGTGTTTCGTCATTTTTGCCACCTCATTGATTTTTCTACCTAATACGGTTCATCATACACTTTATTCTCCCGAACGACCATTAATTTCGTATTACAAAACGACAAATTTCCCGGGAAATAACAAAGAGGATGAAACTAACGTCCCATCCTCAAGTTAATTTGAAAACTTATGCCAGTGAATCCCACGGCTTGAGGTCAACTCGCTGCTGGTCAAGCAGCTTCCGTTGTTCATCCGTCAAATACTTCTTATTGATGATAACCTCATACATGTACTTGTCAAACCACTCATCAGTCATGATGAAGTAACCATCCTTACCAACCTTTTCGCCCCAACTATTTTCGATCTTCCATTTCGTTGGTTGACCGTCAACCAGGTCAACCCCAGTAAACGTCATAGCGTGAGAACACGTTCCTTCACCAGAAGCTAGTCGGTCCGCCTTGCTCATCTCCAGGTCAACCCCAAATAATTCGTCTTCCTTAAAGTAATCTGGGTCCAAAATCCCTTTTTGCCGGTCAATCTTATTAAGAACGTCACACCCTAACCAGGCCGTTTCGCCCGCCTGCAGCTGTTTAATCGTCGCATCCTTTAATGCCTGCGTATCAACCGTTAAGAATTCAATCTTCTTGCCATTAAAGATGTAGTCTTGACTTGGCAAGCCGTACAACTTACCCTGCTCATGATCTGGAGCATCCGTCAAGCACACGTAGTCATCAAAGTGCCAATCCACATATTTCTGATAGAACGACTGCGGCGTTAAGTCACGGTCAATATGGTAGTTGCGTTCATCGTCCCGGTACTCAAAGTCAAACTTTACCGGCGGCTGGCCGAAGACATCAACGAGAATCCGGTAAATCTCGTTTAGAAAGTGCATCTTTGTTTCGCGTAACTTTGCCTTATCAGCCCCGTCCGCCACAAGGTTCCGTAACGTCATAGCATCCTTTCGGAGTTTTAAGTTCAACGTTGGGTTAAGCTCCGCCGTCTTATCACTCGTTAGGGTTTCTGGCATTACATACTGCGGCACTAATCCGTACTTTTCAATTAAGGCTGGACCATTTGCCCACTGGCCGCCATCGCCGTTCCCCCACTTTAACAGAAACTGTACTTCACGGCTATCGAGTGGCAAATCGGCTGTTGCAAGAACATCCTCGTAAAACTTATTACTCTTCTCCAACCGGTCATAAAACGACAGGTAATTTTGCGAGAACTGAAAGTCCTTCATCTTGTACTTCTTGGCAAACTCATGCCGGAGTGTGTTTAATGTTGCAAACAACCAGCACCGACCGCTCTTTTTTTGATTAGCAACTTTTCCTGTCTCCACCTCAACGGAAAACGTTGGGTCGAGATGCCGCTTTGCTGCGTAATTTTCACTTGTGCTAGTCACACCGTTCTTTTGGACCGCCCGCGCAACCACGGCTGCAGCCGGACGCTGGTCAAAGTCTTGCTGGAACCGGCGAAGGTCCTCTAGTGTAATGTCCCTTGTCATTTGATCCGCCTCTTCTTTTGTTTGGTTAAGTATATTCTAATTCTTTTCTTATTTAAAGACAATGCTTCCTTAGCCCACTAACTTGCGTCATGATGTACTTATTCACTGAACATCCACATAATCCGCCGCCAAAACAACCAACTAAACGAAAATTCACCAGCCGACGACTTCATGCCTCGTCCAGTTTACTCCTTCCATCACGCCCCTTTTCTTTGTTCTGACATAAAAACCGCTGGCATCCCTACCAACGGCTTCAACGAAATAATTGTTAGTTATGGAATTTTCTACTTGTGCGCCTGCTCGTACGTTTTTTCGAACAGGTCGTAACTAAAGTCGGCCGTAGTTGGAACAACCTTGTCCGCCTTAGCAAGCTCATGAGCATCACCAACAGCTACGGCCACCATGCCAGCATCCTTAATGGACTGCACCCCGGCAACGGCGTCCTCCACCCCAACACATTCACTCGGGTCAAGGTTAATGGCAGCCGCCCCAGCTAGGAAAATGTCCGGAGCCGGTTTGCCATGCGCAACCTTCGCCGGATCAGCGATCGCATCAAAAGCATTCATCAACCCCAGTTTCTCTAGAATTGCTGGGGCATTTTTGGAAGCTGATGCGAGGGCCATCAATATCTGATGCTCTTTTAACTGGGCAATTAAGTCGTTAATTCCCGGCAGGATGTCATCCCGCGTCAGCTTCTCAATTGCTTTCAGGTAGTAGCCGTTCTTCTCAGCCGCCATCGCTTGCACCTGTTCGGTCGTATAATCGGTCTTCACCCCGCCGAATTCCAGAATCCGGTTAAGGGAGTCAATCCGGCTAACCCCCTTGAGCTCCGTTTCAAACGAAGCCGGAAGCTCTAGGTTCAACTTTTCCTTTGCCAGCTGACTCCATGCTGCAAAGTGGAACTTCGCCGTATCCGTAATGACCCCGTCCAGGTCAAATACGCATCCCTTCATCATCATTATCATTCCCTTCGTCCCTAACTATTTGCTTAACTTTACGTCTTTGCCATCAACCTTGATTGCCAGGTCATCACCGGACAGTAATTCAATCTTCGTTCCCGTCTTATCAACAGCAACGTTTAACAGCCGCCCCCGGAAGTTCAGCCGGAAGTGGTAACCGTTCCATGCTTCCGGAACAAACGGCTTAAACTGCAGCTGACCGTCAACTACCCGCATCCCAGCGAATCCCTGTACGATCGCCAGCCAACCACCAGACATGGCCGTAATGTGCAGCCCATCAACCGTATCGTTATTGTAGTTGTCCAGGTCCAGCCGGGCTGTCCGTTCGTACAACTCAACGGATTTTTTCTGATACCGCAGGTCAGCTGCCATGATGGCGTAAATTGATGCGGACAGACTGGATTCATGGACTGTCAGCGGCTCGTAGAAGTCAAAGTTCCGCTTCTTTTGCTCGGCCGTAAACTCGTCCATGAAGTACCACATTGCCTGGAGGACATCAGCCTGTTTAATGTACGGTGACCGTAAAATGTGGTCCCATGACCAGTGCTGGTTGATCGGCAATTCGTCCGCCGGAATTTCATTAATTGGGTTGTTGTGGTCGTCCAACGTAATATCCTTGTCAAGGAAGCCATCGTGTTGAACAAAGATACCAAGTTCCTTGTCCTCTGGGAGGTACATCTTATCAACAATATCCTGCCACTTAGCCTTTTCGTCCGCCGAAACGTTTAGCTTAGCGGCCTGATTAGCAGCGACTTTATCAAGAATTTCCAACGTGTACTTTAATTCCCACTGGGCCATGAAATTGGTGTACCAGTTGTTGTCAACGTTGTTTTCGTACTCGTCAGCCCCGGTAACCCCGTGGATCATGTACTGGCCGTTCCTCTTAGAGAAGTGAACCCGGTCAGCCCAAAAACGGGCAATTTCAACGAGGACCTTGCTTCCTTCGTTCAGAACATAGCTCTCGTCACCAGTCATCTTTGTGTAATTGTAAATGGCATAGGCAATGTCACTGTTCCGATGAATTTCTTCAAACGTGATTTCCCACTCGTTGTGGCACTCAACCCCGTTGAACGTCACCATCGGGTAAAGCGCCCCCTTTAAGCCCTGTTCCTGAGCATTATGGTACGCCCCGTCAAGTTGGTTGTACCGGTACATTAACAAGTTTCGCGGCACTTCCTTCTTGGCCGTTCCCAGGTAAACCGGGAGGCAGAAGGCTTCAGTATCCCAGTAGGTTGCCCCACCGTACTTTTCGCCGGTAAAGCCCTTTGGCCCAATGTTCAGCCGCGCATCGTTCCCGTAGTAGGTTGAGAACAGCTGGAAAAGGTTGAACCGAATTCCCTGCTGGGCCGCATCGTCGCCGTCAATCGTAATGTCAGACTTCTTCCACCGGGCAGTCCATCCGTCTTCCTGCGCCTTTACTAAGTCAGCGTACGAACTTTCCTGAACCCGACTTAACAGCTTATCAGCGGCAGCATCGAGGGCTTCTCGTGTATCGTAGTCCCGGGACGTAACCACAACAACCCGCTTTTCAAACGTTACCGGGCTGTTCGGCGATAACGTACCGCCAAACCGGTTGGCCACGTGCTTGTCCGTCTCTTCTGCTTCGGCTGGCTGAAGATCCGTGACGTGCGCCATTGCCATTTCAGTGGTAAACTGCGGCGTTCCAAAGTTGTTTGGTGCTGTTTCTCCCACCAGCTTACCGTGGTCGGCAACAACCTGCTTGTCCAACACCGTCCAGAACTGCTCGCCGTAATTGGAATCTTCGTTATAAACATCGGCATTAATAAAGGATGTCACTTCAACCTGAACGTTGTCGTTGCTAAGGTTGGTGAACGTCAGTTTGTTAGCGTATAGTTCCTTAAAGGCCACACTAACAAAGCGTTCGGACTCAACCTTGATCCGATGACCGTTCTTTTCAACGATAAATGACCGGTCAAGCACTCCCCGCTTCATGTCAAGGCACAGCTCAAAGTCACTAAACTTATCCTTGGCCAGGTCAACAGATTCACCATCAATCCTGATGTCAACACTGACAAAGTCGATGGCGTTCGGCACCTTCCCGAAATACTTCGGGTAGCCGTTCTTCCACCAACCAACCCGCGTCTTATCCGGGTACCATACCCCGCCAAGGTAAATCCCCTGGTGAGTGTCACCGGAGTATTGTTCTTCAAACATTCCCCGCATTCCCATGTACTCGTTTCCGATACTGGTCATGCTTTCCTGAAGCCGTTTGTCTTCCGGGTTAAACTCGTGGGTAATAACCTTCCACGGATCAATTTCAAAAATTCTTTTCATGTGATTCGTCCCTCCTGTAAGTTTAGAGTAACCGATTTCATCAACGCTTTATATTATATATGCAATCGGTTGCACTGACAAGATGCTAATCCTATTCTGCATCAACTATTTGGAATGCCATCCGCATCGTTTTGTGCTCACCAGCCCGCAACCGAATTTCACCAAATTCTGGATGATGGAGTGCATCCGGAAGGGTTTGCGGTTCCGTTGCTAATGAATTGTAAATTCCTGCTGCATCGTCATTCCCATTTTTAGGATCAGCAGTAAAAATAACTAATCCGTTCCGGTCACTGAAGACCTGAACTTTTAAATTTCGCTTATGTTCCGTTATTTCAGCAATCGGCGTTGTCATGCTGGGTTCAACGTTAAACCCATCATCATACCCCTGTTGATTTTGTTCCTGCCGAAGGTTACCAACCGCCGCACTAAGCGACCGCGTTGTAGTAAAATCAAACGCTCCCCTAACTGGTTCTAATTCACCGGTTGGCAGCTTAGCACTGTCCACCACCATGTGCCGCAAAGCGTTTAACCGAAGATCAGTGTCTTGCAGGCCTTCCGGCAACTGCCAATAGATATGAAGGGTGGGATCATAAACAGTATCACCCTGTGCCGTCACGTCATACGTCAAGGTTAACCGGTCATCGTCAGTTAATAAATAATTGATGCTAACAACAGCATCTCCCGGAAACCCATCCGTGGTCGCCTTCATCCGCAATGACAACGTCACTTCATTGTCTGCCGTCTGATATCCTTCAAAAAGTTGAGTGCTCGTCCCGTGATCACCACCATGAAGTGTATTAGGACCTTCATTAGTTGGAACGCTTACTGTCTGCCCGCTAATCATAAACTGGCCGTTCTCAATTCGACCGGCAACCCGGCCGATTTGCTTACAAACCTGATACGGGTTTTTAACGTAATCCTCAACAGAATCAAAGTTAACCACCATATTTTCACGGTGACCATCACGGACCACCGAAAATTCCTGCACAATTCCACCTAAAGTTAGAACCACAACTTGTGTTTTCTTAGCATTCGTTAGTACAAAGCGTTCGACCGCCTTACCATCATATGTGCCCCATTTCATCATTAAATTCCTCCCTTGAATACCGAAAAAGGGAATTTCCGAAAACAATTCCGGCAATTCCCTCTCTCACCATTAAACTAATAACCTTAGCTTACTTATTCTTCAGGAGCGGCTTCTGCACTAGTTTCCTTAATCGTGTAAACCGCAACTGCCCCGAGCAGCATAACTACCCCAGACAGTAAGAACATCGTTGCCTGGTTATGTCCCAGCATCGGGAACAGGATAAAGCTAGCCAACGAAGCGATAATCTGCGGTAAGCAAATTGATCCGTTGAATAATCCCAGGTACGTTCCCATGTGCTTTCCTGATAATGCGTTTGTCACAATGGTCAACGGGTACGTGTTCATGGCAGCCCATGCAACCCCAGCCAACGTGTATGAAACAATCAAAAGCATCTTTGAATGGATAAAGAAGACTGATGCGAACCCAATTGCTCCGAGGACTAGACTTCCTGCGTAACCAATCCGGTGCCACGTGTTTGGTAATTTAGCCAAAACGTATGACCAAACAACAGCAGCAATTGACTGAACGGCGGCTAAAATTCCGTACCAGTTACCGGCAGCCTGGAACCCTTGGGATGAAACAACGGTTGTGTGCCAAACATTCAACGCAATGGCCCCGTTAGAGTACGTCCACAGGTACTGGAATGCAAACCAGCAGAAGAACTGAACAAGCGTGACCGTCCAGAATGCCTTCGGGGCCTTTTGCAGCAGGGTAAACATCCCAACCTTATCCTTGTTGTCTTCCTCACTGATTTGATGGTATTGAGCATACGTCTTCGGGTCGTATTCGTGCACCCGCATTACCGTAAAGAGACTCGTGATAATTAAAATTGCGGCCCCAATGTAGAACGAGAGCTTAACGGACATCGGCACAACACCCTTAGCCGCAGTATTGTGAACCCCCAACCACGTCAATACAAACGGGAAAATGGCAGCCAGCACAGCCCCAGTGTTTGATAAGAAACTCTGAATTCCGTAAGCGTAACTTTTCTGCTTATCATTAACCATGTCCCCAATCATCATCTTAAATGGTTGCATCGCAACGTTTGATGATAAGTCCATGAACGCCACGGTAACAGCAGCAAAAATCATTGCGGCCATAGAAGCGTATCCCAAACCAAGACTCCCTGAGTTTGGAAGCAAGCACATAACAACAACGGCAACAATCGCCCCTAATAACAGGTATGGCAACCGCCGGCCGCCAAGCTTAGGTGCCCAAGTCCGGTCAGAAAAGTACCCTACTAACGGCTGAACGATTAACCCAGCTAGCGGTGGAAGAATAAAGAACCATCCCAGGTTATTAGGGTTCGCCCCAATAGTCTGGAAAATCCGGCTCATCTGCGAACTTTGTAACGTGAAGGCCATTTGGACCCCAAGAAACCCGAAGTTAATCATCCAAATTGTACTTGGATTTAGGTTCGGAAGCCCCGCCTTCTGCTGTCCATTATTCATGAAAGCATCCTCCTTTAAAATCAAAACCAATATAATTGCAAAACGCTTACACCCATATTATAAGCGCTTTCTCAAACATCCGCAACCGGTTGCATTTACTTTTTACGTATTATCTTAGCGTTCTACCACATATTCTATTTAAATAAATAACAACCGGTTGCGTAAAAACATATTAAAAACGGGCCACCCGGCATTCACGCCAAATAGCCTGTTCCTTATAAAATTAACCTAACCCCGTGAAGAGTTTCGCTCCACAATCTTATGCGGAACTATTACCATCGAGCTGTTTAATCCTAATTTTTGTTTTTCTTTTTCTGGACTATCCATTACCAGCACGGCTGCTTCGTTCCCGAGAAACCGGGGGAAAATCTCAACTGAAGTCATCGTTGGGTTAGCCGTCTCTGCAAAAACAGAGTTGTTAAACCCAATCATCCCGTACTCGCGACTATCCCGGCGCAACGACTTCAGCATATTTTGAACGTGTAGCCCGGTAATATCATCGCACACCACAAACGCATCGACTTGTGGATTCTGGTTAAGGAAATGCGCAAACGTCGTCTGATCGTGCGCGCGGTCTGTTCCAAGTTGAACCGCAACCGGCTCGCATCCCGCTGCCCGCATCGCTCGCTGATAGCCAAGGTAGCGATCGTTTTGCACAAACTCCTGTAAATTAGTCGAAACGTAGGCAAGGTGCCGGTACCCCTTACGCATCAGAAAGGCCGTTGCATCGCTTCCAGCCGTAATATTGTCGTTATTCACGTACATCACGTGATCATGGCTTTGTGGCGGGGTTCCAATCACAACGTACCGGACGCCTGATTGCGCACTCACGTAATCCCGCACCGGATCGTTCGCCTGGGAATACGCAAAGATAAACTTCGTAATGCTCCCCTGTTTAATCATAATTTCGATGTTATGAATCAATTTATCAACAGTTGGCGCCGTTGCCACAGATACTAAATATGACCGGGAACTGCAAAACGCCTCGACTCCCTGAATCACCTGTACGAAAAACGGATCGTTTCCAACTGAGCTTTCACGGGGCGGAAAAATCACCCCAACAATATTCGCTTCACGGTTTGCCAAGTTTTGCGCCGCGAAGTTAGGCGAGTAATCTAATTCCTTCATCGCCGCCCAAATTCTTTCCTTTGTTGCCGCACTGATTAACCTGCTGTTATGCAAGGCCCGGGAGGCAGTTGACGGCGACACTCCCGCTAACCGTGCAACATCCTTAATGGTTACCATTTGCTGTCCCCCCAACTTAACGTCTTGTCCTATTCTAGCATACTGGTAGATTGCTTACGCTTTCTTGAAAAACGATGGTACCGACAGTAGGTCCACCCAGCAAGAGAACTCCATGCCAAAAGCGAAATCAATAATCCCACGTTAAGTAACGGTGGCCAAAACGATAACACAAGACGGTGTTTCCCCGGGGTAACCTTTAAGGCAACAAACGTCCCCAGGGCCTGGTGTACCGGCACTCGCTTGCCATCAACGTAAGCATGCCAGCCTTCGTTATACGGGATTGTTGTCATGATAACTGATTTATGGGCGGTAGTCGTGATTATTCCCCGCAGGTGAAGGCCCTTCACTGTCGCATCCTGAAGCCCATTATGCTGAAGACCCTGAAGCCGCCGTTCCGCCTTTTTTACGTTAAGCCGGTAAATTTGTACGGAATCCAACGGGACGTTTTGGTTCCCCTGCGGCTGAATCGAAATAACCACTTTATGCCCTTTCTGGCTAGCCCCCACACACTGTAGAAGTGGTTCCGTTAAGTTTCCAACTGCCGGAATTTGAACACCATTAATTAAAACGGTAGCTGTTCCTAACAGATTACTTCCCAGTTGAACGTAGTACGGATCATTTGTCTTTAAACGAAGCGTAATATTGTACGCTGCGCCTCCACTACTGTTATCCCCGTCAGGGGTAAGCAAACCATTTTTACCGCCCACCAATAAACTTTGCTGGAGAACGCCAGCATAACGAACGGGGATAAACAACCCATCAACTGGTTTGTTATCTAACCGTTGCATCACCGTCTCAATGTTCGTCGTTGCCGTCGCCTGATTCGGGCTAAACGGCTGCATGATTTGCTGACTAGCGGCAAACGCCATCGGGAGAACGTACGGGTTTTCATACCGCTCAACCATGCCGTTTTTCGCAACTATTCGGTATTGCTTAAAGTCTGGCCGGTAACTATCAGCCGGAAGAGTTTGGGTTATCAAGTTATGGAACTGGTTCGCTGGTGCCAAGTAGTATTTAACCCCCAACAACGAATCTGTCACAATGTTTCCTTCCTGATAAACAACCTTTCCCGTGTAAGTCGGCTGCCCTAAATCATTCATAAAGTTAGTAACTGTTGCCCGTTGTGTTGAACTAAAATCAGAAACAGTTTTATAACCAAACTGGAAACTATTATTTTCCGAGCCATCATCGAAAGTCGTTTCTAAGCGGTATGGCTGATCATTATCAGTATAAAATGAACTGTTTTCTCCCATTATCTTAACAAACCGTTGGTACGTCTTAACTGGTTCCCACCCAAAGAACCTGAGTGTCATGTATGCGTTCGCGCCAACCTGTACAATTGTTACCAGCAGCAATACTCTCAAAAGAGTCTTACGTTGCGCAGGAACAACGAACCGCATCAACAAGATTAACACAAGTGAACTCCCAACGAAGAATGCCGTTGTGATCATTTTGGGTTTATCCAAAAAGTCAAATTGCCGCAAGTTAAGCCAAACAATCCCCACGATTGCCCCAACAATGCCAAACCCTGTACCAATCTGCCACCCTTGAATATCACGGACGTGCATCAGTGCCCGGGCTGCCAAAAAGAGGAGCCAAAAACTAACTAGATAACTGAACCGGTAGGAATAGAATACGGGAGGCTGGAAAAGATGCCATGCTAAATCAAGCGGTGCATAACATACGGAAAACAGCATGAATGCCAAAATACACCCTGATGCAATCCGTTCCCGAATAGGGATTTGCTTCATTAGGAAGTACGCTACTACAAGGACAAGCAATAATGTTGGGATAAATAAATTTGGAATCCCCGCCTGAATTTGCGCGTCATTTAACGCCCCCATCATGAACTTACTAATCATGTGCCATGGAGTATAATCAAAATTTAACGGCAACTGCGTCACCATAAACTGTCCCTTACTTTGCGCAATATCCGCCTGCGTTGGTAACAGTAAAAAGGCTGTTAGGGCCCCGCTAAGAAGGCCACCGCCAACGTAGCGTAGTACTGCGTGACCAAATTCTTGCCAGCTAACCCACCGCTGAATTGCCAACCAACAGAAGTATAGTACTGAGAAAAGAACCACCATGTAACCCATGTAAAAATTAACGAAAAACAGAGCCGCTAAAGCCAAAGAGAACGGTAATACCTTATGGTCGTCATAGATCCGTTCAAGTCCCCATAAGACGAATGGCAAGGCAATCAGAACATCAACCCACATTAGGTTCAATTCATTGGCAAGCGTCCAGCCCATCAGCGCGTATCCCAGCGTAAGCATAATCCGCCACGGAGCATCAACGTGGTGTTGCCGGTCAAGCCACGCTCCGAGCGCCATTGCTGCACACCCCTGCTTCAAGAGCATGACAATCATAATTCCAAGCGGCAATAAACGGTTGTTAAAAAATAGTAGTACCAGGTTAAACGGACTTAGTAGGTAGTAAGCCCACATGCCAATCGTTTCGCCGCCGAGTCCTTTTCCAAAGAAATACAAGAACTGCGTTGGGTGCAAAAACGTTGTCCGGAAAAATGCATAAAACTTAACGTATTGTTCCTGCATATCATACGTTAATAACGTATTGGGGCCGAACGGCGTCATCCGTAATGCGATCATACAAGTCAACATCACTACCACCGGCAAAATAAAATCAACGATTCGCGCTCGGTGGCGCCTTAAGAACTGCGTTATCTTTTCCCTCATTATGGCTTCCTCATTCATAGATTCCATGATTTTAAGTGCAAAAATCACGGTTATAGCTAAGTACAATTCATTTCACAGGACAAATTGTTAAAGAAACATGCTTTCCCGTTTCGTTATAAAAAGATTAACAACCCCAGGTTCTCCCGAGATTGTTAATCTTTTTCTCTTCGTTTACCTAACCCGTTCGTACCGATTAACCACCGCACGTTTATTCCCTGAATACCCGAACCGGGCAAGCGGATTATCGCTGGCGTTCGCCCACGTGACGTAAGCCGCTTCGTTTTCCCACTCGTTAATCATCAGGTACTGGTAATTATGATCATCCTGTTCAAAAACCGCAGCTCCCTGTAACCCCACTGGTCGCTTAGCCGGATCATCCCACGTTGTTACAAGCGAATCAAACACCTTTCGTTCATCGTTATCAAGCGTTAAGTATCGAAATTCGATGTACCCCTGCCAATCCTGAAAATCGAGGGTTCGTAGTAACTGAAAATGGAGGTCCGTTGCAAAGACACTGTCTTTCCCGGACTGATCAACCAGTGCATACTTGGCGTGATCGTCCGCTTCCCGCAGCATAATCATCTTCCGGTCCGGGTGCGTCGTCCGAATATCCGTTAGGGTCTGCTTTGGTCCCAGCGCAATATTAAGCTTCCGTAGTGTCATTTTAACCGCTTCCTTTATTTTACTCGCTTTTATTATAACATTAATTCAAAAAAACGTTTCCACTATTCGGAGAAACAACTATTTATGATACGGCGCCCCGGCATTAATCATAAAGGCCCGATAAATCTGTTCTGCTAAAACCAGCCGCATCAGCTGGTGCGGAAGGGTAAACTTACCAAACGAAATAGCCGCATCCGCTCGCTTCATTACCGCAGGACCCAATCCTAGCGAACCGCCAATTACAAAGGTAATGTCACTATGCCCATACGTCGTAAGGTCAGCTAGTTCACGGGCGAACTCCGGCGAAGTTCGCTCCTCACCCTCAATTGCCAACGCATAAACGTACTCGCGCGCCTTAATCTTCGCAAGGATTCGCGTCCCTTCAACCTTCTTTACGTGTTCCATTTCCGCTGCGCTAAGGCTTTCCGGAGCCTGCTCATCAGCCACCGTAACCACCTGAAACTTACAAAACCGCGAAAGCCGTTTCGCGTACTCCGCAACTCCCTGCTTAAGATACTTTTCTTTTAATTTTCCCACAACCACGACCTTAATATTCATGCTTTTACTCCTTTTCCACAAGTTATCCCCCATTTTTACTAATTATGCACCCCATACGAACGCATGTTTTGCACAAAATTATCCACTAAATCCCCAATTTCGGCTGTTTTTCGCTTTCAAGGAGGAGGCCTTAACACTACTTTTCCACATCATCCACAACCATTGGGGATAAATAACTGTGGTTTGCCCCATAATCCCCAGTTTATCCACAAAATTCTGGGGATAAGTCTTAAAAACTGTGCTTCATTGGGGCATGTATCCCCCTTCTAAGTCAATTCAGCTTACTTTTTTATCCCCACACTGGGGATAACCCTAGTTGTGATTATCACTTTCAAGGGTTAATTTCACCGTCACCGTTTCGCGCTGCCCATGGTGGTAGTACGTAACCGGAACCCGCGTTCCTAATTTGTGCTGATCCAGCACTTCCTGGAGGGTCGCAATGTCACTAGTTTTGGCATTTCCAATCTTAGTAATCACATCGCCGGATTTAATCCCTACTCCCTTTAATGGCGAATTATCCATAATTTTCATAACCACCACTCCTTTAGTGACATCATCCGGTAATTTAAGGGTCGCCTGTTGCTGGTTAATCGGAATACTGCTCAAATTAGCTGCTTCAATTCCCAAAGCTGGTCTGATTACCTTCCCGTGTGTGGTTAATTGGTTAATAATCGTCACCACTTCGTTACTCGGAATCGCAAAGCCCATTCCTTCCACCGGGGTGGCACTTCCGTTCCCCGTACTAGCCAGCTTCATAGAATTAATTCCCACAACTTGACCAGCCACGTTAATTAACGGACCTCCTGAATTTCCAGGGTTAATGGCCGCATCAGTTTGAATAACGGTCGCCTGGGCGGGTTGGCCGTTATCTTCATTTTTAACGGTCATAGTCCGTTTTTTCGCTGAAATGATTCCCTCCGTAAGCGAGGTGGCATACTTCGACCCGAGCGGCGACCCAATTGCTAGCGCCGGTTGCCCGACCTTAATGGCGTTTGAATCCGCAAACGTTGCTACCTGATGAACGTCTCGTCCGTTAATCTTTAAAACGGCTAAATCCGTCACGCCATCGGCCCCTACTACCTTTGCCGGAAGCTTCTTCCCGTTACTTAAAATTACGTTCACCTGCTTGGCGCCGTGAATTACGTGGTTATTAGTGACGATAAAAGCAGTCCCGTTGGCTTTCTTATAAATTACCCCAGAGCCTTCACTTTCCGTAGTCTCCTGAGCGCCGCCCAAAAGGGCCTGCAAGGTATCACTATTTCCCGAAGAATATGCCGTTACCGATACAACAGCTCCCTTTACCTTATTAAATGCGCGGGTAGTTTGCGTCGAAATGTTAACTTTCATCCGGGCCGTACGGGTCGTTCCTACCGCATTATCCGGCGTAACAGCTGAATTACTAAAGTGCTGGTAGGCAGCAACCCCTCCCACGACCAGGCCGCTTCCCAAAAGTCCACCGACTAAGCCCGTTACAAAAATTTGCCGGACCGTTAACTTAACTGGTTCATCGTGCTTACTGGTCATTCGTAATCCTCCCTAAATAGTTTCCACCATTATAAATGGAAAATTTCCCAAAATGCACCCCATTTCACCGGGCTTAATAATATTATGAGGTTTTGTTCCTTACAAATAAAAACGGTGGGCCTATCCATTACGTTTATTGTTTTTTCAAATCACTGTTAATGGGGTAGCCTGATCAGGATCCGTATCCAACAGCGCGAAGTCCTGGTCAACCCCAAAATCATGCTGCTTCATCATCGTTGCCACAGTTAGGTGTGCAAGTTCCTTAACGTTATTTTCCTTACTGCGGTGGCCCAAATAAATATGCTTTGTCCGATTTCCTATCACACTCATGAGGGCTATTGCCCCATCTGCATTTGATAGGTGTCCCGTATCACTTAGGATCCGCTGCTTCAGCGCCCACGGGTAGGTCCCCATCCGAAGCATTTCCGGATCATGATTACATTCAATTAAGTAACCATCCGCATCCCGAATTACCCCTGCAACCCGTTCAGAAACATATCCTGTATCCGTTACAATCGCAAAGCCGTGATCCCGGTGATGAACCTCATAAAACTGCGGAGCCGCCGCATCATGCGAAACTCCAAAGCTTTCCACATCAAGATCGCCTAACCCCAGCGTTGTTCCCATTTCAAAGGCATGCTTTTGCTCTTCTGGAACGGTGCCAATCTTAGTGGCCATTGCTCCCCACGTTGCGGTATTTGCATATACGTCTACCCCGTAACGTCGCGCAAGCACCCCCACGCCCCGGCAGTGATCCGTATGTTCGTGGGTCACAAAGATTCCATCTAGGTCATGGGGATCCCGATTAATCGATGCAAGAAGGGCCTCAATCCTCTTGCCTGATAATCCCGCATCAATTAATATCCGCTCACGGGGAGTCTCAACATAAGTAGCGTTTCCCGCACTCCCGCTTGCAAGAACACTAACTTTTAACTCGTCCATCGCTTCCACGTAATCACCCCGCTTATCAATCCGTTCATAATCATAGCACGCTTTTCCCCCGCACAACCACGAATAAACCCGTATTCATTCGTGCCAAATAATTACAGTTCATTACTATTCCTTTTACCCCATTAACGTATTTCCTCAAACATTAGCAAACGATTACAATCGCACTAGAATACGGGGTTTAAGCTTGACGATAATGTTTTAATTAGATACACTTACGGTGTAACCTGTTAGATTACATGTACATCGTTTTCAATACAGCCCTTCCCAAGGGTCAGTATTATTTCTTTTATCTACAAGTAAAGCGAAACGCAGCTGTAACGGTTGCGTTTTTCTTTGCTTTTCTTCATAAAAGTCTGCATTACGTTTTCGACTGTGTTATTTAGTTATAAACACGACGGGTTCGTGGAATCCACCAGAATGAGGCTCCCGTAACTGTTGCTCTCATTTTTATGCCGATGATAGTTACCATTACGTGAATTGTATCCCACGAAATGGATTCCGCCGCCACCAAGATTTCAACGAGCGAAAGCCACGCCGTCATGGTGCTGAATGCCGCGTTAGTCATTACCAGCGTTGCTATTTTATTTACCTACCATTTTTACCTCGCCCGGCTAGTTCAAACCATTACCGCTTTTATGAAGCCATGTCCCGGCTTAAATCCCCACTCGGAATGGGGCGGCTTCACGATTTATGCTATCTTTACATACGACGGCTTGGAATCAATTGGTGGGGTAGAGGGTCCCCGTGACAAATCAAAAAAGCCCCCGAAAGAAGGGGGCGCCATGAAAAAACAAACAACCTCCCAATTCACCACAACGAGAACGGTTAAAGTGGAGCTCCTCTTTAGAAACCCTCGTCCTGCTTGGCGGCGGTAGTCTAGGATTAAAGCCATTGCGGAAACGAAACTAATTTTTGTACAAAAGAACGCGTGACAAGTAGTCACGCGCTCTTTTATTATCTTAAACTAACTAGCTATTCGTGCTTGCTAGCCCCGCTCACCGCATCAGTCGATTCACTTGTTTCCTGATTACCAGCATGAGCTTCAGCCTTCAAGTGTTTCAAATCTGATTCATCCAAAATTTCCTGAAGTTCTTCCCGATAGTTTGCCTCGTCGGCATCACTCCATTCCAGGTAGTCCTTCATATAGGCAATCACCGGATCAATTAATCCGTCAAGACTGCTCCGCATAAACAGAACGTGATACGTCCGCCGAAGCAGATAGTCAACTGGCGTTAAGACCATCTCATTGTCTAAGGAGTACCGTAACGTAATTGTTTCGGCCAAACTTAATCCCGGTGCTGCCTCTAATTCGTCCGCTAAGGCATAAACCTGCGGAGCGTTTGATCCAAATTCACGGGCAATCCGGAGGGCATCATCGTGGCTCAGACCGTGCTGCTCGCCCTCCTTAGCAAACGCTTCGAGCGCCTCATCAACATGGTTAGAGTCAAAGTCACCCCCGGAAACCCGTAATTCCTTGGAGTCAACGAGTGTAAATTGTTCACCAAACCGCTTATCAAGAACATCCTGAATCATGTCCATGGCACCAGCGGCCATTAAACGGTAGTCGGTCAACTTCCCGCCGGCCAGGGTAATAAGCCCATCATCTGCCATCGTTAGGGAACTTCCACGGGAAACCGCTGATGGTGCGGAAGCATCCGGTGCCTTACTTGCTCCTGATACGGCATCTGGTTCGTCCTCATCTTCTTCACCTGCTGGCGCCCCTAACAGTGGCCGTAACCCAGCCCAACTCGATTCAATATCATCAATCGTTAAGTGGGCTGTTGGGTACTTCTTGTTGATAATCCCCAGCAAGTATTTCACGTCGCTCATTTCTACGTGCGGTTCTTCGTAATCCCCCTTGTAGTCGGTGTCCGTTGTTCCAAAGTAGGTCTTTCCTTCCCGCGGGATAGTGAAAATCATCCGGCCATCATCCGTTCCGGAACCGAAATATGTCGGTTGCGGAACCTGCAAGCGGGACTGGTCAACCACAAAGTGAACTCCCTTTGTCGGCCGCATCTGTGGGGCATCATGGAGATCGTGATCGATACCCTTAACCTTGTCAGACCATGGCCCAGCCGCATTAAGAATAACCTTCGCCTTAATTTCAAAACGGAACCCGTCAATCATGTCCTGCGCGGAAACACCGTTAACGGTACCATCCTCATCATGGAGAATCTCATTTGCCTTAACCCGGGACAACATGATTCCTCCCTTATCGGCAGCTGCCTTAATGTTTTCCACTACCAGCCGCGAGTCATTGTTCTGATAATCCAAGTAAACCCCGGCACCGACCAACTTATCAGCATTCAGCTGTGGCTCCCGCTTAAGCACCTCATCCTTGGTCAACGTGTAGTTGGCAAACCGCTTTAAGTGTTCATTTTCATTAATTCCAGCAAGGTGATCGTACAAATCCATAGCCACCTTGCACTCAAACATTGTGAACGTTGTCCCCGGCTCATCATAAATCGGCAGGATCATCGGGTCCGGGTACGTACAGTGCGGCGCAATGTGCTGTACTACTGCCCGTTCCTTAACGGTATCGGAAACCACCTGCACGTCAAACGTCTTCAGGTACCGGATCCCCCCGTGAACTAACCGTGTTGACCGCGAAGACGTTCCACCACCAAAGTCTTGCATTTCAACCAGACCAACCTTCATACCGGTTGCAGCAGCCTGAAGCGCAACCCCGGCACCGGTAATCCCCCCACCGATGATCAATAGGTCCAGCTCCTCACCATTTGCCAACCGCTGAATGTCCTTCTTCCGTGTCTTACTTGAAAATGCCATTGAAAAGACCCCTCTTCTATTCCTTTTAAATTAAATCCACTTTTCCTCAAACAATACTACTTTACAAAGTTCATCGCCTGCAAAATAAACTGTAACCCCGCAGCGATGATTCCGCCTGCTAGCGGGCCAAGCATCGGGACCCACGCATACTCCCAGTGGGCACTCGACTTTCCCGGAATCGGTAAGATAGTGTACGCTAGCCGCGGCGCCCAATCACGCGCTGGATTTAACGCGAATCCGGTGGTAGAACCAAGGCTCAGCCCGATTACCATAATCAAAAGTCCAACAATCGCTGGCTTTAATCCGGTCGTAAATGTTCCCAGGTTTAACAGCGCAAAGATGAACACACCCGTAGCGATTACTTCACTAAGAAAATTAAACACTGGATTCTTGATTGCCGGCATTGTCGCGAAGATGTTCACAACGTTGCCCTCTTCTGCTCCGTGGGAAGCCTTAAAGTGCGGGTAATACTGAATAATGACTAACACCGCGCCCATGAAGGCACCGAGAAACTGCCCTGCAAGGTACGGCAATACCTGACTCCACGGGAAGTAACCAAATAAAGCAAAGCCGATGGTTACCGCCGGATTTAAGTGTCCCTGCGAACCGAGCATCCCAGCCACATACACCCCAAAGGTAACTGCCATCCCCCAGGACAAACAGATAAATGTCCAGTTTTGCTTGGTAGCGTAAGTTTGCTTAAGATTGGTAGCTGCACAGCAACCTACTCCCAAAACAATCAGAACTAACGTTCCAAAAAATTCACCGATAAATCCGCTCATGGCTATTCTCCTTTACCGTCTTTTTGAGGCACAAATGCCAGCGTCGCCTGAACGGCGTTTTTCCACCCAGCATACAGGCGGTCCCGTTCAGCATCGCCCATCTGCGGTTCAAACCGGGTCCCCGCAGCGTTTAACGTCTTAAGTTCATCCATGTCCTTCCAAAAACCAACTTCCAATCCAGCTAAGAAGGCAACTCCCAAGGCCGTGGTTTCAAGGTCAGCAGCACGGACAATCGGAACATTCAAAATGTCTGCCTGGAACTGCATCAAGGCGTTATTCCGGGCGGCTCCCCCGTCAACCCGCAGTGCTGGAATGGCAATTCCAGAATCCTTCACCATCGTATCAACCAGGTCGCGGGTTTGGTAAGCCAACGACTGCAGCGTCGCCTTTACAAAGTCAGCCCGCGTAGTCCCCCGGGTCAATCCGAAAATAGCCCCCCGGGCATCAGAGTTCCAATATGGTGCTCCCAAGCCAGTAAAGGCCGGCACAACGTATACTTCGTTATCATTATGGGAATCGTTAGCAAGATCTTCTGATTCCGCGGCATTGCTAATCATTTCCAGCCCGTCACGGAGCCACTGGATGGCAGACCCCGCCACAAAGACCGATCCTTCCAAAGCGTAATTGACCTTACCATTGATTCCATAGGCAATATCCGTCACCAAGTTGTTCTTGGAAAGCTGCGGTTTTTCTCCGATGTTCATCAGGGTAAAGGCCCCAGTTCCGTAGGTATTCTTCACCATCCCCTTATCAAAAGCCAGCTGACCGAACAAAGCCGCCTGCTGGTCCCCGGCTAACCCACAAATTGGAGCGTTGTAACCGTAGAAATGGTAATCCTTGGTGTATCCGTATACCTCAGAGTTACTCCGCACTTCCGGTAACATTTGTTCGGGGATGTTCAACATCTTAAGGATGTTCTTTTCCCATTCCAGGGTATGGATATTAAATAACATCGTCCGCCCGGCGTTCGTGTAGTCCGTAACATGAGCATCGCCACCTGTTAGTTTCCACACAATCCAGGTTTCAATTGTTCCAAAAAGAAGTTCCCCCTTCTCAGCTCGTTCCTGGGCACCCGGAACGTGATCTAAAATCCACCGGATCTTGGTAGCGGAGAAATACGGGTCAATTCGCAGTCCTGTCTTTTCGTAAATCTCATCGCTATGCCCGTCCGCAATCAGCTGGTTAGCAATTTCTTCGGTTTGCCGCGACTGCCAAACAATCGCGTGGTAAATCGGCAGCCCCGTCTTCTTATCCCAAATAATGGTCGTCTCCCGCTGATTAGTTACCCCAATCCCGGCAACCTGATCCGGGCGGATGCCTGACTTAATCAGGGCGTTGGCAATTGTGGATTGCACCGCATTCCAAATTTCGTTAGCATCGTGCTCCACCCATCCCGGCTGCGGGAAATACTGCTTAAATTCCCGTTGACTATCTGCGACTTTCTTACCGTCATGGTCAAACAAAATTGCCCGGGTACTCGTGGTCCCCTCATCAATCGCCAAAATGTACTTTTGCTGTTGATTCATCAACCTCGCCTCCTTATGATTGCTTTGTGATAACGCTTACACAAATCATTGTAACATCGGTTTTTTAGTTTGCAAATCCCCAAATTCACAAATCGTGTTGCTTTCACTAAAATGCTCCCCTCGCCCGATTAGTTCTGAACTAACCGGGGCTTCTCCGGAAAACTTCCGGATGACATTTACTATATTTATGATATTCTATACCTGTAAGCGATTTCGCTAAAAGCAGTGCTTGTTTCCATTAGGGAAATTTCGTGAAATCCGTTCACTTTCCGGGGCAGTGGGAAGTAACTTCATATGAAAGAAGGTGTGCATTTCGGTTTCTGTCACCCGGAATGCAGTATTGATGGCTAGTCCACGAAATATTTTAGCCCACCGGGGAATGTCAACTTTAGCCCCCGAAAACACTATGCCAGCGTTTGAATTGCTGACCAAATACGGGGTACGGTGGCTTGAAACCGATTTAGGCATTACCAAGGATGAACACGTCGTGGTGTTGCACGATGACTACCTTGACCGGACAACTTCGGGAAGCGGGCCGTTAACGGACATCATGTTCAATGACCTCCGGCAGCTGGACGCGGGAAGCTGGTTTGATTCTGAATTTACGGGAGTGAAAGTTCCAACGCTTGATGAGTTAATTGACTTTATAAACCGTAGTAAGGTTAACATCAACATCGAGCTTAAAGCGGTCATCGGCCCGAACGCCAACCGGCTGGCGGATTCTCTAGTCAAACAGTTTGCGGCCGCCCTAGACCGGTTAAACCCAGATTCGCGGGTAATTATTTCATCGTTTAATCCGCTTATGCTATTAAAGATGCAACAACTAAAACCCGCCCTGGAATACGCCGTTCTTTTTGAGGACCACACGTTCTATGACGACTGGACGCTGATTATGCAGGCAACCGGCGCGCAGATTATTCACCCGCAAAGTGAACACCTGACGCGCGGAACCGTCCAACAAATGAAGGACTACGGCTACGAAGTCAACGTCTGGACGGTTGACACCATTGACCGGGCCAACGAGCTGTTTAACTGGGGCGTTGACGGCATCTTCACTGATATTGCCCAGTCATTCCCACCGCACCACCAGAAAGGAGCGCCGCGCTATGGAAAATTCCTCACCACGTGGTTCTAATGCTGTACTAAACAAAATGGGCTTTAAGTCCGGCAACCAGCTGGCTGGTTTCTTGACGGTCGTTATTGCCGGCCAACTCGTGTACTCCTGCTTTGAAGCCTTTAAGGGAACGTTCTATGATCTTCTGTTAAAGGTGCTTGGGTTAAACAACACCCAGTTGGGGATCATCTTCAGTCTGATTGGTATTTCGGTCTTTTTCTACATCCCGGGCGGATGGTTAAACAACCGGTTCTCAATCCGGTCGCTGCTAATCTCGGGACTGTTAATCCGAATGACGACCGTCTTCATTATTATTTTCTTCCACCCCACGTTTAATGTTCTGCGAATCATTGCAATTATCTGGGGATTGACGGACGCCTTCTTCTGGCCAGCAGTTCTCAACGGAGTCGATTTGATGTCGGATAAGGGCCATAAGGGGTTGGCCTACGGGCTATTGGAATCCCTCCGGCGAGCGTTGGAAATGGGGATGAACCTCCTAATTGTTGGGGCGATGGCCCTCTTTGGGGGCATTTCCATTTTCAAAACCGGGATGTTGGTTTATAACCTGCTAATCATCCCGCTGGTTCTTTTCATCTTAAAGTTTGTGCCAAAAAACGGAATTGCTGCTGCGGAGGACGATTCCGGTGAAGGAAAGAAGTCCGGTGATGCGCTGAAAGGGCTCATTAAAGTGCTCACCATGCCCCGGGTATGGTTAGCCGGCATCACTGCCCTAACGATTTACTGGTCATATATTAACCTGATTTACACGGTTCCGTACCTGCAGGCGGTCTTTCACATTAGCCAAACGGAAGCATCGATCTTTGGCATCATCAACACCGGCGCTATGGGGGTCGTTGCCGGCGCCATTTCGGGGGTCATCTCCGACTACGTCTTTAAGTCAACGTCGCGGATGATGTTTGTTTCCCTTGGGCTTACCTTCTTAGCACTGATCGCCGTTCTCATCGTTCCAAAAAGCCACCAGTTCATGTGGCCGAGTATCATCCTACTAATGATCTTCGCGTTTGCTATCTTCCTGGCAAAAAGCATTATCCTGGCACCAGTAAGTGAAATCGAAGTCCCCGAAAAGTACTCCGGTTCCGCAATGAGTGTAGGATCATTTGCCTCGTACGCCCCAGTCTTCTGGGCATACGGATTAAACGGAATGATTATCGACCAGCATAACCCGATTACAGCTTATAAGATCATCTTCTTTATCAGCGTGCTGGTTGCCGGGGCCGGCGTCGTTGCCGCTTTCATTCTCATGATTGTGAACCGCAAGCATGACCAACAAAGGCAAAAAGCATAGGGCGGTAATAACATTTCCAAATAAAAAAGATAAAAAAATCCTGTGGCCCTCCTAAGCCACAGGATTTTTTATCTTATTTTAAAGCATCCTGCACCCGCTGCTTTAGTTCCGGTAAAACCTCCGCTTCAAACCACGGGTTTTTCTTCATCCACATTTGATTCCGCGGAGACGGGTGAACCAACGGAAAGTATTCCGGCAAGTAGTCCCGGAAATGCTTAACCGTGTTCGTCAACGTATCCTTGCTTTTCAAATCCAAATATTTCCGCAAGGCGTAATTCCCCACCAGCATCGTTAGTTGCAGATTCGGCATCGCCTTTAACAAGCGCGGATGCCATTTATCCGCAAACCCCTTCCGCGGGGGAAGATCGCCGCTCTTTCCCTTTCCCGGGAAATAAAAGTCACACGGAAGAACCGCAATTTTCCCGGAATGGTAAAAAGTATCATCCGACACACCCATCCACTCCCGGAGCCGCTTCCCGGACGCATCGTTCCAAATGATGTGAGTGTCCTGGGCCTTCTTTCCCGGCGCCTGCCCAATCACCAGAATAGTGGCGTTCGCGTCCACATAATATAGCGGATCAATGCCCTGCTTGGTGTACTCCGCGTTCTGCGGATCCGCCTTAATCGCTTCAAAAATAGCGTTTAATTCATCATTCATGTTACTTCACGCTTTCCACCATGTCCGCGTACATCGCTGTCATCTTTGCAATAATTTGCCGGCCGCGTTCTTGGAGCCGATCAACCCCGGCAAAGTCGCGCGGTGCCCGGTATACCAGTTTAGTCTGTTTCCCCATCCCGATTAACAAAACCTTAATGGGGAGCTCAAACGTAATCTCATCGTTTTCCTGCATCAAAAGCGTCCCTACCTTAGGATTTCCGAAAATAATTAGGCGGGTCGGGTTAATCTGCAAATCAACGGCCGTTGCCTCCGCCTGCTGGTCAATGTCATCAAACACCTTAAACCCGTGTTCTGCAATCTTCGCTAAAACCCCCGCGTATACCTCATCAAACTTATGGTTAACAATAATTGTTTCCATTCCATCCGCCCCTTACATTAGATCTACATCATCACGGTGTGCCGGCCGTACGACCACACCCCGTCGCGGGTCCCGCCCCCGGGAAATTGTTGTTACGTAATCATTCTTAGCTAACGCCTGGTGAATAACCTTCCGTTCGCCTGCTGGCATAGGATTCAGGTAAACCGGCCGGCCGCTTGCAATAACATCCTCCGCCGTTCGTTCTGCCAGATGTTCCAGCGTTGCCCGCCGCCGTTCCCGGTAATCAGCAACGTCAAGAACAATCCGCAGGTGGTGCCGGTAACGGGCATCCACGTAGTTCTGGGCTAATAGTTGCAAAGCATTGAGGACCTTACCGTGCTTTCCGATCAGTTTCCCTTCATCGGCTTCATCAGCAACAAACCGGTACGTAACCTGGCGGTGCCCAACGGTAACGTTTACTGTTGCAGGAACGCCCATCTGTGCGGTGACGGCAGCCAAATAGTTTCCCAAATCAGTAACCACCGCATCGCGGGCGGCTTCCTGAGAAGTTTGCCAGGATTGTTTGGAAGCTACCGACTCTTCTTGCAGTTGTGCTTCATCGGCGGCCTGCTGCTTCTCAGCAACCGACTCTTGCGCTTCTTGCGTTGGTGCCTGAGGTTGCTCTCGCACTTCCATGGTAACGACCGCATCCTGGCGACCAATTCCCAAGAAGCCCCGTTTCCCGGCCGTGACCACCGTAACCGTGACCTCGTCGCGCGTACATTTCAGCTGGGCCAGCCCAACCGCAACCGCCTCATCAACCGTTTTCCCTGTAAACTCCATTTCCTCTCTCCTCCGTCTCTTGTATCCAATCACCACCATTGTAGCATAATGCACGGGTAACAAACCGGCGAAAACGGGCAATAATGAAGCAATAAGAGGTTGCTTAGGACTTTCCTAGAAGCTTCCACCCCCCTAAAAAATCGCTTTTTGCCGGCATGTGCGCTAAACTATTGGTAACTGAAGCGCTTTTATTTGGAGGCATGATTCATGACAGTAAACGAACAGTTAATTAAAGACGACTTATACATGGCCGTTAACGGCGACTGGCTTAAAACGGCCAAAATCCCCGCCGACCGGCCAACTACCGGGGGCTTTGCCACCCTGGCTGACAATATCGAACACCAGTTAATGGATGACTTTAGCGCCATGCTAGCCGGGACTACCCGGCCAACTGATAAATACCTTGGCGAATTTATCAAATACTACCGGTTAGCCGCTGATTTCGCTCATCGAAACAAAGAAGGCTTTGGCCCAGCCCTTGAACTCCTCGAACGGGTTAGCCACCTGCGGGACTTGACCGACTGGCAGCGCCAACTCCCTGCCCTCACTAAGGACGGGTTCCCGGCGCCATTCCAGTTTTTCGTGGAACCCGACATGAAGGATACCCAACACTACGTATTAAGCGTTGACGTGGGCTCCCTCATCCTACCGGATACAACGTACTATCAGGAGAACAATCCCCAAGCACCAGCCCTCCTAGAGACCTACCGAGCAATGATGCTCAAACTCTTTAAACTAGCCGGATACGACGACGACTTTGCCCAGGAAACCCTCGAACAGGCCCTCGCCTTTGATCGGTCCATGGCCCCGTACGAAAAGGACAGCACGGCCCGAGCCGACTACACTAGCCTGTACAACCCGGTTAACGCAGCAGAGTTATCCGCCTTTAGCGACCAGGTTGACCTTGTGGCGGACGCCGCCGCTCTTATCGGTAAGGCCCCGGATAAAATCATCGTAAGCGAACCGCGCTACTTCGAACACCTCGACAAAATCGTCAACCCGCAGACGTTTACGAACTTCAAGGGTTGGCTGTTTGTTAAAACCCTTCTCCGGGTCAGCCCGTACCTGACCGATGAAGCTCGCATTACCGCTACCATTTATAACCGCGCCCTCTCTGGAAGCAAGCAGGCAGCTAATCAACAAAAAAGTGCTTACCGCTTAGCAAGCAATCAATTCTCCCAGGTTGTTGGGTTGTACTACGGTCACAAGTACTTTGGTGAACAGGCCAAAGCCGACGTTGAACAGATGGTTGCCAAGATGGTCGCCGTTTACAAGCACCGGTTAGAAAATAACGATTGGCTGAGTGCCACCACGCGCGAACAAGCCATCGTTAAGCTGAATAATCTCGGTGTTCAGGTTGGCTACCCTGACAAATTGGCGCCGCTTTACAAGCGGTTTGTCGTTCACGAAGGAGAATCCCTGCTTACCAATGCTTCCCGGTTTACCCGAATTGCTATCGAAGATAACTTCAGCCGCTGGGGCAAACAAGTTGACCGGACAGAATGGGAAATGGCAGCCAGCACGGTGAACGCCTACTACAACCCCTCATTTAACATCATTGTTTTCCCGGCAGCCATCCTGCAGGCCCCGTTCTACGGCCTTAACCAATCCGTCAGCGCCAATTATGGCGGAATCGGTGCGGTCATCGCCCATGAAATTTCCCACGCCTTTGACAACAACGGCGCCAAGTTTGACGAATGGGGTAATATGAAGAACTGGTGGACGGACGCTGACAAACAGCACTTTGATACCCTGGCCCAGGACATGATCCGCGAGTTTGACGGACTGACCACCCGCGCCGGTAAGGTCAATGGTAAGTTAGTCGTTTCCGAAAATATCGCTGACGCCGGGGGATTAAGCTGTGCTCTGGAAGCCGCCAAGGAAACACCGGACGCTAACCTGCGGGAATTCTTCATTAACTGGGCACGGATCTGGTGCGTGAAGTCTTCCCTGGAGCGAGAAAAACTTCTCCTGGCAATTGACGTGCACGCTCCCCAGGAACTTCGGGCCAACATTCAGCCACGGAACCTAGCGGACTTCTACACCACCTTTAACGTGCAGCCCGGCGATGGCATGTACATGGAACCAGAAAACCGGGTTAACATCTGGTAACTAAAGCCGCTTTCAAAACAAGAACGGGAGTGGTACAGGATGGGATGCTTTATCATCTCTTCCTACTACCACCCCCGTTTTACTTGACGCCCTTCAAAAAAAACCATACAATGAGGCGCGGTTTAATGCTTTTAATGTGGTCCCGTGAGACTCAAAAGACCGGTATTTATTGTAGGGTTTTCCTGTACGCACCGCTCCTGGGTTCACGCGACCAGGAGCTTTTTTAAAGGAGTGTTTTTTATGAGTAATAAACGGCGGGACATCGTGCTCGACGTCAACGAACGCCCTGGATTCGGTCAATGGGTGGGGCTTTCCATCCAGCACATGTTCTCGATGTTCGGGTCAACCGTGCTGGTTCCTATCCTGGTGGGATTAAATCCAGGAATCGCCCTGTTTAGTTCTGGGGTTGGGACCTTAATATACATTCTGATTACTAAGGGGAAGATTCCAGCGTACATGGGCTCAAGTTTTTCGTTCATCGTGCCGATGATTGCCTTAATGAAAACGGTCGGCTACCCGGGGATTGCTCAGGGAACCATTGCCGTCGGGTGCGTTTACCTGATCGTATCACTGATTGTCAGCGTGATTGGGTCAGACTGGATTGACCGCCTCTTACCGCCGGTTATTGTCGGCCCAATTATCATGGTCATCGGACTTTCGCTTGCTGGAACGGCTGCCAAGGACGCAACGATTAACGCGACGGGACACTACGATCTCAAATTTTTTGCGGTTGCCCTGCTAACCCTGCTGGTTACGATCGCCTTTAACATGTTCATGAAGGGCTTCCTCGGTTTGATCCCGATTCTGCTGGGGATTGTAGTCGGCTACGTAATCGCCGTTCTCTTCGGCATCGTGAACTTCACCCCGGTTCTCCACGCCCACTGGCTGAGCTTGCCAGCCTTCCAAATTCCGTTTGTTAATTACAAACCAAAGCTGTACTGGGGTGCCATCCTCAGCATGGCACCAATTGCCTTCGTGACGATGACGGAGCACATGGGCCACATCATGGTACTTAACCAGCTGACGGAGCGGAACTTCTTCAAAAATCCAGGACTCAACCACACCTTGGCGGGAGACGGAACCGCTTCTATTATCGCTGGGTTTGTCGGGGGCCCACCGGTAACAAGCTACGGGGAAAATATTGGTGTGCTCGCCATCACTAAGGTCCACAGCGTCTATGTGTTGGCCGGTGCCGCTTTATTTGCCATTATCTTTGGTTTCATCGGTAAGCTAAGTGCACTAATTGAAACCATCCCCAAGCCGGTTATCGGGGGGATCTCATTCCTGCTGTTCGGAGTAATTGCCTCCAGCGGCCTGCGCGTGCTGATTGATAACCGCGTTAACTTTGATAAAAAACGAAACCTGATGATTGCCTCAGTAATCCTGGTAATCGGAATTGGGAACGCCTACCTTCAGCTAGGGCAGTACCAGTTCTCGGGCCTGGCGGTGGCTGCGGTTCTAGGAATTATTTTGAACCTGATTCTGCCAAGAGAGGCTCGGAGTGAACAGGAAGCTCGCCAGCAAGATAGCGAATCAGACTAAATTTTAGGGGGTGGGACATAAGTCTCATCCCCTTTGTTTTTCCGTATAATCTGGTGCCCCCAATAAACAAAAATTACGGTAAATGTACGCCGATTGTTGAATCCGTCCTTCATAATTCGTGCGGCTTACCGCTTCCAGCATGTTCATTTTCGGCGTTTTACGCTCTTTTCAGAATCCTTACGAAAGTACAAACGAACGTAAGGATTCATAAAAGCTCAGGGCTATTCATGGCACTTTCAGTCAAACCACGTATAATGATGATACGGGGAATTTAACCCCGGATGTCC
This sequence comes from Ligilactobacillus sp. LYQ139, assembly GCF_045033025.1. NCBI lineage: Bacteria > Bacillati > Bacillota > Bacilli > Lactobacillales > Lactobacillaceae > Ligilactobacillus > Ligilactobacillus sp. LYQ139. Next base: position 119,479 of record NZ_JBJFZW010000005.1, read on the forward strand.
TGATAGAAAGAGAGTGATTTCATGACAACATCAGGCAACCAATCAACAGCGGACATTGTTCCCGCCCAGGTGGTCAAGCTCGGCAAGCACGCTCTTGTCCTCAAGACCGAAACAAATGAGTTCATTACCGTTACCCGACCGCAAAGTACTGCCCATGACGGCGTCTTTCTAAAGGTGATGCGCGATATCATGCACACGGGGCTATGGATCCCCGTCGACCGAAAGCACCGCCATATTCTTCGGTACGACTGGTTTGATACCCCTATTGAAAATTATAGCTTTTAACTAATAAATTAACGACCGCTATCCCCAAGGGATAACGGTCGCTTCTATTAAGCTGGTAAAAAAACCACCTATTAAATACAAAAAAATCAATATGCACCCCCAATTTTGAACAAAATAAATTCAATATTGGGAGTATACGGTTTTCAAAACAAGGCAAGATCAACACTTACCCTCTTCAATGATGATGAGCCCACGTCCGGGCAACGTGCGCATTCCGAAAGTAGTGCATCGTCGCTAAATCATTACTCCGTAACAGCTCCTTGTGGTGGTGCCACTTCGTTACACGATAGAGGGTCCCATCCCCCTTACTCTGCGTCCACCCATACTCCCGTAACCAGCGGTGGTTGTGCACCGTTACGTTCGTCAGGAAGCACCAGTTGACCGTATCAGCCTGCATCGTTTCTGGATGATGGTTAGTGTCTGCGGCGGTATGCTGTTGGGCCGGGTGGGCCTGTAACATCGTCGCGTGCCCGTGTCCGTCGTTGGTTTGAAGTTGGTTACCGCGGATAGTCAAAGTCGCGCCGTCAGCTGTATACCAATTTCCCTGCATGGCCTGCGGGAAATTTGTTCCTGCCGGCGTGCCGGTGCTGCTAACCATTGCCGGGGTTACCCGGAAACTTGAGGACGCTTTAGGGGAAGAGTTTGCCTGAGCAGTTATCCCCCAGCCGAATAGCAGCCCACCGCTAATAACCCCAGCGACAAGGCAGTAGTGCTTTGTTATCATTCGCATCATCCTCCAAGTTCGTTATTCTTTCTTAATAAATCTGCTCCCGATTATAGCTCCTTTCGTTTATTGGCGCCAGCTCACGTTCACAAAGGATACCTTCCCCAAAAATAGGCGAAATGGAAACAATAAAAAAGGAGCCGCCTGCTGCACCTCCGCCGTTAATTTTTATTACCGTTCACTAATCCGTATTATTCTCTCACTGTCGCTTTCGGTCGGAGTAGTCAAAAAATAATCCCCAAGTTTACGAATACCATCACCAATACAGCCAAACATTTAAGGGTTCATAAATGCGTCCACCTAAAGCATATAATCCTGGATTTTGTCTTTATATTTTTCAATTAATGAACTATTATACTTCTTACTGCCCGCACTTTGTTTAACGTTACTCCATAAAATAGAAGCTACCTTCAATTTTGAACCAAATTTTTTAGAATTCTCATCATTAAAAAAGTCTTTAACAAAATGATTCCATTCGTACGTTTTTTCCTCTGGGGTTCTAATTTTACTAGAATTAAAATATGCATTAATTAAATCTTGAATGGTCGCCGCTTCATCTTGGTTTCTTTCGATTTCTCGTAATTTTATTGCCATGTTTTTCTTAAAAGAAAATTTTTCCAAGCCCAAATAATATTTAAAAAATTTTCGTGCTTCACCGTTTAAAGAAAAGCCTGAATTTAATATTTTTGTTTCTGGTGTCATTTCATCCCATAAAAGTTTTTTTGACGCCCTTTTCGGTCTCCTCAGAGGTTTGATGTCACTTAGTGGTGTACCTCCAAAATACTTCTCAATATATATTAAAAGCTCTGCCTTAGTCCCGTAAGAAGGCAACCCTTTTTCACTACAAAATCTTTGTAAATCTTTTTTATACCAATATTCTTTTTTTAGATTCTCTTTTGTGATTTTTATCATCGTTTCCCCCGGTTATTAACATACGTTTACCAAAAACACGCCCAGAAATTTCTAGGCGCGTTTTTACTAAGCTTAGTACGTTGGTTATCATATTCTTGAAATTATAAAGGCAGGCAAACACACTTTATATCAGGCTCTTCCTTAAGGGCTTTTCTGTTCATCCTTTACCTTTTTTACAGATACATTAAAACTCCAAAGCCCCTTATACCGCGCATTTAAACGCCCCTAGGTAATTGAGAATTATAAATTCTTATCCATGTTAAACGTGAACTTCGATAATTCAATGCCCTTCATGATAAGCTTGTTCATCAGCTCCTTGGTCATCTTCTTCATCCTGGCCACGCTTTCGTAGTTCTTCTGTGTTAAGAACTCCGTTAATCTCTCGCCGTGCAACTTGGCGGCCTCCTTGTCAATCTCAGCAATCATTTTGCGATTGACGCGCCGACACTCAATCAGGTAATCGATATTATCCTGGATAAACTTACTGTAGTGACTTTCCACCAGCATTGACATGTGACGATACAGCCAGTAAGCAGAATCAGCATCAACGTCCATCTCAAGCGGCGTTTCTGAGAAACTCGGATCCGTGTCATTAGCGTTCGTGTAAAACGGAATGTACGGGCTGAATTCCGGGTAACCGATGCACAGCCACATGATGGCCTGCTGCTCTTCTGGCACATCGTTCCGCAGTTGGAGAACGTGGGAATTCTGCGTCCGGTTCAAACCAATTGGCCGGTAGCGGTACTTATCGGCATCATCCCCGTGGCCCATTGGGTCGTATGGCGTCTCGTTGTAATGGGAACCGAGGTACATCTCAATATCGTCTGGAGTAAATTTATGGTTCGTCCGCATAATGAACGGTAATTCACCTGATTCTGGATCCTCCTCCAGTTCTGGGTTAAACAGATGATGCCCGTACCATACCCGTGGTGTATTGTAGTGGCGATCCTTCTCGTTAAACGTCCCGAAGATGTGGCGGAAGTTCCACCCTTCCTTGTCTGGATTAAGGTGGTGCTCCTCAACAAATTCCTGGATCCCGTCCGCCCACTGGAAGTTTTCCGTGTCGTTGAAGTCGACCTGCTGGATGGCCACCTCATTGGCTACCACGGCATAAGCATCATCCGGGATTCGCTGAGCAAGCCACAAGTGTCCCGTCACAATTTCCATGTACCATGCCTCGTTCTTATCAGCAAACAAAACGGAGTTGCCGGCCGGAGAACCATACTTGGAAATCAGTTTTCCAAGAAACTGAACGGCCTGCCGGGCAGAGTCGATGAACGGTAGCGTTACATTAACAATGCAATCCTCATCAAGTCCGTCCTTTACCAGCGGATCAAAGGCCAACGTCCGTTCATTCCCGTACGTTGACTCCGTTGCAGACATTGCAACGTTCTTTTCGTTAATCCCACTTTCTTCGTAGTAACCATTTTTCTTGTAGTCGACGTTCGGAACGGCGTTGTAGCGGTAGCCGTTTTCTGGCAGTTCCATCTCAAACCCGTTTAACCACGACCTAATCTTCTTTCCTTTCTCCCCGTGCCATGCCGGATGCATATAAAACCGTTGAGGGGTTAATGGTAAGAAGGTATCATCGTTCCGCGCGATCATCACGGAACCATCGATACTAGCATCCTTCCCCACCAGCATTGACGTGCAAGCGCGTTCAATTTCCATTAATATAACCTTCATTTCCCATTTAAAATTACCTTTATTCTAGCAGAGCGCCCCGGCAGGTTCAATTTTTCTCAGGGCAAAGGCCCGCTACAAAAAAATCACAAAAGAAATTGTACTTTTCCGCCAAAAATAGTACCCTACTAGGGTAAGAATTCTAAAGGAGTGAACACTAGTGGACAGAGTAGACGAGCAACAGCTTGCTAAGCTAAACGCTTTTGAAATTAGCAAGAAGATTAACAAGCTCGCACAGAATAACGATCACCACAACACCTCCCTGAACGCCGGGCGGGGCGATCCAAACTGGTTAAACACGAAGGCCCGGCTGGCATTTAACCGCCTCGTTGAATTTGGAATTACCGAAACTCGGCGAACGATTGATGAACACGACCTGGCCGGGTACACCGAAGCGGGAGGGATTGCCGCTCGGTTTAAGCGGTTCTTAAATCCTGAAGAACGCCCGAACGACAAGTTTTTGCAGTCGGCCGTGGACTATTGCGTAGATGAACTAGCGGCTAACCCGGACCGGCTGGTTAAGGAACTCACCGACGGGGCCCTTGGGAACAACTACCCGGCTCCTGATCGGGTTCTTCATTACACCGAGCGAATTTTAAACCGCTATGTTCAAAATGTGCTGTATGGCGGTGTCAACCTGGAGAACCACACGCAGATTTTCCCAACTGAGGGGGGAACAGCGGCAATCGTCTACCTATTTAACTCCCTAAAGGAAAATCACCTGATCCACCCCGGGGACAAAATTGCGCTGACCACGCCAATTTTTACGCCATACCTGGAGATTCCAGTACTCAACGATTATCAACTCGTTAAGATCAACCTGGTCGCGGATGAAACGACTAACTGGCAAATCCGACCGGAAGAACTGGAAAAACTAGCAGACCCTAACATCAAACTGGTGTGTGCAATTAACCCAAGTAACCCGGGCGCTAAGGCGTTTGACAAACAGGCGCTGGCGGCCATTAAGCGGGCCGTGGCCAAGAACCCGGACCTGATGATTGTGACGGATGATGTCTACGGAACGTTTGCTGAGAACTTCCAAACAATTTACAGCGTCGTCCCGTACAATACAATGCTGGTCTATTCGTTCTCCAAACTCTTTGGTGCAACTGGTTGGCGCCTCGGCCTAATTGCCATGCACGACGACAACGTCTTCGATAAGCTCGTTAGTGAGCTACCATCCGCACAACGAGCAGAGGTTAACGAACGGTACGGCAACGTAGTCTTGCACCCCGATAAAATGTCATTCATTGAACGGATGGTAGCAGACAGTCGGTCCATCGGGTTGTACCACACTGCCGGACTCTCTACGCCCCAGCAGGTTATGGAAGACCTTTTTGCCCTTACCCACCTGGTTGCCGGCAAGGATGATCAGTATATCAACGAATCACGCCGAATTGTAAGCGAACGGTACAATCGGTTATGCACCGCCCTCGGGATTAATCCGGATGAGAGTAAGGAAAATACCAAGTACTACTCCCTGCTCGATATTTATCAAATTGCCGAACATAAGTACGGTAAAGGTTTCCGAAAGTACCTCGAAGAAAACTTTGAGCAGATCGACTTCCTGGTTAACCTGGCAAAGAAAAACGGAATTACGCTGATGAACGGTCCGGGCTTCGGAACAACGCCGGGGAAGCTCCGGGTATCTGAAGCTAACCTGCCAACCCACGCCTATACGGTAATTGGGGAACAGATTCTTCAATTGTTAGCCAACTACCACGAACGGTATGAAGTAGCAAAGAAAAAGTAAAACTTATTAACTGAAACATTCAGACTGTGATGAGAATCACGGTCTTTTTATTTACGCCTAAAAAATAAGTGTGAAAAATTACTATTATTGCTAATATCGTCCTGATATTAGTCCCTGATACCGTGTATCTCACGCAAAGAAAGGGGTTTCATTTTTTAGTTGACTTTTTCACAATTAGGAATTATTATAATGTTATAATTTTTAAAAAAGGGGTCCTTAATCATGAAAATTGCAATCATCGGCGCGACTCACGCCGGCACATTTGCCGCGCAACAAATTTTAACGGACCACCCGGACTACGATGTTACGGTTTACGAAAGGAACGACAACCTCTCGTTTCTTTCGTGCGGCATCGCCCTGTGGGTGGGAAACCACGTTTCAAACCCCAAGAAGATGTTCTACTCCAGTCCGGAGAAATTGGCAGCTTTGGGAGCCCACATGCAGATGCAACATGAGGTTCTCAGCGTAGACGTGGCCGCCCAAAACCTCCGCGTCAAAGATTGCATCAACGGTGAAGAAACAACGGCTGCGTACGATAAGCTCGTGATAACGACCGGCTCACTCCCAGTAATCCCGCCGATTGACGGAATCAACAGCAAGGGCGTTTACCTGTGCAAGGATTGGCACGACGCCGAAACGCTGAAGAACCTGGCACCATCAATTAAACGGGCCGTGATCATCGGGGCCGGCTACATCGGCGCGGAACTCTCTGAGCAGTTATCACTTGCTGGCAAAGACGTCACCCTAGTAGATGCCTTCCCGCGGGTTCTGTACAAAAACTTTGATAAGGACCTCAGCGATAAAATTGAAGCGGAATACCGTAATCACGGGGTGCGTTTAGCCCTCGGCGAAAAGGTCACCAGCTTTGAACAGCAAAGTGACCAAATTACTGTTCACACCGACCAGGGAGACTATACTGCGGACATTGCCGTATGGTGTGCCGGCTTCAAGCCCAATACCGCACTGTTTAATGGTCAACTCGCCATGCTTCCCAACCACGCCATCCGAACAAACGAATACATGCAAACCAGTAACCCGAACGTTTTTGCGGCCGGTGACGCCACCAACGTCTACTACAACCCGACCGGCAAGGACGACTACATTCCGCTGGCAACCAACGCCGTGCGCCAGGGAATGCTAATTGGTCAAAACATTGATCAACCAACCGTGAAGTACATGGGAACACAGGCCACTTCAGCGGTCGAACTGTACGGCTGTTGTATGGCCGCTTCAGGGTTAACCGTTGAGGGTGCCAAGATGCGGGGGTGCAAAGCGGACGCCGTCACAATTGAAGAGCCGTACCGGCCAGAATTTATGACGTCTACCACTAACGTTACTTGCCGTCTCGTATGGGATCCGGTTACCCACCGGATTCTCGGCGGCGCCGTCTTCAGCAAACACGACGTTTCCCAGTCAGCCAACGTCCTCTCGCTGGCCATCCAAAATAAGATGACCATTGAGCAGCTAGCCATGGTTGATATGTTCTTCCAGCCCAATTTTGACCAACCACTTAACTGGTTGAACAACGTAGCCCTCGCCGCAATTAATAAGGCAAACCAAAAATAAAACATTAATAAAAAGAATACAAAACGGGGTGGTGCTTTTCCACCCCGTTTTTCTATCCTTGTTTTACTGGTTAGTATTCCTGATCTGCGCCCGTTCGGTTGTAGTAATCCACTGTCATCCCGTTATCTATCAAGGACAATCGAGTAACACTGCCATTTTTAGGATAATCCGCCAACACGTCAATGGTACTAAAACGATCCACGATGCTAGCAATCGTATTACTGTGCGTTACCACTAAGATATTTCCCCGGTGATAATCGGCCCGTAACTGGGCAAACCCGGCATCAACTCGCCGCCAATACTCCGTATGATCTTCCGCAAAACGGTACGGGTCCGCCACCTTCATTAGGTCCTTCGCTTCGTCAAACGACTTAGCTGCCACAATTTCTTTGAGGGTTGTTATTCCTAGTTGGGCGCCGACTAGCCGCCAAGCCAACTGCTTATCCATTCCCTCAAAGTAGCCATAGTTTTGCTCCCGGAACGCTGAAAGTTGAACCTGTCCGGCCGGATCAGTCGTCAGGTTTTCTTCAAGAATCAGTTGACAGGTCTTCGCTGCCCGTCCAAGATCTGAACTATATGCCCCGTCAAAGTGAACGTTACGCAGCCACTGCCCAGTTTGCTGCGCCCCAGCAATTCCTGCCTCCGTCAACGGGGTGTCTGACCACCCCTGCATCTTATTCATTAGGTTATACAGTGTCTGGCCGTGCCGGACAAGGTAAATGTGTGCCGTCATGATTAGTCCCCCGTATTCTGACTTTGACTTTGGTTGTCATCGTTTTTGCCATACTGCGATTCAGGCAGTAGTCGGTTGGCGTAATCATTGACTTCATCCTGCTTCTTCTTGGTATTGTAGTAATCGTTAATCAGCGTATCCAGCCGCACGCTAACGGTTCGCATCGGCGCGTCCGCAACACAATCAGCATTTGACACATCCACGTACTTAATCACAACGTTTTCGCCCTGTAACTGGAAGTAAAGATAGCTAGTCGGATCCCCGTTGGCCGTTACGTAGCTAAAACCGTTCAGGTCGCTTCCGGGAGCCGTGTTCGGTTGGTCACTGTAGTACATGTTGCCGTCCGCAACCCCCTGCTTAAACCAATTCGGGTATTTTAATAAGGCCACTAACGTTCCCAGCTGTTGGGTCGTCAGGTGAACGTGCTCTGGGTTCACTGCTACCGCATTACTACTGCTACTACTTTGCGTTGCCTGGCTGTTATTCAGAACAATCTGCTTGCTTTGGTTATGCTGTTCCGGCTGCGCCTGCTGGTGCGTCGGGGTGTCATGATGATGATTTTCATGGTGACTAACCTGTTGCCCACATCCCGCTAAAAGTAGGCTAACTCCAAGACCCAGGCCCAAAACAATTACGCGTTTTTTCATAATCCATCCTCCCATTCCTTTTCAACTTCCCCTATTTTATTACTAACCGAAAGGAACTGCACTAATGTTAGGCTGGTTCGTTACGCAATTCCTCAAGATAAAGAAAAACCTAACTGGTCGGCGAACCAGCTAGGTCGTAGTCACTGTGCGATTGCACATACTTTGTTTTAGTTATAAAATACCATTTTCGGTTTTACCAAAAACCACCATTCCTGGTGGCATTAGTTACTCCTTTATCCAAATAAACATAAGTAACAAAATTTTGTAGGTTTACTCGTACTCGATCGTTGCCGGCGGCTTACTCGTCACGTCGTACAGAACGCGGTTAACGTGGTCGACTTCGTTTACAATCCGGACCGAAATCTTCTGCAGAACGTCCCACGGAATCCGGGCAAAGTCAGCCGTCATTCCGTCAATGGACGTAACCGCCCGGATGGCAATGGCATAGTCGTACGTTCGACCATCGCCCATGACCCCAACGCTCCGAATTCCCGGTAGAACGGTAAAGTACTGCCAGATGTCTTCTTGTAACCCGGCGTTCTTAATCTCTTCCCGGAGGATCGCATCACTGTCCCGAACAATTGCGAGTTTCTCCGGCGTAATGGCCCCAACGACCCGAATTCCCAGACCCGGTCCCGGAAACGGCTGCCGCCATACCAAATCATGCGGTAACCCCAGCTTTTCACCCAGTTCCCGGGCTTCATCCTTAAAGAGCGTCCGCAACGGTTCAATCAGCGTAAACTGCACGTCCTTTGGTAAGCCCCCCACATTATGGTGGGACTTAATTGTCTGGGCTGTATCCGTTCCACTTTCAATGACGTCCGTGTACAACGTCCCCTGCGCAAGGAAGTCGGCATCCTTCATCTTTGCCGCCTCAGCGTTAAACACCTCAATGAACTCATTGCCGATAATCTTCCGCTTCTGTTCTGGGTCAGTGACCCCCTCAAGCTTGGATAAGAACCGGTCTGCCGCATCAACCTTGTTAATCCGCACGCCCAAGCCCTTATTGAGCGCCGCCATGACCTGGTCCGCTTCGTTTTTCCGCAGCAAGCCGTGATCCACAAAAATGCACGTCAACTGGTCGCCCACTGCCCGGTTTAACAGAGCCGCTGTCACGCTGGAATCAACCCCACCAGAAAGCCCAAGAATGACCTTTTTTTCGCCGACTTCTGCACGAATTTTTGCCACCTGCATGTCGATGAAGTCGTCCATCGTCCAGTTGGCCTGCGCGCCACACACATCAAACGCGAAGTGGCGGAGGATCTCGTTACCGTGAATTGTGTTTCGCACCTCAGCGTGGAACTGGATTCCGTACAGCTTCCGTTTTGAATCCTGCATGGCTGCAATCGGGCAATTAGCACTCGTCGCCACTGCCGTAAAGCCGGTGGGAACTTGCATTACCAGGTCACCATGACTCATCCAAACGGTCTGTTGCCGGTCCATCCCGGTAAATAACGCCGCATCATCGCACGTTACCGTAATGTCAGCCTTCCCGTATTCCTTATTATCCGCTGGTTCGACATGTCCGCCAGGAAGCATATTAGCCATTAACTGCATCCCGTAACAGATCCCCAGCACCGGAATCCCCAAGTTGAAAATTTCCGGATCCACCGTGAAGGCCCCGGGATCGTTTACGCTATCCGGTCCCCCGGAGAAAATAATCCCCTTAGGAGCTAGCCGCTTAATCTCCGCCGCCGTCGTCTTGTGTGACATCAACTCGGAGTAAATGCCAAACTCGCGGATCCGCCGGGTAATTAGCTGATTATACTGACTCCCAAAATCCAGCACGAGGATCTTATCGAATGATTGCATATCATGCGCCACGCTCTTCACCTCATTTTAAAATACTTGCTCTCATTGTACATACAAAAAAAAGCCCGGTCAACGGTAATCCCGCCAAAACCCGGACATTAATCAGTATTAATTATGCTTTTCGGATTAATAGTTCGGTTACACGGTGCTGGCCGTCCTTTGACAGGATAAGGTCCGCCCGGTTTCTTGTCGGCAAGATATATTCGTGCAGGTTTTTCAAGTTAACGTCCCGCCACACCCGTTTTGCCATCGCAAAGGCATTCTCCCGTGGTTCCTGCGTATACTGGTAGTAATAGTTATGCGGGTCCTTGGCTGCCATTTCCAACAACATTCCAAACCGTTCGAGATACCAGCGCTCAATATCATCCTCTGCCGCATCCACGTATAACGAAAAATCGAAGTAATCGCTTACGTAAACCCGCTCACTTGGTGGCAACTGAAGAACGTTAATTCCCTCTACAATCAAAATGTCAGGGTGATCAACCACATCGAACTTCCCCGGCACCACGTCACTGAGTTCGTGCGAATATACCGGTGCTTGGACCCGAACCCCGTTTTTAATATCATTCAGGAAGGTAATCAGCTTGGGCATATCATAACTTTCCGGAAATCCCTTACGGTCAAACAGCCCCCGCCGGTTTAACTCGGCGTTCGGATAAATGAACCCGTCGGTGGTAATCTGTTGCACCCGTTTGTCCGGAAAAACCTGCCGGAGTAGCAGATTTAACAGCCGAGCAATCGTACTTTTCCCAACCGCAACTGACCCGGCGATCCCTAAAATAAACGGGGCGGGTGCCGGGGTAATTCCCAGTAAAGCTGCTTGAGCTTGTTGGTGCCGCCGCCGTTGACGAAGTTCCATCCCCAAAAGTCGCACTAATGGCAGGTACACCTCCCGCACATCCCTTAGTGATAACTGGTCGTTAACCGACCGGATCGCCGCAAGCTGCTCATTAGTAAGTGCAATTCGCGCAGGCACTTCTAATTGGGCCCATTCCGTCCGGGAAATTCGGTAGTAGTTCATTTCATTTTGCATCGCCCCGTTCACCCCCTATTGACGGGCATATTATACCACTCTCCTTTCCCCGAAACGAACCCCAAAAGGGGTAGTGCTTCCCTCCTAAAACGCATATAATAGGAATGCAACTTTTGACGGAGGGACCACAATGATTCGGATTATTCTTTTTGGGGATAGCATTACCGCTGGTTATACGGACGGCTACCCGTCCAGTAAATTTTCGGACATGCTAAAGGCCAAACTTGGCCGCGAAGACGTTTACTGCTTTAATCGTGGCTTACCGAACAGTACCATTACAGTCGCACTGGAACGACTCCAAGCAGATGTTCTTACAATTGAGCCAAATTACGTGGTACCGTTCTTTGGGCTGGCGGACGCCCGGCAAAAACAATCCCTTCCAGCATCCACATTTGCCGTGGCCCTCACAAAGCTTGTCCGTCAGATCACCCCGGAAAAGTGCCTGTTAATCACACCGGGGGTGGTTGCAAAAGATTCCCCCGTTAACGTCCGCCTCGAAGAGTACGCTCAAGCTACCCGACAGGTTGCCTCCACCACTCATTGTGATCTCATTCCGTGGCACAACCACATGGCAGCTACACCAAAGAAAATGCTCCAAGCAGATGGAATCCACTACTCTACCCTAGCGTACGATGAACTAACCACCATGCTAGCTACCCGGTTTAAGCAACGCCTAGCCAGCTTCAATATGATTTCATCAGCCCGTCAATTTATGGGGAAGCGACAAAGCCACGATAATAATTAATTAACGTGATCAACTAAATATAAAATAACAAGGAGGGCGGGACAATAGTCTCAGCCTCCTTGTTATTTATGAATAATCGAATGCTAAAATAACTACTCGGTGCCCTATACTGGCGTTAGCCCGCGTCTTTCACCACGCCGGTTTAACGTTTTAGCACGCCTTTTCTTATCAAATTTGCTTTACCTGGTAACGAGTAGCCTCCACCCGCTCAAATAACGGGCTCGGGGTTCCCGTTACCGTAATCATCAGCCGGTGCATCGCTCGCGAACAAATTGTGTATACTAACTGGCGGTCTGCCTCATCATGATAGTTATCCGCGCTCGCATCCCACATAACTACCGCGTCAAACTCTAACCCTTTTGCCAGGTACGCTGGTACAATAATCGGGCCGGCAACCAGCCGCTGGTTCTCCGTCTTAATAACGGTCGTGGTCACTCCTGCCTGTTTGAGGTGGCTTGCCAGCCACCGAGCCTCCTTCAGCGTTCGGGTAACCACCGCCGTTGTTTCCTGCCGTTTGTGGTTCTGGCACAAGGTTGCAGCTACCCGGGTAACCAGGGCATCCTTCCTTTGCCCTATCACCATTTCAGGAACGGGGCCCTGCCGGTCGAACGCCTCAATGCGCTCCCCGTCAACTAGTAGTTCCCGGGTAAAAGCCGTTAGTTGCTTAGTTGACCGGTAAGATCGCGTTAACTGAACCACCTGAGTTTTTTCAGGATTAAAGAGGGGCCGGAGCTGTTCGAGAAGGGTCCGGCTATTTTCATGTGTGAGAATTGACTGGTTTAGGTCACCTAGCATGGTAAACTTTGCTCGTGGGTACAACTCTTTTAGGTACGCCAACTGGTAAGGCGTATAATCCTGAATTTCATCGATTAGGACGTGGCGCATCTTCCGCATCCCGTGCCGGCCTGTAATCAAGTCATACAAGTCCAAGTACGGGGTCGCGTCTGCAAGGGCGAGGTGCTGGCGCCGGAAAGCCATAATGGTCCGCTGCCCCGCTTGCATCCATTCCGCCGGTGATAGGTGCCACTCCTGTAGGTTAACCAGCCGCGGAATATTTCCCAAAAAATTAACGTACTGCGCGGTTACGTCGATGAAGCGGTTATTCCGAATATCGTCCGCCACCGCCGTAAACCGTTGGGTCACAAATGCTTCTGTTAAAAACTTAAACTCAGCGTCCCCGTCTTCAAAGTCCCGGGGATGATCCCCGTACAGGGCGTTTAATGCATCCTGATCAAGTCCTTGGACTGCCTTTTGGACCGCATCGGTCTTAGCCGTCCGCTTAATTTTTCGCTGAAGCCGCCGGAGGAGCTCTTCCTTCGTCGCAAGCAGTCGGTTGCGGAGATGGTAATTTTCGTTAAAACCATAATAGATTTGCGCGATTATTTCCGGGGAAAAGATTTCTTCTCCATCCAGACAGAGGCCAGTAAACTGCATCCCCCTCCGTTCCAACAGCGTCGCATACTCGTGAAGAACCCGCATAAACTGCAAGCTCTCCTTTAGGCGGTTTACCCGTAGCGTTACGGAATCATCCTGCGCAGTAAACCGCTCCTGCAGCGTTTCAACCCGTAAATGGGGCACACGCCGTTGAAGCGCCTGGTAGTAAGTCATTTGCTCCATGTTATGCTCCCCCATTTCCGGGAGCACGTGGTCAACGTAATCGTTAAAGAGTTGGTTGGGGGAAAACAACACAATCTGCTTAGCAGTAATTTTTCCCCGGTACCGATATAACAAGTAAGCGACCCGCTGCAGAACCGCTGACGTTTTTCCCGAACCCGCAGCTCCCTGAACAAAGAGCAGATCTGCCGTGGTGTTCCGGATAATCCGGTTTTGTTCGTGCTGGATTGTCGTGACGATCCCCTTCATTTTAGTGCCCGAATGCCCCTGTAAGGCCGTCAGTAGCATCTGATCGCCAACCGCTTCGTCCGTGTCAAAAACCGCGGTAATTTTACCGTGTTTAACGTTAAACTGACGCTTTAACGTCACCGTTGCTTGTTGCTCGCCCACCGGCGTTTGGTAGGTCACTTCCCCGAGTCCGCCATCGTAGTAGAGATTGGCCACTGGGGCTCGCCAATCATAAATTAGGAAGTGATCCGGTGTTTCTGCAAAGGATGCTAGTCCAATGTAGATTGTTTCCGGCTTTGGTTCGCCCTCTTCCTGAAAATCAATCCGGGCAAAGTAGGGATGCTCCGCCAATTTTTCTAAAATCGTTAGTTCATGTTGCGCATGCACCCGGGCGTTTTCCCGTTCCTGGAGGAGCTGGTTTTGCTGGCGGACCGCCATGGCAGTATCCATCATTCCGGAATACGTTGACACCTTAAGGCGAACGTTCTTCTTAAAATCCGCATCAACGATTCGTTGTTCTTGCTTCGCCTGGGCGATTTCTTGCCGCCGAACATCTTCGGCTGTCCGAATTTTTTCCACAACGGTATCCATCCGTTGCTGTTCCTGCTGGCGCACATCCTTTTTTGCCACGACAATTCACTCCCTACTAGCCAAATATGTCATTCTATTCTATCACCTTTCATAAGGGGAACCAACTTCTCTTAGTTGAAGTAATTATGCTCCCCCTTAGAAGCAAAATTTGCTATCATGCTATCATAATCATTAACAGTAATCTTAAGGGGGATTCTTGTGTCCGAATTAATCCACGTTTTACTACATTTTGACCAATACCTGCTTCCCGCAATCCACGCATTAGGCGGATGGACATACGTGGTGCTATTTATCATGGTCTTTATGGAAACGGGGCTTGTATTTTTGGCATTCCTCCCGGGCGAATCATTAGTATTTTTAACTAGTTCACTCGCCGCCCTTTCACCGGTACTTGATATTCGGCTCCTCGTTCCCCTCTTTTTCTGCGCGGCTTTGCTCGGTGATACGGTCAACTTTACCTTAGGACGGCTAGTAGGCGACCGCCCGTGGTTTCGGCGCCTGCTTCCGTACCAAAAACGTTACCAAACCCAACAGTTTCTGCACCGTCACGGCGGTAAAACGGTAATCTTTGGTCGCTTTATCCCAGTCATTCGCGCGTTTCTTCCGCTAGCTCTCGGGACGAGCGGGATGGACTACCGGCGGTTTAGCTGGTATAACTTCTGGGGCGTATTTCTCTGGACGGCATTGTGTTCAGGAATCGGCTACTTCTTTGGCCGCATCCCGTTTGTTCAGCACCACTTTACCGCCGTCTTTCTGGGAATTATCGTGATACTCGCCAGCACTCCAGCTTTCACTCACCTAATACAACATGTTCGTAAAAGCCATTAAGAGATTAAAAGAGGTTCAACCATGAATTTATCGCTTGTTATCGTTACCTTAGCCGCATTTGCAACCCCCATGTTGCTCTCACGGTTTAAACTCAGTATCATTCCCACCTCTGTAGCAGAAATCATCGTGGGAATTATCCTGGGCCAGAGCTGCCTAAACATTATCCACATTAACAGCCTCCTTAGTGATTCCTCTACTCTGGGGGTCATTCTTCTGCTGTTTTTAAGCGGAATGGAAATCGACTTCTCCCTTTTTCAACGAAACCGGGAACCGCGCACCCCGCTTGAAAAGAAGGTTGCCCGCCAGCAGTCCAAACAGCTTTCGCCCGTTCTAACCGCCATAATCGCGTATGCCCTGTGCGTGGTAACATCATTTGCCCTTGCTCTGATTTTTAAGGTTACCGGCCTCTTTAACGATATCTGGTTAGCGACAATTCTCCTGGCCACCATCGCCTTAGGATTGGTCATTTCCCTCTTAAAGGAAAACAACCTCCTCAGTAAGCCGTACGGCCAAACTATCCTGTTAATCGCGGTCTTAGGGGAAGTTATCCCTATGCTAGCGTTGACGGTATACGCCGCACTGTATGCCGGAAAGGGTTCCAGCCTGTGGCTCATTTCATTACTCTTCATTGCCGGGGCAATTCTTTTCCGCCGGTTCAAATCGTTTTTCACGTTCTTTGACCGGATAAACAAACCTACCACCCAGGTTGATATGCGCCTGGCATTCTTTGTAATTGTCACCCTCGTGGTCATTGCAGAGGCTACCGGAGCTGAAAACATTCTGGGCGCGTTCATCGCTGGTATTGTAGTTAAGCTTCTTGAACCTAAGCGAGAAACCCTCCACAAGCTGGATTCCATCGGCTACGGATTTTTCATTCCGGTGTTCTTTATCCTCACCGGAGTCAAACTCAACATTCCGGCCCTTCTAACCAGTCCCAGGGTACTAATCATGATTGTCGTCATTTTCGGCGCCTTCCTTCTAGCAAAGCTCCCCGTTTACCTTGGACTACGGCTCCGATTTAACCAGGCCAATTCCTTGATGGGGGCAATACTATCGGGAACCACCATCACCTTAATCCTTGCCGCCCTCGAAGTCGCCCGGGAACTCCACGCCATTACGACGGCACAGTCCGGCGCTTTCTTACTAGCAGCAATCCTCACGTGCGTTATTTGCCCGCTGCTTTTCAACCGCGGGTACCATCCTGCTCCAGAAGACAACCACAAGACAACGGTTCATATCATCGGGGTGGGCTTAGTCACCGTTGCGGCTAGCCAACAACTTGAAAATGACTGGTATGCCATCCAACTATACACAAATATTGCCCGGAACTACTCCACGTATAATTCGGAGGCCAACTTAACGCTTTTAGATTCGCTTGAGCCAAAGGATTTAATTAGCAACCAGGTTTTCGATACCGATGTCTTAGTCCTTTGCCATGGCGATAGTAACGTTAATTATCGGCTTGCCGTCGCTGCCAAAAAGTACGGTGTCAAGCGTGTCATTACCCGGTTCGAAAACCGCGATCCGCTCAGCACTCACGAGGAAACCCTTCAGCGGTTGGGCATAGAATTTTACAGTATGTTTGACTTTAACGTCGGGGGACTGCGTTCCCTCATTACGAGTCCGTCAACACTGAAGCTCATTACCAGTCCGGACGCCCGTCTCTACGAGGTAGTTGTGAACAATTCAATCTTTGACGGCATGGAAATCCGTTACTTACCGTTTATTAACGACATTACAATCTCCCGAATTTTCCGAACAAAACGGGCAATTGCGCCGCATGGTAATACCCGCCTGCAACTGGGAGACCACATCATCTTCTCGGGGAACCCTGCGGATGTCCGTGGAATCAAGCGGTTAGTTGAACAAGACTAAAAAAGCGGTCACCCCAATTGTCGGTGACCTTTTTTAAAGGGCTTAATTCCCTAATCAAGCCCCACTTAGCCCCCGCAGACAAATTAATAAGCCCCTCCTTGGTTAGCCGAATATTCACCCGCTTTTCATAAACTCCGCTTAGTGCCTTGGGTTTCTTAACGGCAGCGCACCTTATGCTATACTTAACCCAACCACTACACAGTAAGGAAGGCGATTCAATGACATTTTCAGTCTATATGGTGCGACACGGACAAACCCAACTCAATAAGTACCGGCGAATGCAGGGCTGGTGTGATTCCCCGTTAACCAATAAGGGGATTATGGACGCTCACAAGGCAGGCCGGCACCTCGCCCAGGTCAAATTCGACCGCATCTACCACAGTGATATGACTCGGACTGCCCGAACCTGCAAAATTATTATGGACGAAAACCAGGCCACCCCACAGTTGGGCACCCCGACTGCACTCTCCTATTTCCGTGAACAGTGCTACGGCTACTTTGAGGGACAAGATTCCGCCAACACATGGATTATGGTGGGGATGCCACACGGTTGTAAGACATTCGAGGAACTTATCACTAAGTTTTCCTTAGAAAAATCCCGGGACATGATGAAAGCCGTTGATCCGTTTCATGACAGCGAAAGTGACGCCGAGTTTTGGAATCGCGTGAATGCCGGTTTTAATTTTCTCCGCCAAAACCACCGTGATGGCGACCATGTCTTGCTTGTCAGTCACGGAACGTGCATCCGGAGTATTGTTCACCGGTACGCCCCAGAAATCGACATCGTTAAGGAACGGCCATTGAACGGATCGGTTACCAAGTTGACCGTTTCACCGGATAATATTCAGGTTGCCTACTACAACCATTACCGTGACAATCAGAAATACTGAGTCTCCGGTCGTTCAGGTGTATAATGACGGTGATTGAAATAAACGAGGTGAGATTGGATGGAAAGTGTGTTGGATACCCCTCCCGAGCCCGTGATTATTTGCGGGATTGAAAATGAACAAACGGACTTTGAATACACGATGGACGAACTAGGAAAGCTGGCAACCGCCAATAACATGCAGGTTGTTGGCGATGTGCGCCAAAAGCTCGAAAAACCAGTAGCTGCCACCTACTTTGGCTCCGGCAAAGCAGAAGAAATCGGGCGGGCAGGTACCGCACTGGAAGCAACCACCCTGGTAGTAAATGACGAGCTGACACCCACCCAGATCCGAAACCTCGAAGACATTACCCACATGACCGTCATGGACCGGACTGCCTTAATCCTCGCCATTTTTGCCTCCCGGGCCCATACCCGTGAAGCAAAAATCCAGGTCAAGATCGCCCAACTTCAGTACCAACTTCCCCGGTTACATACCGCTGGTGCCGAAAAACTCGACCAACAGTCTGCCGGCGGAATGAGTAACCGGGGCTCCGGGGAAACCCAGCACGAAATGGACCGGCGAGTCATCGAAAAGCGCATTAGTGCCCTTAATAAAGAACTACGGGATATTGCTAAGGAACAACAAATTAAACGGAAACTCCGTGATAATTCGGGATTAAAGAGTGTCGCCCTCGTGGGATACACGAATGCCGGAAAATCAACGACCATGAACGGCCTTTTAAACCTCGTCGATAATGAAGGGGCGGTCAAATCGGTCTTCACGAAAGACATGCTATTTGCAACGCTTGATACAGCGGTCCGCCGGCTTAAGTTTGCCGACAACAAGGAAATCCTTCTCAGTGATACCGTCGGGTTTGTCAGCAAACTCCCCCACCAACTCATAAAGGCCTTCCGGAGCACGCTTGCCGAAGCGGCCCAAGCCGACCTGCTCGTCCAGGTGATTGATGCAGCAGACCCCCACGCCCCCGAAATGGTAAAAACTACTGAACGTACTCTGAAGGAAATTGGGGTTACCAACATTCCGATGATTTACGCGTACAACAAGGCGGATAAAACAGGGCAGCCTTACCCGTTACTAACCGGGCAACAACTGACCTACAGTGCGCAAGACGAAAAATCACTCCGCACCTTGATTACTGCAATTAAGAAGGAATTGTTTAAGGATAACGAGCAACACACCTATCTGATTCCGTTTAGCCAGGGTCGATTCTTGGAGCTCCTCAACACACACGCCACCATCATTAAAACCTCCTATGAGGAAGACGGCACGCGGATTACCGCTGAGGTTTCCCCGGAAATGGCGGGCCGTCTTCACCAATTTATCGCCGATTAATTTTAATTCACCATTACAAAAACTCCGTGAATTTACCGGATTACCGGCTAATTCACGGAGTTTTATTATTTAATTATTTCCAAAAATCACGGAATCCAGAATGCTTCTGTTGGGCCTGTCGGCGCCGAAGAGGAGGCACATTTCCCGCTTCGCCAGACCGCCGAAACGCACGCTGGGAAGCCTGCTCTTCAGCTTCCATTTCTTGGGCCTGCGTTCGATGAAGGGGATGTGGCTCCTCGTTTTCCGAACCGAATGTCGTTACATGCTGGCGCTGATTTCCCCGCTCGCGATAGGCCACCTTAATATCCAAATCAAAATCCCGGGCCTGCACTATAACGTCAGAGCGCCCTGCAAACTTATACGGTCCCTTAATAATTGCCGCGGACGCCAGGTACAGGTGGTATCGCTCCACTGCTTCGACCGCCGGCAAGAGCCCAACCGTCTTAACCCGTCCGAGGGGCAACCGTTCCATCTGGTTAACGCCCCCATAAACTTCGAGGTACTTCCCCGTTTGAACAAGCTCGTAGTACGGAAGAGTGACCGGCGCACTTAACGCCGCCTGACGCTTCCCACTCCGGTAAATTTCCTGGTTAGACTTCCCGTCATAATCCAGCTGCAAATAGCCCTTCCGCTCAAGGTCATTAACAACCTGCTGAATATTAGCCCGTTCCCGGGAGGAAGCGGTAATCACTGCCGGCAAAAATTCCTGATCATCGTCAAACAACCCATTGGTTTGAATGTAACCCGGCTGAATCCCGGTACTCCGTCGCATTTTTCCCTCTTCCGCCGCTTCCGGGGGAGCGATGTGTAGCCACCGCTCAATTACCGGGGAAATATCGTAGCGGGACTTCTTATCCTTCGTAAAGTAGTATAAGATATTCAGGTACGAAAAATACGCCGCAACCGCAAACGCGAGGATAAACAGGAAACCGCGAAGGTAAAAACCATTTGCAAAGAACCGAAGGGCAACGTACAACAGATACAGATTCCCGAGGGCCCCTAAAACTGTATAAATCCGGTTCTTTAGCTTAACGTTCACGTTAATGTAGCCGAGATAGCTACTGATGATACTTAAGAAATTAAACATCTACCGGACCCCCTTAATTCCCGGCCTGTTGGTTAGTAGCACCCTGCTGGTTACCCTGCTGAGCTGGTTGCTGCGCTCTGTTTGTGTCGTTTTGTTCATCGTTGGTGTTCATGTGGTACGTCCGGCCACCACCCTGCTCGTTCTTTCCGGTATCGCCTTGACCCCCGGTATTACTTTGCTGGTTATCATCCTGCTGATTATTCACCTGTTGGTTATTATTCTCCTGTTGTTGGTTTGACGCCTGAGAACGATCCTCCTGGGCCTTATCATGTGATGGCGTTGTTGCTGGCTTTTCGCTCTTCACCGGCGCCGGCGTAGAACTAACCTGTTCCTGTCGTGGTTTACCCTCAACCGTTCCCGTCGCACGGTTTACCACGACGTTCGTCGCGCCAAGCGCGAGAACTGCCGATAAAACCGCGAACGGGGTGATAAACGGTGCTGGTCTGTAGGCCATATTCAACCCCTCCATTTCGCTAATTTTCTCTATCCTACTACAAAATCACGCGTAGGGTACCAAACTTTTATTAAGATTTGTCGGTCTGGTGCACACACTGTGCACATAAGCCATACACCTCAAAGTGGTGGTCTTCCAGTTGGCATCCAGGAAGCTGGTCCCCTACCAAATCCGCTGGACACACCTCAACCTCAATTACCCGACCACACCGCCGGCAAATAAAGTGATGGTGATGAGTATGCTGGAAATCACACTGGTATTTAACGCACATTCCGTGAACTCTAGTCTGGGTTTCAATAATTCCCAGTTCACTGAATTCCTTGATGTTGCGGTAAATCGTGTTATGACTCATCCCGGGAAACAGGCGGTGCATGTACTCATCAACCACCGTTACATCAACATACTGCTGCTCAAACTGACTTAGATACGTCAATAACGCGCGCCGCTGTTTCGTTACTTTGTAATGGTTCTGCCGGAGAAGGATTAGCGCCTCTTTAATCATGACTGGCCGCCTCCTTATAAATGATAATTGTTACTATTTACCGATAACGTAATCGTACCACAATTTAACCCCGGCGCAAACCGAGTTACCTTGTTGCCCTCCTTTGCCGATGGATTGCGTCCTTTAGGATAAACGGCGTTATAAACGTCGTCAGAATGATTACCATAATCACACTGGAGTAGAACCGTGCCGAAAGTAAGTGCGCCGTGTACCCGACTTGCGCAATGATTAACGCCATTTCTCCCCGGGAGACCATTCCCGCACCAATTACGTTAGCAGCATACATATCCATTCCCAGTAAGCGGGCACCAGCACCGCAGCCCACCCACTTGGTAATAAGGGCCAGCAGCGTCATAATCACCACGAAAAAGAGATTTTCCCCAAACCCCTTAAAGGTCATGTTTAAGCCGATACTAACAAAGAACACGGGAATAAATACCGCGTACCCAATCGGTTCAATACTAGAGTCAATTTCCTGCTTATACGGCGTTTGGGCAACTGCCACCCCCGCAAAAAACGCACCAACCACGTCACTCAGGCCAGCCAACTCTGCAAGGTACGCCATTCCTAAACAAATCACCAGTGACATTAACACCACGGAAGACGACACACTTAACCGCTCGCCAAGGTGCATTAACCGCGGAGCAATCCACTTAACAAGGAAGAAAATCCCAACAAAGTACACCACTTGGAAGAGAAAGCCTAGCCATAAATTAGACTGTACGTGGCCCCCGTCAGCCTTAGAAACGTCACTGAAACAACTAACTAACAAGCTCAGCAACAAAACGGCGATAATATCATCAATTACCGCAGCGCCTAAAATCGTTGTTCCTTCCGTCGAATCCAGGCGTTTAAGTTCTTTGAGAACCTCCACGGAAATGCTGACGGACGTTGCAGCAAAGAGAACCCCTAAAAAAATGGCCTCCTCCTGACTAAAGTGAAAAGCAAGCCCCAAAAGATAAAACAAGCCAACAGGCAAAACAACCCCACAAACTGCTACCGCCAAGGCCGGCTTAAAGAAGCGCTTAAGGAGGCCCAAATCACTTTCTAATCCCGCAATAAACATCAGAATAATTACCCCAATTTCGGCAAACATGTGTACGAACGCAGTCGCCCTTACGATTCCCAAACAAGCCGGCCCTACAACAATTCCCACCAGTAACTGTCCGATTACCGCCGGAATTCCCCAACGCCGGCTCAGGTGTCCGGCGATGGCTGTTGCTAATAAAATAACGCATAGAATTCCAAGGTACTCCATTTCCCCACTACTCCTTCATCATCATGCCATCGTAACAATATAATCTACGCTTAATTATACCGATTTCGGCATTAAACCGGTAATTTTGTCCTAAAGCTTGCTATAATAAACGCAATTACTGACCATTATTTTTGAATCAGGGTGCGCACCCTAGAAAGGAATTCCAATGAAACTCAACCAGTTTAGCCGGATTACCATCCCCCGCCAGCAACAACGGCAAGAATTAGAAACAATTCGCTTTATCAGTGATAAAACCATGAAGTTACCTCCCACCGCACTATGGGTGGACTTACTTGGGCGGGCATTTCCGGAGGCTCGCACCCCAGCCATGAAACAACAATTAATTGCCGGGTTACTAGCAACCCCCGAAGAATCGGTTTTGGAATACATTACCCACGCTGACGTCACCCCCACTAGTTTTTACCTGGTCGCCCTGCAACTACTGGGCTTCGAACCAGGCACCGACTTTGATGCAACCAAACCACTCATAGAAATGAAGGCGCTTGGCCTACCTGTCCACGAAAAGCTTCAGAATACAGCTGACCTACTCGAGTGCTGGTACGACCTCCTCGTTACCCAGACACCAACGGGGCAGCCGTTCATTGATGTTCTCGCAACACGGGGATACTTTACGCCATTTTACACCCTTCCTGCTACCCAAAAACCCGTCGTTTTTGACGGTAAGTCCATGCCCGTGTTCGATCCCGCAAAAATGATCAGGGAAGTCGTTTACGTCGAAGCCCCACTCGATACGGATCACGACGGCCAGCGCGATCTGCTTCGCGTTGAAATTATCCGCCCCGCTGAAACCGCAGCTGGCTTACAGGTTCCGGTCGTTTACACCGCCTCCCCGTACAATGAAGGAACCAATGATCAACTTGGAAAACGACTAACCCATAATGTGGATGTCCCGCTGAAACGCAGAACGCCCGACCATGCACCGCAACCGCACGCTCACCCAGAAAATACCCCGCTTCCTGCACCGCGGTCAGTGCACGCCACCACCAAAACGGCAGCCGCATCATTTACCGGCGAGTTTGCGTACACCCTCAACGAATACCTTCTTACCCGGGGCTTCGCTGTCGTTTACGCTGCTGGAATCGGTACCCGGGATTCAGCCGGACTCCGAACGTGTGGTTCCGCCGCTGAAACGCTAGCAGCCACCAGCGTCATCGAATGGTTAGGGGGAAAACGCACCGCCTTTACCGACCATGCCGCCACCACCGCCATTCAAGCATGGTGGAGTAACGGCAACGTTGCTATGACCGGAAAATCTTACCTAGGAACGCTTGCAACTGCCTGTGCGACAACGGGGGTACCCAACCTAAAAACAATCATCAGTGAGGCCGCCATTTCTAACTGGTACGATTACTACCGTGACGGGGGGCTTGTCATTGCCCCTGATGGTTTTCCCGGCGAAGACGCGGACGTACTCGCAGCCGAATGTTTCAGCCGAACTAAGCAAGCGGCTGACTTTCACCGTATCAACCCCCAGTTTGAAGAGGCGCTACAAAATATTTCCCGGGAAATGGACCGGGAAGGTGGTACCTACAACGCTTTTTGGGATGCTCGAAATTACCTCAACAACCTGCGCAACGTTACTGCTGATATTGTGATGGTTCACGGACTGAACGATTGGAACGTTAAGCTCCGCAACGTTTTTAACCTGTGGCACGGTCTCAAAGAACTTCCAGTTAAACAAAAACTAATCCTGCATCAGGGGCAACACATCTACATCAACAATTTCCAGTCACTGGACTTCAGTGCCATGATGAACTTGTGGCTGACGCATAAACTCTATGATGTTAATAACGGGGCGGAAACCGCCCTTCCCACCGTTTTAGTGCAGGATAATACGCAAGAAGAAACGTGGCATGCCGTTTCTGACTGGGACGGGACGGACTGTAACAAAACCACTTACTTTCCTACCCCGGACCACACGCTGGCTACCACCCCAGCTGCGGGGCAATTATCCTACACCGACCACCTCACAACTACCGCTTTTGCCCGCTACCGGACCAATATTCCAGGCTGGATGACAGACTTATTAACGGATAAACAGACCGCTATGACCCCGAACCGTCTCGTCTTTAAAACGCAGCCACTAGATCACGATATATTCCTCGAAGGACAACCCCAGGTGACCCTTCCGTTAGCCACCAGCCTTGACCACGGATTAGTTAGCGTTATGCTAGTCGATTATGGAGAGGCCCGGCGACTCAATACTATCCCGACCGTACTTAAACGCCGGGGAATCGAGCACGGTTTCCACCTTCGTGAAGAGGACCTCGTTGAATTTAAACTCGCTAAGAAGAAAACGCCGTTTAAGATGATTACCAAGGGCCACAGGAACCTTCAAAACCGGACCAATCTCTGGCAAACTGACGAACTGGTCGCTGGCACCACTTATCCAGTCACGTTTGCTCTTCAGCCGATGTTTTACCGGCTAAAGGCAGGTCACCAACTCGGGCTCGTGGTATACGCCACTGACATGGGAATGACCATCCGGGGAAACGAACAGGTCACCTACACCCTCGACCTAACAGGCGCTCAACTAACGGTTCAATCCCGGCCAGCAATTTAAATATGGTAGAATTAAAGACAATAACATTAAAGGAGTGGACTTTATGCGTCAAGGAACAACAATCGTTACCCTCGATAACGGCTACCACATCTGGACCAACACCCAAGGTCACGGCGACATCAAGTTACTGTGCCTCCACGGGGGGCCTGGTGGGAACCACGAATACTGGGAAAACTTCGGCGAACAACTCGCCGATTTAGGCGTGCAGGTCACCATGTACGATCAACTTGGTTCATGGTACTCTGACCAACCTGATTACTCTGACCCAGCAATCGCCGATAAGTACCTTACCTACAACTACTATCTAGAAGAACTAGAAGAAATCCGGACAAAACTTGGGTTGGATAACTTCTACCTGATTGGACAATCATGGGGGGGCGCCCTTGCCATGATGTACGCCCTGAAATACGGTCAACACCTGAAGGGACTGATCGTTTCCAGCATGGTTGATAACATTGACGAATACGTCACCCATATTAACGAACTCCGGGAAAGAACGCTTCCTCCAGAAGCAGTTGCCTACATGAAGGAATGTGAGGAAAAAGATGACCTGGACAACGCCCGGTATCAAGGATACGTTGACGTCCTTAACCGTGAGTACGTTGACCGCAAACAACCGGAAGCTATCCGGCACTTAATTTCAACGATGGCTACCCCGGTATACAACGCCTTTCAGGGGAACAACGAATTCGTAATTACCGGTAAGTTGAAGTTATGGGACATCCGGGACCAACTCGGCCGGATCACGATGCCAACCCTGTTGACGTTTGGGGAACACGAAACAATGCCGCTGACAACAGCCAAACGGATGGCCAAAGACATTCCGCACGCCCGGCTGGAAACTACGCCGGGCGGGGGACACCACCACATGATTGACAACGCTCCGGTTTACTTCGCCCACCTCAAGAAGTTCTTGAGTGACGTAGAAACAGGTAACTTTAACGAATAAGAATAGGAAAAGTGGTTAGGTTCCGTGTGAACCTAACCACTTTTTTATATTGTTTTAATCTCGGTATCCGGACTATTTATGGTGTAATTATTCTCCTGGAGATTTTACTAGGGTGGGATTGATAACGGGCTAAATCGTCTTGCCCAAGCAGATCGCCGCTTCACGTTAATTAAGCAGAGCGTTATAAAATTAAACACCGTCAGACTGGATTCTGTCTTGTTTTCCGTACTTCCCGTCTGAAATTAAAATTATCCCAATTATTACGATTGGAAAAAAGTGCCAAACCAAATCTACCGAACCACAACAAAGGGAATATAGCAAAAAAGGCGAACTATCCACCCGCCTAATTTATCTAAAACAACGTTTCAAATCACGCATCATTCAACGCATCACGCGCTAATAGTAAGCACCCAGTAATCCCGGCATCATCACCCAACGCACAATGGACAATGTACTCATCTAGGGCCGGCGTCTTTAAGTAATTATTCAACTGCTCTGTAAATGACTGCCGAATTTTCGGGAAAAGGTGCTCTTGGTGCGCAACCCCACCGCCAAAGATAATCATTTCCGGCGATAAAATCGTTGTAAAGTCAACGCATGCTTGCGCTAAATAGTACGCCTCAATGTCCCACGCACGATCATTTTCCGGAATATCATATGCCTTCACGCCTCCTTGCCGGGCTTCAACAGCTGGGCCCGCGGTCAAGCCCTCCAGACAGTCGTGGTGGTAGGGGCAGTGCCCCTCGTAATGATCATCTGGATGCCGTCGCATAATAATGTGCCCCATTTCCGGGTGCCCGTATCCTTCCAAGATTTTACCGTTTACCACAGCGCCGCCGCCAACGCCGGTCCCAACGGTAAGGTACAAACAACTCGTCAAGCCCTTTGCTGCCCCGCACTTTAATTCACCGTAGGCCGCACCGTTAACGTCCGTTGTCCATCCGTATGGAACAGCAAACCGCTTTTTCATTTCACCAAGAAAATCATAATTTGCCCATCCTGGCTTAGGGGTTGTCGTAATGTACCCGTACGTCGCTGACTCCTTATTAATGTCAATCGGACCAAATGATGCTATTCCAATCGCATCAACCGGATTTTTTTCAAAGAAGGCAAACACCTCTGCCATCGTTTCTTCCGGAACGGTTGTTGGAATTTTGACTCGCTTTTCGACCGTTACGCGGTCATTTTCATCCGCCGTTCCAACAGCGCACACAAACTTCGTGCCGCCGGCTTCAATCGCACCGTACTTGATTGCCATCCTGCATCGTTCCTTTCACCTAAATAAATCGCTTTCTTTATCATTCTAGCCGATTATTTCGTAAAAGAAAAGATTTCTGCTAAACGTTTAACAGAAATCTCTTCTCACCGAATTTATCCCTTGGGTTCCAAAATTCAGAACACGAATTATGCTACTTAGTTTGTTTGACTGGCAGTCCAACTCAACAGTTTATTTTTTTGCCTTCCTAATTGCTTTCCGAACAGCTTCCTTAACCGCCCTGCTTGAAGCAGAGGCTCCCGCCACCGCATCAACATCGTACGTATTTTCCGCTACCATCTTCTTAGGGAGCTCTTCAATGGCTTTTCGCCCAACATCGGCACTTTCCGAGTTTTGCAACACCTCTATCTGTTTAATCGTATCGTCTTCATAAGTTACCCGAACTACGGTTTCGCCCCCAATTCCGGCGTTACTGACCCCGATGTACTGGTGATCACCAGTCGGGTATTGGTTTGTTACGTCTGTTAATAAATCGCTCTCCCCTAAATCAGCAGTAGTTGTTTCATTAACCATCACCAATGCATCATCTTTAGGCGAGGCTGCATTTTCACCCGCAATCTTCCCAAAGATCAGGCACTCCGCAAGGTTCCCGCCACCGTTATACATATTAGCATTGATCCCCCCAAATTCACCCGCACTGTATAAGTGCGGAATCGGTTCGCCACAGGCATCAAGTACCTCAGCCCGCGCGTTTCGCCGCGCGCCCCCTTGGGTATTCAACATTGCCGTTGCTAGCGGGGTTGCATAGTATGGCCCCTGCGCATCAAAAATAGTCATTCCAGCAGCATCCCGGCCGAACGGGTCCACTCCCTTTTCAGCCGCTTCATTGAATTGCTTAATTGTCTTCTCCAAAACATCCGGATTCATTCCAATTTTAGCCGCAAGTTCCCGTAACGTATCTGCTTGGACGGTAATCTCAAAGAACGGTTCGTACGGCAAATGCTTCCGCTCAGCAATCACCGCTCGTTGTTTTTCGTCAAAAACTAAATACGGATGTTCATTTACAATTGGCATCCGCCATTCACCGTGTTGATAAACGTGCCCGTGCCGGCCATGTTCATCTTCCTTAAGGTACCGGCTCCCATCATCAGCGGCAATTAAAATACTTCCGGTTGATAACGCTGGCCACGGGTCTAAAATAAACCGACCGCGAGGTTCAGCCGGGTTTTCAAACGTGAAACCGGCACTAAAACCATACCCCTCGTAACTAGTCATGTGCCACAACCCGGCCCCGACTTCCTGAGCCATTCGCACCCCATCGCCGGTGTTATAGACGGTTCCCATTACCTTCAGTTTAGGTACTCCAATAAAGTTTTGAATCATTTCGGGATTATTTTCAAACCCGCCAAGCGTAAGAACGACGCCGTTCCGGGCACGGACATTAATCAACTGCCCATTCCGTTTTACCTGGACCCCTTCAACTACTTTAGTGTCTGGGTTTTGAATTAAGTGCTTAGCCGGTGATTCCAACCAAACATCAATCTTCTTGCTTCGTTTTTCAACCTGGTGCCGAACCGTCTTCCATAACGTCGCGTCAAAGAAACCGTCATGCACCGTTGTTAGGTCAACGGTATCCGCGCCCGGAAATTCTGGATATTCCGGTGATAAATCGTTGGCAAATGCCTGCCAGTCCGGGTCACGGTGAATTTTGTTATAGCTTGCTGGTTCTTTAATCTCAAGATATTTCTGCATATATTCTGGAATATGGCACATTCCGTCAACGTAAGTGTCAAGCATCTCTTCGTTAATGTTAATCGGGCCATACATTGCCTTAAAATACTGCTTCATTTTCTTCGGGTCATGACCGGTCAAAACCACTTGTCCTGCATAGCGGGTGTTTCCCCCCTCGTGCCCTTTAGGTGCCTTATCAAGCAATAGTACCCTCGCACCATTATCCGCAGCAAACCGCGCAGCAGTGGCTCCTGCCGCGCCAAAACCAACAACAATCACATCATACGTTGCGGCATACGCCTGACTCTTTTTCAATTGCGTTGCCCCCTTTCTTGCACGCCGTTGCTGACAAAATTGAGTAAACTTTGTAAAACACTGTTCCAAAAATGCCACGGTGTTTTCATCCTTCAAGTTACCGTAGTCATCAAAAGCATCAGCGCCGTATGGCATTAAAAACTCACTACCAGGCATTACAACCGCATCAACACCGGGAGCATTCAAGATCTGCCGAAGATGGTCCTGTGCCCGGGATGTTCCCTGAATTCCCAAAGACGTTCCTACAATCATTACCGGTTTCCCCGTGAGTGGGTGGACTTCCCATGAAAGCCACTCAATCAAACTTTTAAGGGCCGCTGGGATAGAATGATCATATTCCGGGGTAGCAATAATAATCCCGTCAGCAGCTTCAATCCGTTCTTCCAAATCATAGATAATTTCCGGGGTTTTTCGATTCTCCGTAAACAACGGAATGTTTGCAATCTCACATAACTGAATCGTTACTTTGTTTTCAAAGTGACGTTGCATAAATTCAAGTAATTTTCGGTTATATGACTCACTAGCATTTGTCCCCGTAAATGCTATTAACTGCACATTATCATCCCCTGGTGGTTAAAACTTTCACAATTAATTATTGCATGAAATCGATTCCAGTGAAATAATCTTTTTGACAATAAAAATATGCTATTTATGGCATAATCCAGCCAAAGGAGTCCCTTTTACCATGACCACCGATGAGCAACTTATTACCCTTCTCGAAACTATTCAAGGAACTGGCAGTATCTCTCGAACCGCCGCCCAGCTCTACCTAACGCAGCCAACAGTCAGCAAACTTCTCAAAAAATACGAACACCAGCTCGGTGTCTTGCTGGTTGATCGGCACCACCATCCAGTGACGTTAACGACTGCCGGCCAATACTATCTCCAAGGAATCCGTAGTCTTAACAATCATCGCCAACATATTCTCGCCCACCTCAAAACAATCGCCACGGCAGCCCCAAGCACCCTCACGCTAGGAATCAATCCTTCCCTTGCTGGGGTTATTCTCCCTCAAATTATCCCCGAATTCAGCCGCCATCATCCCACTACAACCATCCAATTAGTTGAACAGGCGCCCGCGACCCTGCTCCGCCTCCTAACCGCTAATAAAATTGATGCATACATCGGGATTAATCCCCCTCACCAACAACACATTACGGTGGATTTTCTATTTAGGGATACAATGGCTCTTGTTCTTCCTTCCTCATGGCAGATTACTACAACGGGAGCCGTGCCCGACATTGCCCCTCTAATTAGTGATCACCCGTTTATCCGTGAAAAAGAAACCTCTACTTTTGATCACCTCGTCACGAGCTATTTCGAGCGGTACGAAATTCACCCCCATACCATCCTAACTGCCGATAACATCGTCACTGCCCTGCAGCTCGCACGGGCTGGTTTAGGAGCAACGATTGTTCCCCATTCACTTTTAACCGCCCAAGACGCACCAATTCGTGCTGTCTCCATCCCTGCCAGCAGTATGCAATTTACAACGGCTCTATGCATCAATCCAGAACATCAACACTCGGCGATCTTGACTACTTTTCGCCGGTTTATTACTCGGAAATACCGCTAACGGGCCGTAGTTTTACTCTTTAAGCTATGTATGATAGACTAAATATGTTTACGCGGTGTTATCACCCGATTAAGTTACGTTTTTGTAACATTCTGACAACGTTCCTGCAATGCACTTCGTGTATCATGGAGCGTAGATAACAGGAAAAAAGTACTTACTAATTACGTCATTAATTTCTTAGGAGTGAATTTCTTGAAAAAAACAACAAAAACATTATTAGCCGGAACCGTTGGGGTTGCAGGAGCAATGCTTGTTACAACCGCAACGGCTAATGCCGATACCGTTCATAAGGTTGTTGCTAACGACACGGTTTCCGGCCTTGCCCAGAAATACGGCGTTTCAATCCAATCAATCGAACAATTAAACAATATTAACAAGCAAACTGGGATGATTTACCAGGGACAGGATTTGCAAATCCCAACAAAGAACGATGCTGACAATGTTCAGAACTACACCGTTCAGGCGGGTGATTCTCTCTGGGCCATCGCTAACAAATTTGGGATGACCATCAGCCAATTACAGAAGCTGAACAACATTCCGGTTAACGACACGCTGATTCACCCAGGCCAAATCCTGAAGATTAGCGGTCATGCCGTTGTCGTTACTACTACCGCAGCTCCTGCTCAGCAGGAGACAACACAACAACCGGCTGCTAACCAACAGCAACCTGCTAATAATAACAACCAGGCACAGCAGTTAGCTAATGCTGTTGCGGCCCAAAAGGCTGCCGCTCAACAACAGGCTCAACCGCAGCAAGTTCAACAAAAGACGGTGCCAGCTAATGTTCAGCAGCAGGTTAGTGCAGCTAAGTCTTCACTAGACAACGCCAATGCTAAGCTGTCATCAGCAGAAAGTAATTTAGCACGCGTTAAGGCTGAGACTGCGAACATTAATTCTTCAAGCCAACCTGCTACTTCAAGTTCAGTAGTTGCATCACAGAGCCAGGCAAACTACGCTGTACAGCAATCGCAATCGACGGCTTCCGTTCAACAATCAGCCCAGCAACCGGCAACGACTGTTCAGACCCAACAGCAGGTTAAACCGGCTGCTGTCGCTCAGGTTCCTGCACAAACACAAACAACACAGCAAAACAACAATGCCAATGCCGCTGCTCGTTCTGCCGCTGTTCAGCAGGCCCAACAACAAGTTAACCAAGCCCAACAGCAGGTTAATCAGGCCCAAGCAAACTACAATTCTATCGTCTCATACGCTGAATCCTTTGTTGGCACCCCATACGTATGGGGGGGAACTACGCCGGCTGGATTTGATTGCTCAGGCTTTACGCAGTACGTTTACGCTCACGAAGGTATTCACATTGGCCGGGTAACCACCCAGCAAGAAAATGCCGGGGCTCAGGTTTCAGTTAGTCAGGCTCAACCGGGGGACCTACTTTTCTGGGGGCCGAAGGGTGCTACGTACCACGTTGGAATTTATGTTGGGAATGGTAAGTTTATTGCTGCTCCAGAACCGGGGATGTCAGTTTCAATCCAGAGCATGCAGGGCTTTGAACCATCATTTGCCGTTCACGTTCGGTAATTCAATAGCGACTTCATAAACAACTAATCTTAAACATAACACCGAAGCAATGCTATTTGGGAGCATTGCTTCGGTGTTTACTTTTAACTAATTCTCCTAGTTCAATTTATAACCGCTCACCTTCCCCCTTAAATTTTTCAATAACAACGTAGCCCGCCATCAATAGCGCTAAAAAGAAGAACATCATCGCTCCAACTCGGAGCTGCCATACCGGTGAACCATGACCGATAATTTTAGTAATAACATGGACAATATACGGCGAGAAGAATGCTCCTAGATTATAAATTGCCAATGCAAACGAAACACAAACGTTTTTAATCGCATCATCAACCCGGTCAAGAATTACTTTATTGACGTACGGGTAAACAAAGAATGCTACCCCAACCATTGCTAAACAAAATGTAAAGATAACCATATTCCGCGCAACAGAGGCCCACAAATACCCTAGTCCTCCAATTACAGCAGCAATTACTGGTAGCCAACCATGAAGTAACCGATGTAATTTACCAAAAAACATGGTACATACCCCGGAAACCAATCCTGAAATCGTTAGTGCTAATGCTAAAAACCCCGCTCCTTTAAAATGGAGCTCCTCAATTGCCATTGCCGAAGTAGTAAACATTACACACCCTGATGCCAAAAACAGAAACAAGAAACAAGCACTTACAGGCACAATGAGCGGAATACGCTGCATTAAGGCCTTTGTCTTTTGTACCCGTCGCGCTTTATATTCATTTGCCTTAATTTGAATATCAACGTTCCGCGTGTACCCAATTGCAAATAAAACCAACGGAACAACAATTACCCCGTACATCAAAAAACTAACGTGCCAACTAATTACCAGGAGCACACCGACTAAAAGTGTACTAATTCCCGATCCAAAGTTTAACGCCGCACTTGCATAACCAACCATATTGTCCCGCGTTTCACCAGTAAAAATATCGCCCAACAACGCCATTCCATACGGCATAATCAACCCAATCCCGGCACCAAAAACTAACCGGGAAGCATATATGAAGGCAAAATAGTCAGTAAAAGCAGGCGTAATTCCCCCAACTAGCGCAAAGGTAAGCCCCGTTAAAATAGTCCATCGTTTTGTAATCATCCGCTCAATTGCCGGTGAGAGAAGATCAAAAATCATCGTCGGTAGCGATACGCACGTTACAATTGTCTGGACTGCCATCGGACTAACCGTCGGCATTGACTTTGCCATCTGCCCAACCGTTGCCGAAATAATATTCCCGAACTGTCCAATTACACTCATCCCGATAATAGCGACCACCAATAACCAAGGTCGCGCAACATTGATTCGTAAATCCTTTTTATTCATTATGGACTCCCCCACTTCCCATTAATCCTACATCAGATGCTTAATAAACCACTGAACAACGTTATTAATTACTTCCTCCTGGTACCACTCCACGGTTCCGTGTCCCGCTCCTTTAATTTGTGTATAGGTGACATCACATCCGACTTTCTTTAACAGTTCATACATTGTTAAACTCTCAGTTGGATCAACTACCCGATCACTCGTTCCGTGCATTAATAACACTGGCGGTACGGCCTCCGTTACGTAATTAAGCGGACTTGCCCGGTGAACATCATTCGGAATAGCACTAATCCGGGTCGTTTTATCTTCTAACATCGATACTCCCCGAAGCAAAATTGTTTCCGGAGCCGTGGGAACATCGTGGATTGCCTGGTTATTTGGCCCACCAATTGCTCCTAAATCGGCAAATCCATATAATGAACCGATTGCCGCCACCTCCGTTTCATCCACCATAACGTCATCCGGTTTTAATGTCTCCGTCCTACTTGTTACCCCTATCAGTTGGGCTAAGTAACCACCAGCCGAATCACCAAACGTTGCAATCCGGTGGCGATCAACGCCTAATTGCTCTGCATTCTGGTGAAGATACTGTAAAGCATGTTTCCCGTCTTTAACAATTGTCGGAAAAACATCTGGAATTGGCCGGTATTCAGCAGCTGCGACAACAAATCCTGCCTGAGCAAGTGCAAGCCGGTATTGAATAAACTTGTGATAGCCAGCCGTCGTAAACCCACCACCAGGGAAGTATAGAATTGCTGGCTTAGGTCCTTCTATTGCCGGGACCAGTAATTGCATCCGTAGCGAACGGAGGTCTTTCATTATTGGTGCTTGGTAATAGGTAATATCACTATACTCATCCACTCTGGGACGAGAGCTTATAACCTTCATGGTTTCACATTTACTGCAATCCATTATTAACACCCCTTATCCTGATGGTGTTCAATTGCGTATCGCCGCCGACCATGCGGCTTAGGAATCATATCCTGCATCATGACACTAATTCCACCATCAACCCGTAATGATGCACCATTTGTGTAATCAGAACGTTCACTTGCTAGGTATAAAACCGCGTTAGTAATATCCGTTAAATTCCCAATCCTTTTACTTGCGACTAACCGACTACGTCCTTGTTCGACAGCAGGATCAGCATAAAAACCTTCAGACATTGGCGTTTTGACCAGGCAAGGACAAACACAATTGCTTCGGATACCAAATTGCCCCCATTCGGCAGCAATTTGCTTCGAAAGCATCGTTACTCCCGCCTTGGTGACACTATAGGCTCCTGAATATGTTTCTGGGAATGTATCTGCTACCGTTGAAATGTGCACCATTGTTCCCGCCTTTTGCTTAATCATTTGACGACCAAACTGCTGCGCAGCCAGAAAATAACCCGTCAAATTAATATCAAGCTGCTGTTGCCACTCACTAAGTTCTAAATCCTCAAGTGGTGAAAAACGGAGAATTGCTGCCGTATTAATTAAGATATCCACCCGATGAAAACGCTCGATAACCCGTTGAACCGCGTCTACAACCGCATTCTTAT
The DNA here is from genome assembly GCF_045033025.1 of Ligilactobacillus sp. LYQ139. Classification (NCBI taxonomy): domain Bacteria; kingdom Bacillati; phylum Bacillota; class Bacilli; order Lactobacillales; family Lactobacillaceae; genus Ligilactobacillus; species Ligilactobacillus sp. LYQ139. The sequence goes on from NZ_JBJFZW010000005.1 coordinate 154,811, forward strand.
CCGTCGTATCCACTGGCAACGCCAACGTTGCTATTTGATACTCCTTCGTTAGTTCACCAGCTAACTGATTAATTGCTTCTGTCTGCAAATCCAATAACACAACTTGGGCACCCTGCTCTGCAAACGCCCGGCAAAACTCCTGCCCCATTCCCCCAGCAGCGCCAGTGATTACAACCACCTTATCCTTTAAACCAAGCCATTGTTCTTTCATTTTTGATTCCTCCCCATCTCTTTATCCTAATAATTCAGGCCACGTTTCCTTTAAAGCTTTTATCGTTGCTTCATGAGTTCTTTGTGCTGCATTGTTAATTCCTGTCTTCAACAATTCGTCAGAAATCACCTCCACTCCGACCGTGAGCGGCTTTACCCCACTTTCACGCAACATTTTCAAAAAATTTCGCACCATTTTAGCTCCTTGATCAGGAATTAGCCGATCATGGAGTGATTCAGCTCGTAAGACACTCGGCGCATACGCTTGTGCGTGAACATCATCAACTTGAACAGCCACAACCTTAGCAGCAATTGCAGGCGTAAGCGGGCGAAACGATTGTTCTGCGCGCACCCAATGCCATGCGTCCAATAACAACTTGGCATTCGACTGAGCCGCAACGTTTAAAATCCGAACTGCTGTTTTTAAATCAGAAATTCCACTATATGGCATGGGTTCCACGGCAATATCAACCCCCCTTGCTCGCTGGCATAACCGCCTAAGCCGTTCTCCAACTACAGTGGGTTGTTCATTTTCAAGTAACCCAGCGTTAATATGATGAACTCCAAATAACCGCCCCATATGGAAGATAAGTTGTTCCCGATACTTTTCCTCATACGTTCGCTTTTTTCGGGCCCATTCAGTAAGGTACTCAACTTCCGTACACTTGATCCCATAACGTTTCATCATTGCAAGAAGTTCATCGTCTTGATACCCCTCTTCAAGGGCATCAATATAATTCTCAACCCGCAATCCAATGCCGTCATAACCGGCATTTGCAGCCGCAGCGCATCGTTCTTCAAAAGAACAATGATCACCTAACGTCCATGAACTCACAGTAATTGGCACTCGCATATCAATCAGATCCCTTGTGATTTTATTATTAAATTACACTATAATTATCATGTAGGAGCACCTTAAAATCCATTTGAGGTTTCCTATGAACCGATTGATTACATCTATATAAACGTTATAAGGAGTGCATTATGAATTTACAACAATTACAATACCTTCGTGTTCTTGCTCAAACGCAAAGTTATACGGAGGCTAGTAAAATACTTCACATAACACAACCGAGTTTATCCTACGCCATTAAACAACTTGAAACTGAATTAGGGACTCCTCTTTTTACAAAAACAGGGCGTCATATCAAGCTCACTCCAATTGGACAGACGTTCACCGCAGATATCGGAAGCGTCCTTCAACAACTCAATCGAAGCGTCGAACGCGTAACCGCCGCTTCTAACCAAACCGGTGAAATTAAAATTGCCGCCACCAGATACCTCAATTCATCATGGACCCCACAGTTAATCAGCGCTTTTCTAAAAACCATCCCGCCTTATCAGCAACCACATATTGAGCTTCATAGCGCGTCGGGTTTCTCGCGGAATATCATTAATGCTCTGCGGACCGAAGATATCGACGTGGCTTTCTGTTCGCGGACTGATGAACGGCATGACATTACGTATGTCCCCATTTACGCTCAGCGCTATGTCTGCCTTACACCACCAGACCATCCCCTAGCAGAACAATCATCCGTCACACTGGAAGAAACGCTCGACTATGATCAGATTATGTTCAGTCCGGAAAGTAGCATCTACGATGATATCAACAAACTCTTCGCGTACTGTTCTATCCGTCCTACCGTTACGTACGAAACAGACGAAGATACTACTGTCTTAGGAATGGTGGCTGCCGGACTAGGAATTGCAATTATTCCGGCAATTGAGATGATTCATAATGTTAACGTCCAGGTTATTCCGCTGTCATTCCCAAAAATCCAACGAATTCAATACATGGCAACCTTAAACCGTCATTATCAGCGACCGCTGCTTGCCTGCTTCACCCAGTTTGTCAGCCAAAACTATGCACTAAATACCAAAGACGATTAGAACCGTTATCACCAGTTCTAACCGTCTTTCGCCTAACTATGAAGTTTCTTACCAAATAGTTGCCGGTACCTGAAGGTGATAATTGTTGTGACAATAAATCCAATTAATGCGATTACCACATCAAAGAATATAATCATCCGAAGACTACTCATCAGCCCGGTAAAGAGGGGGATCGTGAACGAAGCAATTGACCCTGATGTATAGAAAAATCCTGTTACCGATCCTTTTCCTGTAGGGAAGAACTCAGACATTACCGTCAATCCAAGTTGCATTACTCCGCCTGCCGCAGCAAAACCGACAATAAATGACATCACTGTTAATACCACCGACCGTGGTATTAGATACATTAGAAGCAGCGCAACAAATGAAAGCAACGTGTACACGCTTAGAAAATTAACTTCCTTGATTTTCTTGGCCAAAACTGCTGTTAGAAGAACACACGTAATTGATCCAACGCTATAATAGCTAATTAGTGCATGGGCACTGGCCTGTCCCATTCCTCCAACAAGCCGGCCATACCGACTTAACCACTGACTTACAAGATAAAACGTTGCCTGAGAAACATACCCGTAAATAACAAACAGCGTCCCATCAAGCCACAGATTTGCTTTCTTCCGGGAAGATTCTAATTCATCGGTCTTTTGTTGTACCTCATCTTCCTCGGCTACCCCTTTAATGTCCGGGAACCGACCGCCAAAGAGCGTGTACACTCCTGTACAGCACAGAATTACTGCCGCTACTACAAACGACCAGCCGAACCAAAGGTGGTTTGCAATTAGAAAACTAACGATTAGCGGTAAGACAAATTGTCCCCCTGAAATAAACGCCTTTAAAACAACGTTCGCCGTTCCTTTAGCACTCGGGAATATTTCCATCAATGCTGGATAAGTCCCCGAGTCAAGGAAGGAGTTGGCCATTCCAGCAATAATTCCCAAAATGTAGGCGACCACCATACTCCGCGAAAGAAGAATTCCAACAAAGAATACAAGATAAGTCCCAATTCCCAAAAGAATAAACGGTTTTCGCCCAAAATGGTCAGACAAAATTCCTGACGCTAAAAGATTGATAATCCGCCCAATCCCTAATGAGGAAATTACGATTGCAACCCCGCCAGCAGTGGTTCCCCATTGATGAGCAAGAAACGTCATATTTTGTGCAAGGATAATTACCCCAAAGCCATGAACAAAGTAGTTCATATATAATGCTAACGCCGTCGGTAAGTACTTATTTTTCATTACTACTCCCCCATTTATTCCGGTTACCAATTAATTTTGGTCACCATTGAACAGTAGTTCGCGAATATAATCAACTGGCATCTCTTCACCAGTCCACATCTTAAATGCAGTTGCCCCTTGATAAAGCATCATCCCTAATCCGTTAAAAATACGCTCGACGCCAGCCTGCTTAGCAATCCGCATCAGTTTTGTTTCACGGGGAGCATAAACCGTATCAAATACGACTAAATCCTTCCGGAACATTGTTGGGTCTTCAATCACCGAAACGTCCTCTAACGGGTGCATGCCCGCACTCGTAGCATCACAATAAATTACTGAATCACTAATTTGCTGCCGCAAAGCTTCCTTATCATCAGCATCATAAAGAGTTGCCTTACACTTTGTTTTGGCGTTAATTACCTCAACGTTCCGCTTAGCCGTTTCATACTGAGCATCATGTCTATTAAACAGCGCAATCTCCTTTACGCCATCAAGAGCAGCCTGGATTGCAATTGCCGTTCCGGCACCACCAGCACCAACGAGGGTCATCTTTTCATCAATAATATTGACCCCTTCAACATCAAGGGCCTTCATAAATCCAGTCCCATCAGTTGTATAACCGGTTAACACCCCATTATCGTTAACAACGGTATTCACCGCCCCAATCATCTCAGCTGCGGGATCAAGCTTATCCAGCAAGGGGATAACCTTTTGCTTATTCGGCATCGAAATATTACTTCCCCGTAACCCGAGTGCACGAATAGCCTGAACTGCGTCTGGCAGTTCCTTATTCGTAACCTCAAATACAAGGTATGCGTAATTCAACCCTAGCTTTTCGAATGCACTGTTATGCATGGTCGGTGACATTGAATGTCGTATCGGATATGCCATTAAACCAATTAAAATCGTGTGTCCATCAATCCGTGACTTTTTAATTAACTGAGTTTTCATCATGAGTCATCCCCCTAATTTTCTTCCTTGGTAAACGTCATAAAGTTTGCAAAACATTCTTTCAAAAAACTGACGCTTCCCGCATCCTTAATTGCTTCATTATCATCAAACGCATCCGCTGCGTGCGGAAGCATATATTCATTTCCTGGCATTACCTTTGCATCCACTCCCGGACAATCAAGAATCTGCCGTAAATTCATTTGTGCCCGGACAGTTCCTTGGACGCCAAGTGAGGTCCCAACAATCATTACCTTCTTTCCCTTCAGCGGATGAATCGAGCTAGAAAGCCATTCAAGTACACTCTTTAACGCTGCTGGAATTGAATGATCGTATTCCGGGGTTGCAATAATCACCCCATCAGATTGCTCAATGGCTGTCTGGAGCCGCTGGATTTCTTCAGGAAGTTGATCCGCAATTCCTTCATCAAACATTGGAATCCCCCGCACTTCGTGAATATCGATTTCCGCGTCATCCTCAAACAAGTCCTGCATTGCATACAATAACTTTCGGTTATAAGAATGTTCCGCATTGGTTCCAACAATTCCAACAAAATGCCGGCTCACCTGTTGCTGGTGATTCACCGCGTTGTCGCTAGCAGCCTTTCCTGCAACGTATCCGGAAGAAATTCCCCAACTATTCATCATACTTGGAGCGGAATCATGCCCGTTGGCACCGCCGACTACTTCGCCGGCAGCGTAATAATTGGCAACTGGCTGACCGGTGGTTGTTACAAGCTGCATATTATCTGCTTGAACAGAGTACCCCCCCAACGTCGTTGCAAACCGATCCCGTTGTTCAACAAGGTAGTATTCGTCACCCTCGTACTGGTGAAGGTATTGTTTACCGCGGTTAAATTTCTGATCAACTCCAGCCTTCGCTGCTGCATTATATTCATCAACCGTTATCTGCAGCTGGGCGGGATCAATCCCGACCGTCGTAGCAACTTCACGCAAACTCCCCTTCACAAAATACGGCCGCTTGTCCTTTTGCGCAAAGAATTGTTTGATCTCATCCTCTTCAAAATCATGAAGTACCAATAAGCTGTAGAATTCATTCCACGTACGTTTATCCATTAAAAGGTACGCTACTTTCCCCGGCTGCTTTAAAACAGCATCGCGTAATTTAGTATAAACGTCAGACTCATTTACAATCCGCTGCCCGTTTTGGTTAACATAAACCGCTCCCATATCTGTTGCTTTTTTAGAAGCGTATGTTGTCAACTTTGCAATTCCGGGTTCAACCTCAACTCCGTGCGGATAAACCTTATACCATCCAAGATCGTGACTCTTTAAATTTAGCGCCTTATTGAATGAGTATGCATCTCCGGTTGATGTCATCGGACCGTAGTAATCAAGGCCCACACTCTCACTTCCCCGCATCCGTTGGTTAGCTCCAAATCCTCCAGATGCAAGGACGACGGAATTAGCCTTAATCCGGTACGTTGCTCCCTGCGTTGCTGCGATTACTCCCCGAACAACTCCGGCCGAATTTATTAGCATATCCTCTACCCGTGTTCCGAGGAGGACTTGCCCTCCTTTCTCTTTAAAGGCAGCCGTTACTTTCTGAATAAACTCATAACTACTTGAACTTGGAAGCTCAACCTGCCGTTCAACACTGTGTTCTGGCGTTTGCGTCTGTGCTTTTTGGTAATCTAACCCGGCAAAGTCACTAATGAAATCAATTGCCGCTCCGATATTTGTTGCCATCAAGTTCGTTAATTCTAGGATATTTGTGTCATTACACTCCCGGCTAACGTCAGCCGCCAAACGAGCGGGAGAATCACCATTTTTTCCTAAAACACGGGCCGCAACGTTAGACCCCGTCGCCACAACATTGGACCCATTTAAAATGGTTGCACCACCCATGTAACCATTTTTTTCTACTAAGATAACGTCACGTCCTTCAGCAAGCGCCCGACAAGCAGACACCAAACCAGCCTCTCCTCCGCCAATTACAAGAACATCAGTTGTCAAGCGTTTCAAGCGATTATCCTGATGCTTCTTAGGTTTAGAATCAAGCTGAATATGTTCATCATTAATTACCTGTTTAGCCGAATCCAAAATAGACTTCGTCATTACCGTTGCACCGCTAATTGCGTCAACATCAAAGGACTGCTGCTCAATCACGCTTTCCTTTAACTTTCCAATAACCTGATCAAAAATCCCGGACGTTTCTGCATGGCTAAGCACCTGTAAATCATCAATCCGGTTCCCATCCATATCGATCTCATATTTGATCGTTCCATTATGCCCATGAGCTACTCCAGTTAATTTTTTCATCATTTTTCCCCCTTTGTTTTACTGTGCACTGTGCTTAAAACTAGCCGTAAATCATCAATGGTCATTTGCCCTGGAGCGGAGGATTCCGCAACTGCCGCAAAGCTCAAACATGATCCGGTTAATTCCCCCGTACACCGGGAAATCCGTCCGTCATCACCCATCGCCATCGAAATCACGGGGATTTCAAGGTGCCGGTACGCTTCCTCAGTCGCTGTCATTAGTAACAGGACATCTTGCATATTTTGTGGCATTACCGCAATCTTAGCTATATCCGCCCCCATTGATTCCATCTGGGCTAGTCGATTAATAATCACCGAGCGAGCCGGCGTTTTAGCAAAATCATGATTACTCATCACAACCGCAACACCTTTTTGATGCGCATATCCAACCACAGCCTTAACCTTATGAGGGTCATGCATTAATTCAACGTCTAAAAGGTCAACCGCTCCAGTTGCTAACAGACTATCGCAGATTGCAAAGTATTCATCCTCTTCAAGGTGACGCTCACCACCCTCCGCTTTCGTCCGAAAAGTTGCTAGTAAAACCGTATTACCAATTATCTGCCGTAACTGTTGCGCAATACGTGTTAAGGTACTACGCTCATTATTTCGGTAATAATCAACGCGCCATTCAATAACATCCGGTTGCTTTTCCATGCACCGTTGCGCCTGAGCAATAACGGTGGCATCATCTGTTCCACAAACCGGAACAGCAATTTTGGGTTGTCCAGAACCTAATACAATGTCCCGAACACGAACTGCTTTTCTCCCCATAAACATCCCCCCAAAGTTTGTTATTAATTTATCAAACACTGCCATTTTATTCCTCATTCCGTTTACAAAACAGCCAAATTCATATACATTATTAATAGATTATTTCGATTAATTGGGGGCTTTTTCGATGGATAATCTCCGCCATTTACGGTATTTCGTAACACTTGCGCATACTAGCCACATGTCACGAGCAGCAGAACAACTCGGAATCGCGCAATCATCATTGAGTTACGCAATTCACAAACTAGAACAACAATTAACCGTTCCTCTTATCGAACCTGACGGTCGTAATATCAAACTCACCCGGATGGGCACTATCTTTTTACCCTATGCGGAGCAAGCACTTGATGCGTTAGATACCGGAGAACATGTCATTACCCGCTTAATGGCCCGCGATCAAGGCCAGGTAAACATCGGGTTTATTTACTCAGTCGGCCACAGTCTCGTTCCTACCCTTGTAAGTCAGTTCCAGCAGCATTATCCTGCAACTAAATTTCAATTTTCGGAAGACCTTACCCCCGCAATGCTTCATGCACTCAACGCCGGAAAATATGACGTTGTTTTTGGTTCAATGATTAGCGAATTCAACCGCCAACCCGCTAACGAAATCTTTACTTTTCAACTCATCGGAGAGCAAGAAATTAAGTTGGCTGTCCCTGTTAACCACCCACTGGCTAAAAAACCACGCGTCATCCTTCACGACATCGAACACTACCCCCTTGTCTCATACACCCCTGAATGCGGGATGTTTCGCCTAATCGAACAGATTTTCAAGGATGGGCACATCAACCCCAACATTCAACTCAGACTCACCAACGAACACAACATTATCGGTTTTGTTAAAAGTAATCATATGGCTGCCCTAATACCTGACCTGCAAGAGGCGCATACCAAGGATATTACGCTGCGCACCATCGCTGATCACCACAGGAACCATCACGTCTACATGATTACTAAACGAAACACTTTCCTTACTCCCACCGCACAATCGTTTATTCAGTTTGTCGGAACATATTGTAATCAGCATTTTGTTTTTGCTCAGAATTTCCTATAATTACAAAAAAGGAAGCCGGTATTCACCGACTTCCTCTTCGTAAATTAGGGATTAATCTACTACCTAATTACTTTTCCTTTTTCTCTTCTTCACCCTTATCCTTCTTTGCCTTAGCCTGCCGTTCCTTAATAACTAGCTGACCATCTTCCATCACCGCTTCAAGGTGCTGAACGTCCAGGTGATCCAGGTAGTAGTCCGTTACCTTGTCCCGGATCTGCTGCTCAATTACCCGCCGCAGTGGCCGGGCACCCATCGCTTCGTCGTACCCTTGTTCAATCAAGTAGTCCTTGGCATCATCGTTGACGGTCAAATCCAGGTGTTTCTTAGCCAGCGTCGCATTAACGTCTGCTAACATGAGATCAACAATCTGCTTGAGATCGTCCTTTGTCAGGTGGGAGAACTCAACGATGGCATTAAACCGATTTAGGAATTCTGGCCGGAAGTACGGGGCTAACCGCTTCATCAGGTCAGCATCCTGCTTCTTGTCACCCGTCAACTCTTCGTTTCCAAACCCAGCGTTTGACGTTGCGATAATGACCGTGTTCTTAAAGTCAACGGTGTTTCCCTGGCCATCCGTCAACCGGCCATCATCCAGTACCTGCAGGAGTAGCGTGATTACCTGTGGATCAGCCTTTTCAATTTCATCCAGTAGGACAATTGAATACGGATTCCGCCGAACCTTTTCGGTTAGCGTGTTACCGTTGTCGTCATACCCAACGTATCCAGCCGTTGTTCCGATCAATTTAGAAACCGCCGTCCGGTCAGAATACTCAGACATGTCCAACCGAATAATCGCATCCTTATTGCCGAACATATCCAACGCCAACTGCTTTGCCAGTTCCGTCTTTCCAACTCCGGTTGGGCCAACGAACAGGAAACTCCCAATCGGCCGATTACCTTCATCAAACCCAGCCCGGTTCCGCCGAATTGCGCGGGCAACCGCATCGACCGCTTCGTCCTGGCCGATTACCTTACCCTTTAACCGGTCACCGATTCCCCGCAGGCGTTCAATATCGCTTGCGCCCATCTGAGAAACCGGAATGCCGGTTAACCGTTCAACGGCTTCCGCCACGTCGTTCACCGTTGCCGTTGTTTTCTTATCCTCCGAGTGCTGGTCAATCTGGGACTGCAACTCCTTGATTTGCTGCTTATCCTTCATGGCTTCTTCGTAGTCTTCCTTAGCGGCCGCATCCTTTTGCTTCTTGGCCAATTCTTTAATCTGACCTTCCAGTTCCTTCACATCAGCAACCGGGTTCTGCGCCGCAAGGTGCGCTGCCGTCATATCAAGCAGGTCAATCGCCTTATCTGGTAAACTCCGCTGCGGGATGTACTGGATTGAGTAATCAACCGCTGCCTTTAAAACATCATCCGGCAGTTCAACGTTATGGTGCTTCTCGTACAACTTACGGATTCCCTGCAGAATCTTAAACGTGTCCGCTGCACTCGGTGCATTAACCGTAACCGCGTTAAACCGCCGTGCAAGGGCTGCGTCCTTCATAATAGTATTCCGGTACTCATCCTGGGTCGTTGCCCCAATAACGGTCACTTCACCCCGGGATAATGCCGGCTTTAAGATATCAGCCAAGCCCTTCGAACCGTTCCCGTCGCCGGTACTCCCAGCACCAAGAATCTGATGAATTTCATCTAAGAAGAGGATTACATTGCCCCGTTTCTTTACTTCATCAATTAACCGCTGAACGTTTTCTTCAAACGCTCCCCGGAACTGAGTCCCTGCCTCTAAACCAGAAATATCTATGCTGATAATTTCCTTATTTTTAATGGCTGCCGGAACGTTACCCGCGACAATCGCCTGAGCCAAGCCTTCAACCACAGCCGTTTTCCCAACCCCGGCATCACCAACCAATACTGGGTTATTCTTCGTCCGCCGAGAAAGGATTTCACTCGTTTCCTGGATTTCCTTGTTCCGCCCAATTACCGGATCAAGGTTTCCTTGCCGGGCTTCTTCCGTTAGGTTACGGCCAAGCTTATCCAGAAGCGAATCCTTCCCATTTGCCTGCCCGCGCTTAGCGGCTTGCTGTGGAGCAACCCCATCCGGTAGCTTCCCGGTTTTCCGGTACTCTGCGAACTGTTCTGGGGTTAATTCCCGCCCGTTTACCAGATAATGCCGTTCTGAATTCATTCCGTTCATCCCGCCCATTAACTGGTTAAAGATACTATTCATGTCATCGTCAAATGGATCTACTGGAATCCTAGCCATAACACATTCCTCCTTCTTATATTTTCTAATTCTTACGGTATTTATTTAACGGCAAAAGCCCATCAACCTGCTCGTGCACGCTAACGGACTTCCAACTACGCTTACCCTTCATCATCGTCCCGTAAGTAGTGTTCTTCAAGCTCCCGAAGAACTTCCCACATTCGTTTATGCTGAGCCTGAGCAAGTGCATCGAGATCCCGAAGATTCAGCGACGTCGCACTGGACTGCTGCTTATTGAACGACTTATGCAAGGTCGTGTAGCCGTAGCCTGATTCCTTCGACACCCGGTAAATCGTTAATTGGTTTGCACCGAGATATGCCTTGATGTCGATTTTCATCGCCATCACTTCCTTACGCTTCTTAGTATACTACTTTTGTAGTATATGACAAGTGTAAACTACCAAAAAAGTGGAATAAATTTGTCGTAACCGTTGCATACCGCAACTACTTACTAACAATTAACAAAAGCGTTACAATTAGTTTGGAAAGCATTTCATTAATTCTAAGGAGGTCTTTCACATGATAAATGATTTGTTTTTCAAGGAAGTACTGAAACATTCGTTTAACTACCCGGTAAAGGTTAAGTTTGCCGACGGAAAGACGGAACAGTACGGCGGTGATGGGACGCCTGAAGCAACCATCACCTTTAACGGTAAAATCTCAATTCCTGACCTCATCAAAAATGCTTCGCTCTGCTTAGGCGAAGCCTACATGAACAAAACCGTTGACGTTGATGGCTCACTTCAACGACTACTAGTTTCTGCTTATGAATCAGCGGGCAGTTTCATGACCAATTCTAAGATCAAGAACCTTTTACCCAAAAAACAAACTCACTCGGTTAAGGATAACAAGGCAGACATCGCTGCCCACTATGACATTGGGAATACCTTTTATAAGATGTGGCTTGACCCAACGATGACATATTCATGTGCCTACTTTAAGCATCCTGACGATACCCTCGAACAGGCTCAAATGAACAAGGTCATGCACATTCTCCACAAACTCCATCCCAAGCAAGGGGAAACGCTCCTTGATATTGGATGTGGTTGGGGAACACTGATGCTCACAGCCGCTAAGAAATACGACATGAAAGTCACCGGGATTACCCTTAGTGAGGAACAATACCACTACGTCCAACAGCAAATTAAGAGCCAGGGGCTCGAAGGTCAAGCAGAAATCCTCCTTGAAGATTACCGGAAGTTAAAGCACTCCCCGTTTGACTATGTAGTCAGCGTCGGCATGTTTGAGCACGTTGGCGAAGAAAACCTGGCAGAATACTTTCAACTGATTAGTCAGTTTCTTAAGGATGGTGGGACCGCCCTCATCCATGGAATTACCCGCCAACAAGGTGGTGCCTATAACGCCTGGCTCAATAAATATATCTTCCCGGGCGGTTATATTCCGGGAGTGGTCGAAAACATCGACCATATCATCAACGCTAACCTCCAAATTGCTGACCTCGAAAGTTTACGGCGACACTACCAAAAGACACTTGAAATTTGGGACAAAAACTTTAACGCCCACCGGCAAGAAGTTGAGCAAATGTTTGACGAACGCTTTGCCCGAATGTGGGATCTCTACCTTCAAGCCTGTGCAGCCGTCTTCCAAGTGGGGAATGTAGACGTCATGCAGTATCTGCTAACTAAGGGACCAAGCGGTGCTGGATTGCCAATGACACGGGACTACGTCTACAAGGACGAACAGTAACTTTTATCCAGGGCATTGAAAACAAAAAATCCGGAGAACCAGTTGGTTCCTCGGATTTTTCATTTAACCACACTTCGAAGAACGTGCGGTTATTCCTTAACCGTAACGGCAATTAACTGATCGCCATGTTCCACCTTTGATTCAGTGATTCGATCAACGGCAGCATAACTGGCAGTATTAGTAATAACCACCATCACCGTTGGATCAAGCCCGGCATCCTTTACCTGCTGGACATCAACCGTCCCCAGTTTATCTCCTTTCTTAACGTGCTGCCCCTGCTTAACAAATGATTCAAACGGGGCACCCTTCAGGTTAACGGTATCAATCCCGATATGAATCAATACTTCCGCACCGTTATCAGACTTCAAACCGTAAGCGTGTTTCGTTTCGTATGCAATCATAATTTCACCATCAACTGGCGCATAGATTGTTCCATCACTTGGAACAACAGCAGCCCCGTTCCCCATCATTAACGTGGAGAAGACCTCGTCGTTAACATCACTTAGACTTTCAGACTTCCCGGTAACCGGAGAAGCAATGATTTCATCGTTCAGGCTTAATTCTTCCTCAGCAACCTGTTCTGCCTTGGCATCAACCGCAGCGGCTTCGTCAGCAGAAACGGCCGTAACGCTTTCTTGAACCGTCGCACTAGCCGGGTTAACCTGGTCGATATGCTTCTTCCCGTATATAAAGGTGATGATAAAGGCAACGACAAAACTAAGTAATTCACACCCAACATAGAACGGTAACGTTAACCGAGACGCAATGTGCAGTGATAGGAACCCTAGGAATCCAGCAGAACCAAGGGAAGCAGCGCCTAACTTGCACAGTCCAGCGACAAACGATGCCACACATGAACCAACTAAAGCACAGAAGAACGGAAACTTAAACTTCAGGTTAACCCCAAAGATGGCCGGTTCCGTAATCCCTAGTAAAGCAGAAACACCGGCCGATGAAGTCAAACTCTTCATTTTGCTGTCCTTAGTTAACCGCCAGATTGCAAAGGTCGCCGCTCCCTGAGCAACGTTAGCCATAGAAGCAACGATAAAGATGAAATCTCCCACTCCCTTACCATGCTGTAAAGCAGTAATTAATTGGGTTTCAATGGCCGGGAAACTTTGGTGCAGCCCAGTCAGCACAATCGGTGAATAGCAAGCCCCAAAGATTCCCATCCCAATCGCTCCAGTCATGTGGTACAGCCAAACGATGAAGTCGGTCAGGTACTCAGAAACGGCCCGCATAACCGGTCCAATCAAAACAAATGTCAGAAAACCGGTAATAATAACGGACAATAACGGGGTAAACGTAAAGTCCACTGCTTCTGGTAAATGCTTGTGAAAGAACTTCTCTAGAATGGACAGAACCCACACAGCCGCCAATACCGGGATAACCTGGTATGTGTACGGCGTCTGGGAAACGTGCATCCCAAACAGAACCCACGAATGTCCTGCAATCAAACTCGGGGACGTCATCATCATCCCGATCATTCCACCAAGGAACCGGTTAGCCCCAAACCGCTTAGCGGCGGCAAACCCAACTAAGATTGGCAAGAAGATGAACGGTGCTGACGCCATGACCTGAATCATGTTTGAAATTGGCTTAAGCCACGGCACCATCGTAACAACAGCTTGGGGGCCGAAGAGTCCCTTTGACGTAATGAAGTTGTTTAACGCCATCATAAGCCCGCCGGCAACCAATGCTGGAATTAACGGAACAAAGATGTCAGACAATAGCTTAACAAATGCCATAATTGGATTAACGTGCTTTCCCTTAGCAGCAATCTGCTTTAAGTCATCAGTTGATGCCTGTTGCACCCCTGTCTGCTTAACCATTTCATCGTAAACGTTATTAACATCACCGGGGCCAATAATAATCTGAAACTGTCCGTTCGTGCTGAACGTCCCCTTAACCCCGTCGTTATTATCCAAAGCTGCCTGATCAACCTTGGATTCATCCTTTAAGACCAACCGTAGCCGGGTTGCACAGTGGGCAGCGGCAACGATGTTGTCTTCGCCAACCGCCTTGACGACGTCAGCAGCGACCTTCTTGTGATCCATGGCAAACACTCCTTTACCGTAAATAATAATTGCAATGGAAACGTTTTTATAACTTCCAAGCTCTATTATCCAGCTTTTTATCCGTATGTCAAACGTTTATCATACAAAAAGCCGTTTTTATCCTTCTTTTTTAAACATGAAAGGATAACATGACATACGTTTGACACAAAAACTGCTGCTCGCTAGAATGGTGGTAGATAACGTTTTCAAGGAGGATTACTAATGGAATGGACGCGAGAACGCCGGTATTTACCTTACGCTGATTGGGACGCCCAAACACTACTTCAATTGCAGGCAAAGACGGCTCGGTCACAGTATCAGTTGCATTACCACATTCATCCCCAGTCAGGACTTCTAAATGATCCCAATGGTTTTTCATACTTTAATGGGGAATGGCACATTTTTTATCAGTCATATCCCTTCGGCCCGGTTCACGGGTTAAAGTCGTGGGTTCACCTCACATCGTCTGACCTCGTTCACTGGGAAAACCAAGGACTCGCCCTCGCGCCTGATACACCATACGATAGTCACGGAGCGTATTCCGGTTCAGCAATGGTCGTCGGCGACCAACTAATGCTAATGTACACGGGAAACCACCGAAACGATAAATGGGTTCGAACCCCATACCAATTAGGAGCAATGATGGCCCCAGACGGAACCATCACCAAGCTTCCAGCCCCGTTAATCATCCCTCCTGACCATGTCACCGAACATTTCCGTGATCCGCAGCTAGTTAAGCAAGGAGACACCTATTATGCCATCATCGGGGCGCAAGATAAGCAAACCTTAACCGGACAAGTGGCGGTCTATTCATCCCCCGACCTCCATGAATGGCGTGATCTAGGATACCTTCAGTTTAGTAAAGACGACATGGGATACATGATTGAATGTCCGAACCTTGTTTGGGTTGACGGACACCCCGTTCTTATTTTCTGCCCGCAAGGACTCGCCCAAGAAATCCAACATTACGCCAATATTTATCCAAACATGTATCTCGTTGGTGATGACTGTGACCTCACTACCCCGGCAATTACCGGTGCTACTTCGCCAACCAACCTTGACGACGGCTTTGACGTGTATGCTTCTCAGGCATTTAATGCCCCGGACGGAAATACGTACATGATTAGCTGGGTTGGCCTTCCCGATTGCACCTACCCAACGGATGAAGAAGGCTGGGCTAATTGTCTTAGCCAGGTAAAGGAGCTCCACATGACACCCGCGGGGGAATTAATCCAGCAACCAGTGGCTGCAATGAAAAGTCTCCGAGGGGATGAACAAACGTTGAACGGTACAATTTCCCAGGAAATTACCCCGTTGATTGCTGATGTTGGTAGCCAATACGAACTTCACCTGCATTTTGATGCCCCAACTCAAGGAACCCTTTTTCTCGCAGGCAATGCAAACTGTACCCATGCCATCCAGCTCCATTTTGATACCACCACCGGGAAACTAACGCTTGATCGTGGTCAGGCCGGAAAGGCAGTCAACCCAAAATATGGGACAACCCGGACAATCACCCTTGCAGCAAACGCCAACCTAGATCTGGACGTCTTCATTGACGCTTCACTGGGTGAAATCTTTATTAATGGTGGCCGGCGTGTTATGACCTTCCGGTTCTTCCAGGAACCAACTGCTACAACAGTGGCACTTTTGGGGAGCGGCCATTTTACCGGTAAATACTGGCCGCTTGCGTTATAATTACCAGCTTGATTATGACTGAAGTACGCCTATTAGGGGGGAATGAACCATGCACCGTCCAACATTGAAAGACGTTGCCCGGGAAGCACAGTGCTCAGTTACGACCGTTTCCCGGGTAATCAATAACTACGGTTACCTTAGCGAAAAAACAATTAATGCGGTCCATGCCGCAATGAAAAAACTGAACTACCAGCCCAACTCCTTGGCCCGCTCTCTTCAAGGAAAACGAACCCACCTAATTGGCGTAATTGTTCCGTCAATTACGAACCCGTTTTTTGCCGAACTTGTCGAGGAAATTGAAAACGAACTGCTCCGTAACAACTACAAAATGATTCTGTGTAACAGTGTAACAAATAAGGAAAAAGAGCGCGCTTACCTCCGGATGCTGATTGCTAATCAGGTGGACGGGGTAATTGCCGGGGCCCACAACCTTGGCATTGGGGAGTACCAACGTACGGGATTACCGATTGTTTCTTTCGACCGGCAGTTAGCCCCCCATATCCCCATCGTGTCGTCCGATAATTACCAGGGAATGGTTTATGCAACTCGAGCCATGTACCAGACCGGTGCCCGGCATATTTATTTCCTGGGAAATCCCCACGATGAAGCTAATCCGACCATCCAACGCCTCCACGGATACCAGGATACGGTGCGTGCGCTTAGACTCCATTCCCACATTTATCCGGTTCGGTTTGATGATTCACCCGCAGTCAAAAAACTAACAATTAAAGACATGCTAACTAATCATCATCCTGATGCGGTAGTGTGCACGGACGACTTAACCGCACTCTTAGTTCTTCAAACGGCCCGGGAACTTCATATTGACGTTCCAGCCGCCTTACGGGTAAGCGGGTTTGATGGTACACAGCTAATTCAAAACTACTATCCGGAATTACCGACAGTTATTCAGCCAACGCGTGACCTTGCTGCGGTGCTTGTTAATTTCCTAAAACAACGGATTGAAACCCCAGACAAACCCGTAACTGAATCGCCGTGTATTCTCCCGGTTACGTTTCGCGGGGGAAACCTTACAAATTAATTATGAATAAACAAAAAGCGCGTTAAGGAGCTTCCAACCCCTTAACGCGTTTTTCAATTCTAATAAAAGGAGCAACTGAATGCTGTATTACTTTTGGTACATCCGTCCCTTTTCTAAAATCCATTTAATTCCCGTAAAGCGGTGTAAATCGGCCGTCCTCCTAGCCAATCATTGACCAGGTATGCGACTAACGTGACAACAATCAAAGGCATCATGTGTTTAATACTTCCGACCATTTCAGAAATAAGCACCACCGCGGTAAATGGTGCCTTTTCAATCGCACCAAAGTACGCCGCCATCGCATAAATTACGATGTTTAAGAAGTACCCTGAGGCAAGTAGTCCCATGTGGACCATCACGCTTGCGTATAAACCGCCCGCCGTTGCCCCAAGAACCAGGATTGGCATGAAAATCCCTCCTGGGACAGATGCACCGTATGAAACCATCGAAAAAACAAACCGAATAATTAGAAGGAGAAGCAAGATTCCCACCCCAGACATCCTGTTCATAATATACGTACTAAAGTGGGGGCTGGTAATATCAAGAATAAAGTTATGGCTTCCTCCGAGCATTTTACAATAATATAACCCCAACGGAATCACTAATAAAAGCGGGACAACGCAGTGCCAAGGTCGGGGAATGATTTTTAACTTTCCGTACCAATGAGGTAAACTTAAAATCACCCACTGGTAGAGAAAAGCAAAGAACCCAAGAATCAACCCTAACAGAATTAATTGCCAATATTGCGCTAGCGGGACACTAAAATCATAAATTAAGTGTAGGCTAGGAGTTAGCCCAAAGAAGATAAGCGTTACCATGTCAGAAACAATTGCAGCGGTCAGGGCCGCTAACCAAACGACCGTGGAAAAGTCCTGGGTAATTTCTTCAATCAAAAATAACGCACCGGCGAGCGGAGCGCTAAACGCTGCAGAAAGCCCCGCAGCAACTCCACTAGCAATCAACGTATTTCGCTCCTGTTTTGTGCTAGGAAACAGATCATCCGCTACTCCCTGAGCAACGCACGCTCCCATTTGAATACACGGACCCTCTCGCCCAAGAAACAATCCCGGACAAATCGCCATAAGGCCTCCTACAAACTTCCGCCAAAGAACCGGCCACCACTTAATCTCAAGCGTTCCGTCAAGAATCGCCTCTGTCTGAGGAACCCCAGAACCCGTAATATTACGCAATTGCGGTCGAATAATAAATCCTAGGATTAACGCTAAGATGAGGGTTACAATTACATATCCGATAATAGTTACCGGATGGTGAAGCATGTAAGGGTAAATTAAGTACAACCAACTCATTGTATGGTCAATAATCAACCGAAAAATACTAACGATTAATCCCGTAATTGCGCCCACTACCGCACTCTTTACAATCAAAATGAAGTTCTTCGTTTGAAATGCTGGTTGAAGAACTTCCTTTACACTTTCCATTGGATCTCGCTTCTTTCCCCTTCGCTTTACTTTTATTATATGATTATCATCGTAAAAATTGAAATTTCCCCTACACTACCGCCGTTTACCCGAATAATTACAAATCGTTGTCAATTTGCGTAACTTTACGTATTCTAATACTAAACAAGGAAGGAGAGAGAATAATGACAAACGTCCTGTTTGTATGCTTAGGAAATATTTGTCGGTCACCCATGGCAGAAGCAATGATGCGTAATCTTGTGGATCAAGCCCACCTTACGTCTCAAATTACGGTCGATTCAGCCGGGACAAGTGCTCAGGTAGGAAGTCAGCCCCACGAGGGAACTAAACAAATTTTAACGGCTCATCATATTCCGATGACTGGGTTAATTTCACGCCAAATTATTCCCCAAGACTTTACTACTAATGACTACATTATCGGAATGGATGCCATGAATTTACGGGATCTTCGCGCAATTGCTCCTCAAGGAACAGCCGGTAAAATTTACGGAATTAATGATGTTTTACCGAATAAGAAGGGTCAACCAATTGTTGATCCGTGGTATACGCACAACTTCAAAGCAACATACAATGATTTATGTGCGGCGCTTCCAGCATGGTTAACACTCATCCAAAAACAGTAATGAACAAATAAAAAAGGAGTTCTTATTAGAACTCCTTTTTTTCATCGCACGGCGACGTCCTACCCTCACAGGGGGCGGTCCCCCAACTACTCTCGGCGCGCTGAAGCTTAACTACTGTGTTCGGCATGGGAACAGGTGTATCCTTCAGGCCATCATCACCGCACTCTTTCCTT